>NZ_JBQCWL010000008.1:0-141606 GCF_051957375.1 Neisseria sp. P0017.S009
ATGGTTACAGTGTGGGTACCGTCGCCGTTGTCTTTAACGTCGGCTTCAGCGTTCTTACCGTCGGCACCAGTTGCACCGGTGTCACCTTTTTCACCGGTTGCACCAGTAGCGCCAGTAGCACCGTCTTTACCATCTTTACCGTTTTTACCGTCTTTAACGATGGTAGTAGTGACTGAGCCATCACCTAGATTAGTAATAGTGATGGTATGGGTACCGTCACCATTATCTACAACTTCACCTGTGATGCTGTCGCCTTTGTCGCCTTTAGCACCGGCTGCGCCAGTGTCACCTTTATCGCCTTTAGCGCCGGCTGCGCCAGTAGCGCCGTCTTTACCATCTTTACCGTTTTTACCGTCTTTAACGATGGTAGTAGTGACTGAGCCATCACCTAGATTAGTAATAGTAATGGTATGGGTACCGTCACCATTATCTACAACTTCACCTGTGATGCTGTCGCCTTTGTCGCCTTTAGCGCCGGCTGCGCCAGTGTCACCTTTGTCGCCTTTAGCACCGGCTGCGCCAGTGTCACCTTTATCGCCTTTAGCGCCGGCTGCGCCAGTAGCGCCGTCTTTACCATCTTTACCGTTTTTACCGTCTTTAACGATGGTAGTAGTGACTGAGCCATCACCTAGATTAGTAATAGTGATGGTATGGGTACCGTCACCATTATCTACAACTTCACCTGTGATGCTGTCGCCTTTGTCGCCTTTAGCGCCGGCTGCACCAGTGTCACCTTTATCGCCTTTAGCACCGGCTGCGCCAGTGTCACCTTTGTCGCCTTTAGCGCCGGCTGCACCAGTGTCACCTTTGTCGCCTTTAGCGCCGGCTGCGCCAGTGTCACCTTTGTCGCCTTTAGCGCCGGCTGCGCCAGTGTCACCTTTGTCGCCTTTAGCGCCGGCTGCGCCAGTGTCACCTTTATCGCCTTTAGCGCCGGCTGCGCCAGTAGCGCCGTCTTTACCATCTTTACCGTTTTTACCGTCTTTAACGATGGTAGTAGTGACTGAGCCATCACCTAGATTAGTAATAGTAATGGTATGGGTACCGTCACCATTATCTACAACTTCACCTGTGATGCTGTCGCCTTTGTCGCCTTTAGCGCCGGCTGCGCCAGTAGCGCCGGTATCACCTTTAGGGCCAGCAGGACCAGTATCGCCTTTTTCGCCTTTAGGGCCAGTTGCGCCAGTAGCACCAGTTGCACCGGTATCGCCTTTAGGGCCAGTTGCACCAGTTGCGCCGGTATCGCCTTTAGGGCCAGTTGCACCAGTTGCGCCGGTAGAACCAGTAGAACCACCACCAATTACGCTCAGGGTGTATTCGTTAGTGCCGTTTGAAGTCATCTTCAGACCGTCACCTGCGATCAGTTTCAGGGTGTTATTGGCATTTGATTTAGGATCGTATTTGTATGTACCTACATCTGGTGAGCTACCGCTACCATTATGGCCTGAGAATACAAACGGATTCAGGTTTTCGATGCGGTTTGCAACAGCGTACAATTGAGAGCCGTTGATTGCATCGGTAGAAGTTGCAGAAATACGGCCTGCGGCAACGTTTTGGATTTGACGCTCGTTACCTGCAGAACCTACAGACAATACTGCGCCGTTGCCCAAGCCGCTGGTTGCGCCTGCGAAGCCGCTGTAAGTGTAGCTGCCAACAGTAGCAGTATTGGTAGGTACGAATGCGCTGGTTGTAGAGCCGTTACCCAGGGCTACGCTGTTTTCGATAGTAGATTTAGCTTCTGAGCCCAAAGCCAGAGTGTGTTGGGCTGTTGCTTGAGCGTTGTTACCCAGGGCAGTTGCAAACTTACCGTTGGCTTGAGAGAGGCGGCCCAATGCGATGGCTTGTTCTGAAGTGGCTTGGCTTTGTACGCCCAAAGCTACTGAGTATTTACCAGTTGCTTGAGCAGCAGGACCGAATGCAGCGGCAGAAATACCGTCCGCTACAGAACCGCGACCGATTGCTACGGCAGAACCTTTTTTAGCTTGAGCGTCGCCACCCAATGCTACCGCGCCGTTTGCCAGAGCTTGAGAACGTTGGCCGATAGCAGTTGCCACGATACCGGTTGCTTGAGATTCAGTACCGATTGCCATTGCCGAACCGGCATTATTTACTACGCCGTCGCCATCAGAACCGGTAGAAGTACCATTTGCTGTAGCAGCATAACCTACTGCAACGTCAGCAGTTTTAGAAGCATTTGATTTAGAACCTACTGCAATAGAGTTATTACCAACGGCTTTAGCAGCAGAACCTGCTTTATTACCCAGAGTACCATCTTTCGCACCGCCAATAGCTACAGAATTTTCACCTGTTGCTTGAGCAGATGCACCACCGGCAAATGAGCCTTCGCCATTCGCTTGAGACAATACGCCGATAGCGGTACCACGTGCAGCAGTTGATTCAGCATAAGCACCGATACCAATTGCGTTATCACCTCTAGAAACTGTTTTAGTACCGACAGCAATGGAGTTATTATTAGCCGCAGTAGCAGTTTGACCCACAGCAATAGCATTAGACTCAGCAGCAGTAGCGTTAGAACCTACGGCAATTGCAGCTTCTTTATTGGCTTGTGCATATGGACCAACCGCAACTGTCAGATTACCTTCTGCTTTTGTATATGAACCAACACCGACAGCTTGAATACCTGACGCATTTGCGCTAGTACCTGCTGCAATCGCGTGGTCTTGTTTTGCTACGCTATCTTTACCGACAGCAATCGCATTTGTCCAAGCACCGTGAGCGTTGTTACCAATAGCGATAGAATCTTGTTTTTCAGCGTTCGCATGCGTACCTACAGCAACTGCAGCAGCATTTGCATTGGAGTTGTCACCAATAGCTGTTGCAAATTGTGCGCCAGCATTTGCACGGTTACCGAATGCACTTGCGGAGTCTTGAGTAGCAGTCGCACGGTTACCTACTGCAGTCGCACGAATTTGCGTTGCTTGGGCTACGTTACCGATTGCAACAGAAGCTTCGCCACTTGCAACAGAGCTTACACCCATTGCAGTCGATGCACCGCCGGTTGCGATATTGTTATTACCCACAGCCAATGCTGCGTTTGCAGTCGCAGTATTGTTAGCACCGTAAGCGATAGTGCCATCTTGGCTGCTGGCAGTATTTTGATAACCCACTACAACAGAGTTGACACCAACGTTTCTGTTAGAACCGTTGTAAGTGCCATCAGGAGTGATGTTTACTGCGCTACCTCCCAATCTTACATCGGCCTCTGCTCCGCTAGATGCCATCAAAGCACCTGCTGCAACCACTGCAGCAGCTACGGCTTTACGCTTGTCAGAAGCGGATTTTTTGCCGTGTGCATGGCTGATCTCGGAAACCGCGGTCCATGTCTGGGTCGCGTGGTTCCAAATGACTTTAAAGACTTTATTCATATCGATTTTCCTGTAAGGGGTTTGATTTCTTTTGGGACGTGTTGCTCGGCTGTAAACCGCCTGTCCACACATTTGCCGCATTTCAGAGTCTCCCCTTTATGCGGTTTCATGCCGTAATCTCCTGTATGCAATTCCCGTGCCAAAAGTCTCCACTCGGCCGAATAGCAGCTAAAAGCCTGTTTTATGGGATTTTATGCTGATACATTTTGGGAAGCTTGTGAAGTTTGGGAAACGATGTGCCGTTTTTTGTCAGCTTGTTTCTTAACAAGTCACTTTTTGTCAGCTTCTATCAATGCATTCGGAATCCTTGTCCAAATTTTATATGCGTTTGGTTTTACAAATCAACTCTTCCGATAAAGTGTTATTTTTTCGGCCTCAACGGTCATGCCCGTTAGATTTACTTGTTGCTTTTTTTAAACGATTTTTATAATTATATGATTTTTGTTGAAATTTTTAAACAATAATGATTGTTAAATAATATGTTAACAGGATAGTTATTTTAGTGATAGATTTAGATGTCAGCTTTTATTTAGAGAATTAATGAGATTTGTATCAAGGATCGGTTTAAACCGTGTGATGGGTTTATATAGCCTGTTTTCAGACGGCCTTTGACGTTTTCTAACATAGCAAACAGCGGGCAAATGACACGAATTTATGCGCTATTGAGCCGATGGACAGCGTTAAAAAGGCAAGTGTAAAACTTGCCTTTACGTTTGGGATTTGTTTGTTCTTTATTGTAGAAAACTGTGTTGTTTTTTCAGACGGCCTTACCAACGGAATGTTTGGGTTACGCCTGCTGAAGCGCCGTTGTTGCCGGCATAGCCGTAGCCTCCGGTATGGCTGGAGGCGCAGGCGGTGAGTGTGGCAAGGGTAAGGATGAGGAGAATGTGTTTCATGTTTTTCTCTGAGTAGGTTGGTTTTAGACTTGGGCGGTGTTGTGTTGCTGCATGAATCGGACGGGCTGGGGCTTGGTTGCTTTGTCCTGATTTACAGTTAGACCGCTAAATTGTTTGATGATTAAAGAAGGCCGTCTGAAAACGGGTTTCATGATATTGGAACTTTGTTTTCAGACGGCCTTTATTTTATATCAGCTTATCAGTGGCGGAAATGGCGGATGCCGGTTACGACCATGGCGATGCCGTGTTCGTCCGCTGCATCAAAAACTTCTTGGTCGCGCATGGAGCCTGCGGGGTGGATGATGGCTTTGATGCCCTGCTCGGCAATGACATCTACGCCGTCGCGGAATGGGAAGAAGGCATCGGAAGCGGCACATGCACCGTTGAGGTCGAAATTGGCATCTTGCGCTTTGCGGGCGGCGATGCGGGTGCTGTCCACGCGGCTCATTTGGCCTGCGCCGATGCCGTAGGTTTGACCGCCTTTGCCGAAGACGATGGCGTTAGATTTGACGTATTTTGCGACGTTCCATACAAACATCAGGTCGTTCCATTCTTGCTCGGTCGGTTCGCGTTTGGAGACGACTTTCAAATCGGCGCGGCTGATGCGGTGGATGTCGGGCGTTTGTACCAACAGTCCGCCGCCGACGCGTTTGAGTTCAAAGCGGTTGGTACCTGCTTCGAGCGGCACTTCCAATACGCGCACGTTTTTCTTGGCAGCGGCAATTTCGAGGGCTTCGGCGGTGAACTTCGGCGCCATGAGGACTTCCATAAATTGGTTGTCGGTAATTTGTTTGACGGTTTCGCCGTCCACTTCGCGGTTGAAGGCGATGATGCCGCCGAATGCGCTGGTGGTGTCGGTAGCGTAGGCGAGTTTGTAGGCATCCAAGGTATTGGAGGCGACGGCTACGCCGCACGGATTGGCGTGTTTCACAATTACGCAGGCCGGCGCGTCAAAGGATTTGACGGCTTCCCAGGCGGCATCGGCATCGGCGATGTTGTTGTAAGACAATTCTTTGCCTTGCAGTTGTTTGTAGGCGGAAAGGCTGCCTGCTGCGGGGTAAATATCGCGGTAGAACGCGGCGCGTTGGTGCGGGTTTTCGCCGTAGCGCATGTCTTGCACTTTAATCCAGCTTTGGTTGAACTGGCTTGGAAATTCGCCGATTTGGGGCTGACCGCTCAAGACGTCGTCTGAAAGTGAGGTTAGGTAGTTGGAAATCATGCCGTCGTATTGGGCGGTATGGCTGAATGCTTTGCGTGAGAGGTTGAAACGGGTTTTGTCGCTCAATGCGCCGTTGTTGGCTTCGAGTTCGGCGGCGATGGCCGGGAAATCAGCGGTGTCGGTAACAATGGCGACGTGTTTCCAGTTTTTCGCGGCAGAGCGCACCATGGTCGGGCCACCGATGTCGATGTTTTCAATCGCGTCTTCCAGTGTGCAGTTTGGTTTGGCGATGGTGGCGGCGAAGGGGTAGAGGTTGACGCACACGAGGTCGATATTGCCGATGCCGTGTTCTTCCATCTTGGCGACGTGTTCGTCCAAATCGCGACGGCCGAGGATGCCGCCGTGGATTTTCGGATGCAGGGTTTTCACGCGGCCGTCGAGCATTTCGGGAAAACCGGTATAGTCGGCAACTTCGATAACGGGAACGCCTGCATCAGCCAAGAGCTTTGCTGTACCGCCGGTAGAGAGGATTTCAACACCGAGCTTGGTCAGGGTTTGGGCAAATTCGACTGCGCCTGTCTTGTCGGATAGGCTAATCAGGGCGCGTTTGATGGAAGACATGGGATTTCCTTTGTTGAAGGTTTAATCGATATGGTATGAATTTTCAGGGCGGTATTATCCGCTATTTTCGCCTTTTTGGCAGTAGGTTTTTATAGATATTGTTAACAATTTTATTGTAAAAGGCCGTCTGAAACGAGGTTTCAGACGGCCTGATGCTTTTGCCTATTTAAATCCCATTTTCTTCGCCACGCATACTGCGCCTGCCATGCCTGCACATAAGGGCATGAGCAAGGCAACGGGGGCGTAGGTTAGCTCTAAAATAAAGGCTATGGCCGTCAGGGGCATTTTGAGGGAAACGCCGAGGAAAACGGCTGCGCCGACAACGGCCGCGCTTTCGGACGACATGGCAGGAAAGAAAGTATTCCACGCGGCGGCAGCGGCAAAGGCGATGGTGCTGCCGAGCATCATGGACGGGGTAATCAGGCCGCCGTATGCGCCTGCCACCAGCGCCATTAAGACGACCAGCCATTTGACGGAGGTCAGCTCAAGGCTGTGTTGCCAGCCGGTCAATCCGCCAAAGGTCAGTTGGTTGCCTGCTTTGCCGTTGCCCAAAATTTCGGGAAACCAAACGGCAATCGCGCCAATGAGTGCAAACATACAGACGGCCAAGGGAATGATTTTGATATTATCGCGCTTGATGAAGGGGAATTTTTGGGCAGTACGCTGGAAAAAGACGGCGGTTGCGCCCAGTACTGGGCCGATGATGACGGAAAACCAAAGTAATGATGTGTTGATGGAAAGGTTAGCCGGATGATATTGCTGCACGTCGCCCAAGCCGATGCGCGCGACGGCAGTGGCGATGACGGAAGTCAGCAATGCGGCGGCGACGGCTTGCTGAGTCCATAAGCCCAGCATGGCTTCGAGGATAAAAAGTGTGGAGGCGAGCGGCACGTTATACACGGCTGCCAAACCTGCACCCGAGGCGCAAGCAATGACCAGCCTTGTGTCGTCTTCGCTCAACCCGAAACGGTTGACGCCTACTGAAGCAAAGGCAGCAGTCATTTCGCGCGGCGCAACTTCGCGGCCGAGCGGCGAGCCAAGCCCGACGGTAATGATTTGCAACAGAGCATGACTGACGGTTTCAAAAAACGGAAAACCGGCGAGCGGATTTTTAACCACAGCTTTAATGCTCGGTTGCGGCCTGCCGTAGCGTTTGAGCAACCACCACCCCAAGCCGACCACCGCGCCGCAAAAGGCCATCACTCCGATACGCCGCGCAGGACTTGCCTGCGATACGCCCTCTCGGAATGAAACGTATAGGCCGTCTGAACCGTAACCGTAGGCAAGATGTTGAATTGTATGCATGATTTCGGTTAATACAATGCCGACTATGCCGCCGATAATGCCGGTAATGATGAGGGCGGCCCAAAGTTTATGCGTTTCTTTCATGGGATTTGACTTGAGGTAGTAGTGGTTTGATCAAAGCGTTTTTCGAGGGAACTATTGTCCGCCCAAGGGATAGTTTTTGGGGGCGACGTGGGTTTTGCCGTTATAAGGGAAAATATATTTCTGATTTTTATAATTTTTCTTTCCTGATACGCCGCTGAGTTTTGCAGTCAGCGCCCATACGCCGGATACGGCAGGACGGCTTTTGTCAAAAGCAATTTTGGCTTCCAGACTGGTATATCTGTCTTTGCAGAGGCGTTTTTCACGCCCTTTCAATTCATCGCAATCGCCAAAATATGCGCCGTTATCGTTACCGCTGATCATGACGCTGTTGCGGATTCGGTTGCTATCATCGGTAAACAGGAAGTTTTGCGAAGTCGTCGTGTCGCCTTGGCCTGTATAACTTGATTCGGCAACATAGCCCCAGTTTTGTGCGCCCACCTGAACAAACTTCCATTCCTTATTCTCCGGCGGCTCGCCCCATGCGCCGATTTTATCTTTTCCGTGCTGTTTGATTGCCCACTTGCCGTCTGTTTTCTCCAAAACAAACAATTCTGCCAGACCGGAAGAAACATGAGCGTCCTGTTTTACTTTTTGTTCCATATCGTAGGCAAAACCTGTGTACAACACATAGCGCGCGGCTTTGCCGTTGCGCGTTACGGTATGATCGGCAACAGGTTTCATGCAATACATAATGTTGTCAGATGCTGTCTCACTGTCTTTCGGCGGCTTGGCGAGCTGGCATTTGTGCGCGGCAAGCGGTCGGTTGTAATACTTGGCAATGACGGCCTGTACAGCGGCTTTGTCGTTATCGGGTGCAGCCGACGTCAAAATAGGGCAGGCAAGCAAAAGCAGGGAGATAATGCGTTTCATAGAAATTTTCCCAAAATGTTTTATTGAAAAAAGTACTGCTTACTTCAGGCCGTCTGAAACCGTTTTCAGACGGCCTTTTTGTGTTTGTTGCCGATACGCGCCAGCATACCGGCGACAAAAGTGGACGCAATAACGACGGTAATGCCCATCGCAGACATAGCACTTAAATGTTCGCCCAAAATTAACACCGCCATGATAACGCCGATGACAGGCTCAAGCGAAATCAGCAGGCCGGAGACGTTGGCAGGGACTTTGTTCATGCCTTTGTTCCACAACAGATAGGCAAGCCAACTGCAACCGATCCCCATATACAAAATCGACAGCGTACCGCCCCATGACCAGTTGATTTGATAACTGTCTGCCAACACCAGCGAAAACGGCAGACACAATACCGCCGCCACCGCCATGGAAGCCACGGTAAATGCAGGCGCACCGATGCGGGCAATCATCTGCTGGCTCGGTCGTATCACGCCTGCAAAACCCAATCCCGCAAGCAAAATCAGCAAACAGCCGAACCAATCAATCGTGCCGCCTTCTTCTGCACCGCCCATTACCATCATGCCCACGCCGGCAAACGCCACCGCGCCGCAAATCCAGTGGTAAATTTTCGCTTTGTCGCTGAAAAAGAAATGACCGACAAAAACCACCAGCAAGGGTTCCAGCCCGACCATGGTAATCGCGCTGGCGGCAGACGTGTATTTCAAACCGATAAACTGAAGCATCAAAACGACAACGTAGTTGACAAAGGAAATCCATAACAACGGCTTCCACTCGCTCCGCGGAATCCTTCCCAAATGACGGCGGCACGACGGCAGTACCATCAACGCGGCAATCAACAACCGTGCCTCAACCATCAGCGCAGGGTCGATCATCTCGTAAGAATACTTGGCAGCGATAAAAGAGCTGCCCCAAATCAGCAGGGCAAGTATTTGATAGAACATGGTCCGACCTTTTAAAAAGGGTTAATCGTTTCTTCTCTATATTTATTATTCAGACGGCCTGGAGGGTTGGCCTTTTTTATTTTGTCTGCGTCAGAGAATCCAAAAAGTCGAAGAGTTTGGCATTCATTTCACTGAAATCCGCCGCTTCGATTTTATCCGGATGCTGGACATAAGTTTGGGCTTGGCTTTGTTCGGCCACATTTTCGCGTCCGTCCGCCGCAATCAGCAGCCCGACGGCTTCACGGTCAAACTCCAAATGGGCCTGGAAGGCATAATGTTTGGGCGCAAAACGGATAATCTGGCGCGGACAGCCTTTGCTGGTTGCCAACACAACCGCCTTATCCGTCAAACCGGGCATATCGCCGTGCCAATGGCCGGTATTCAGGGTTTTGCCCAACAGGGAAACATGGGCATCCGCCAAACCTTCCGCCGTCAGCTCAATCGGATAAATGCCGATTTCACGCTCAGGGCTGCGTGTGTGGCGCGCGCCGTAGGCAACGGATAAAAGCTGCGCACCCAAACACACGCCGACAATATATTTATCCGCCGCCATCGCCTGACGCATCAGGCGCAGCTCGGATTCGGGGTCGTAATACGAGAATGCCTGCCTGTCTTCATCAGGCGATTGCGGCCCGCCCATCACAATCAAAAAATCTATATCGTCCACATTGTCAGGCAGGGTTTCCCTTTCGTACACTTTGGTTGTACTGATGTTATGTCCGCGCCATTGCGCCCATTTCAAATATGCTCCCGGCACTTCAAATGCCTCGTGCAAGATGAAATGGATATTTAATTTATTCGGATTTTGCATTGTTATTTCTCCTTCGACCGTCAGGACGGATTGCCCTGCCGTATTACAGCATACCGTGCTGTTGTAATTTTTTACGCAGGGTATTGCGGTTCAAACCCAAAATAACGGCCGCTTTAGACTGGTTTCCGCCGCATTGCTCCATCACGCAGGCAAGCATCGGCTTTTCCACTTGATGCAATACCATATCATACACACCGCAAGGTTCCGTACCATCCAAGTCTTTGAAGTATTGTCGTAAGTTTTGTTCAATACATTGCGCAATGTCAGTCGTCGTTTGATTCATCGTGATTGTCTTTCTTTAGATTTGTTTTTAGATGATGAGTCCGTCTGAACATTCAGACGGCGTTTATTTAATTTGATTGAGAAATTTACTCTATTCAATTCTTATTTTTTATCAAAATCTTATACTGCAATAGATTTCTGTAATTTACTATCCCAAAATGCCCGCCATATCCCGTTTTCTTGAGCCAGATAGATAACAAATTCATTATTGGCATGATCGGCAACGTAACGAATGGAATACGGTTTTTCTTCACAATTGACTATCCAAACATGAAATTTCCGTGCTTTTTCCCAAGATTGGCGGTTATATCCTATTTCTTGATACGCTCTAGGAATAGGCGATTGAGCCTCTTTTTCCAGAGAGGTTTGAACCTGATTATCCCATGCGTTCAAACGCTGCAGGATTTCCATACATTGAGCTTCATCCCCTGAGGCAAAATACAGCAGGATATTATGCGCTCCCTCACTTAACTCCAGCTCAACCGTATTACCCTGCTCGTCATAATGCCCTTCATCATTGACCAGCCGACGAGTGGCATCAGCCAATTCCTGTTCCCAATCCACATGTTCGAAACGATTGCGCGGAAACATGGAATCAGCTTGATGCTTTTTAGAAAATATACGTTTAATCAACTGAAACATAGGGTTTCCTGAAACCATCTCCTCACACAACCTACTGCTCAAAGCAAGTAATCTTGCCAACCTTTTCTCCGTCAGGTTCGATTTCTGCTACATTATCTCCATATTTATTACCCCAAAAGAAACGCCCGTTCTACTCATACCAAGGCTTGCCCAGTACATACCAAGCCTTGTCCAAACTGTCACCGGGGCGGATGGTTTCGCATGTTGCTTTATCCTTACCTGCACTCAGCATACAAGCATCATGTTGACGACAATCAGGATTCATGCACCTGCTCTTGTCTTCATTCCAATAGCGATCCATTAATTTACAGGCTATCAGATTGTAGTCATAAGCATAAATACCAAATCCTGTCAGCAACAGCACGGCTATGCCGAAGCGTTTGAACCGTGAGGTCAATTTCATATTTACTTCCCCAAAAGAAAAATGCCGTCTGAAACCCTTTAGCCTTCCCGATAGTGGCATACCCAACGGTCGGTTTTCTCTGAAAGCGTCTCAAGATAGGCGGCAAGGGTGTCGTATTGTGCTGCGGCGCTGTCCAAGCGGTTGATGTCTCGGCGTGTTTGCTCGCCGTTGGGCATTTCATCGATGTACCAGCCGATGTGTTTGCGGGCGATGCGTACGCCGGCCACTTCGCCATAAAATTCATACATAGCGCGGATGTGGTTCAAAATGGTGGCGTTGCATTCTGCCAAGCTTAAGGCCGGCGGCAAAACGCCGTGTTCGGCGTAATGTTTTAAATCACGGAAAAGCCACGGACTGCCTTGTGCGCCGCGCCCTATCATGATGCCGTCTGCGGCGGTTTGCTTGAGGACGGCGGCAGCTTTTTGCGGCGAAGTAATATCGCCGTTGACCCAAACGGGAATGTTCAGACGGCCTTTGGTTTCGGCAATCAGTTCGTAACGCGCTTCACCTTTGTACATCTGCGTACGGGTGCGGCCGTGGATGGCAAGGGCTGCGATGCCTGATTCTTCGGCGATTTTGGCAATGGTCGGCAAATTTTGATGTTCATTGTGCCAGCCCAAACGGGTTTTGAGGGTAACGGGTACGTCCACCGCGTTGACAACGGCTTCCAAGATTTCGGCAACCAAAGGCTCGTTTTGCATCAATGCGCTGCCTGCCTGCACATTACAGACTTTTTTGGCCGGACAGCCCATGTTTATATCAATCACCTGAGCGCCCAAGCCGACGTTATACCGCGCGGCTTCCGCCATCTGCTGCGGATCGCTGCCGGCAATCTGCACGGCCACCACTCCGCCCTCGCCTTCAAAATCGCTGCGGCGCAAAGTTTTTTTGGTATGGCGCAAGCTCGGATCGCTGGTCAGCATTTCGCATACCGCCCACCCTGCGCCAAACTCGCGGCAAATCCGGCGGAACGGTTTGTCCGTAATGCCTGCCATGGGGGCGAGTGCGATGGGGTTGTCAATGAAATAGCCGCCGATGTGCATGATGTGTGCGCCAAATTGAAAGGGCTGAAATTGTACAATTTTTAAGCAATTTTTCCAATTGTATTTACATGTTGCACAATGAAAAAGGCCGTCTGAAACTGAGTTTCAGACGGCCTTTTCAGCCAAAACATTTAAATAAACAACATGACAACCATCCGCACTGCGTCCTGAATCATGGCAATAATCGGCCAAATCAGTTTGGCCAGCAGGCCGGTAAACAACAGGATCAGGATAATCCATGTGCCGTATGGCTCGATTTTACGGAACTGCATGGACTGTTTGGCGTTGAGAAAGGTATCGATAAAAATACCGCCGTCCCAAGGCAAAATCGGAATCAGGCTGAATGCGACCCAAATCGAGTTCACCATCACGCCGTAACCGGCCATCTGCGCCAAGGGCGCTTGATAAGACTCAGGCACATACGCGGCAAGTACGACGACAAAACCCCAGAAGAACGCCAAAATCAGATTGGCTATCGGACCCGAAATCGACACCCAACGCCACGCGCGGCGCGGATCACGGAAATTGCGCGAATCGATGGGCATGGGACGCGCCCAGCCGAACAGAAAACTGCCTATCATCAGACACACCAACGGCACGACAATCGTACCGACAGGATCGATGTGCGGCAGCGGATTGAGCGTCAAACGCCCAAGCTGCTCGCCAGTATGGTCGCCCCAATACCGCGCCGTATAACCGCGTGCCACTTCGCGCACGGTAATGGCCAACAACACGGGCAATACTGCCAGCAGAAATACGCCTAAATCAAAATTTGCAAACATGGTTTTCCTTATCAAACATGCCGTCTGAAAACAGAAAATATCCTTTCAGACGGCCTGAGGCTTTAATCTTCTTCTGTCTTATCCGAATCGAAAGACTCTTTCAGCTCTTCCCAAGTAATGCCTTTACCTTGAGGATTAAATTTGAAGACTGGTTCACTATAAAGTAATGGCGAATATCTTTAATAAAAGGCCTGTCATGCTGAAATTTAACACGCAATACCGATTCCATAAAGGTTTTCAAACGGCATGATTTATTGCTTCTCGCTATCATACCTAATTCAATTGCCCTATCTATTTCAAGCCTAAAGGCCGTCTGAAACTTCAAATCCAGTTTCAGACGGCCTTTGATTTCCTATTTAAAATGCCTCAGCTGTTTTACAGGCTGTAATACATTTCAAATTCCAGCGGATGAGGTGCCATGCAGATACGGCGGACATCTTCCTCTTTAAAGGCAATGTAGCTGTCGATCCAGTCTTTGCTGAATACGCCGCCGCGCAGGAGGAATTCGTGGTCGGCTTTGAGGGCGGCCAGTGCTTCTTCCAAAGAGGCGCAAACGGTAGGCACCAATGCATCTTCTTCCGGAGGTAGGTCGTACAGGTTTTTATCGGCAGGGTCGCCCGGATGGATTTTGTTTTGAATACCGTCCAAACCGGCCATCAACAAAGCGGCAAACGCCAAGTATGGGTTGGCGGTCGGATCAGGGAAACGCGCTTCGATGCGGCGTGCCTTGCTGCTGTTCACGGACGGAATACGGATGGAAGCGGAACGGTTTTTGGCGGAATATGCCAGTTTGGTCGGTGCTTCAAAGTGCGGCACGAGGCGTTTGTAGGAGTTGGTGGACGGATTAGTAATCGCGTTCAGGGCTTTGGCGTGTTTGATGATGCCGCCGATGTAATAAAGGGCGGTATCGGACAAACCGGCATAGCCATCGCCTGAGAACAGGTTTTGACCGTCTTTCCAAATGGATTGGTGAACGTGCATACCGCTGCCGTTGTCGCCCATGATGGGTTTGGGCATGAAGGTAGCGGTTTTACCGAAGTTGTGGGCAACGTTTTGGATGACATATTTCATGTCTTGGGTTTGGTCGGCACGTTTGACCAAAGTAGCGAAACGGGTACCGATTTCCATTTGGCTGCCGGTGCCGACTTCGGCGTGGTGGACTTCGACTTCGATGCCGAGTTCTTCCAAAACATTGACCATGGCAGAACGCAGGTCTTGACCGCAGTCAATCGGGGCAACGGGCGCATAACCGCCTTTGACGGCAGGGCGGTGGCCGGTGTTTTGACCGTCCATGTGCAGCCCGCTTGACCATGCGCCGCTTTCGGACGTGATTTCGTAACGGGTTTTGTGCATGTCGGTTTCAAATTCTACGCCGTCAAAAACGAAGAACTCAGGCTCGGGGCCGAAATAGGCGGTGTCGCCGATACCGGAAGATTTCAAATAGGCTTCGGCGCGGCGTGCGATAGAGCGGGGATCGCGGTCATAGCCTTGGCCATCGGCCGGATCGATAACGTCGCAGGTAAAAACAACGGTGGTATCATCGTAAAAAGGATCAACGAAGGCTGTAGATGCATCAGGACGCAACTGCATATCGGAAGCCTGAATACCTTTCCAACCGCCAATGGACGAACCGTCAAACGCTTGACCGTTTTCAAACCATTCTTCGGGATCGTCAAGGACGATGCGGGCGGGGATAGTAAAGTGGTGCTGCTTGCCTTTGGTATCGGTAAAGCGCAAATCTACGAAGCGGGCTTCGCTTTCTTCAATCAGTTTTACAGCATCTTTGATGGACATCTTCAGCTCCTGAGGGAATAGGTTTAAGTTGTTATTCTACCACGGTAAGGCCGTCTGAAATACATCAGGGCACCCGTTTTTACGCAATGAAATATAGTTTCAGCCTGTTTAATTGTCAACAATTTTACATTACGCTTTCTTAACATAAAGACCGCTATAATAAGCACTCTTTTCTTTTGTTTTTTCAGACCCGTTTTATGAACAACACCCCGCGTTACGCCGTTTTCGGCAATCCCGTTGCACACAGTAAATCACCGCAAATCCATCAGCAATTCGCACTTCAAGAAGGCGCGGCCATCGAATATGGGCGCATTTGTGTCGAAATCGGCGGCTTTGCCGAGGCTGTTGCGGCGTTTCGTGCCGAGGGCGGGCAAGGTGCGAATGTAACCGTTCCGTTCAAGCAGGAAGCCTTTGCACTGGCGGACGAACATTCCGACCGCGCCTTGGCTGCCGGCGCGGTCAATACGCTGGTGTGGTTGGAAGACGGTAGAATACGCGGCGACAATACCGACGGTATCGGTTTGACCAACGACATCACGCAGGTCAAAAATATTGCCATCGAGGGCAAAACCATTTTGCTTTTGGGCGCAGGCGGCGCGGTACGCGGCGTGATTCCTGTTTTGAAAGAACACCGCCCTGCCCGTATCGTCATTGCCAACCGCACCCACGCCAAGGCCGAGGAATTGGCGCGGCTTTTCGGCATTGAAGCCGTCCCGATGTCGGATTTGAACGGCGGTTTTGATATCATCATCAACGGCACATCCGGCGGCTTGAGCGGTCAGCTTCCTGCCGTCAGCCCTGAAATTTTCCGCGGCTGCCGCCTTGCCTACGATATGGTTTACGGCGAAGCGGCTCAGGCGTTTTTGAACTTTGCCCAAAGCAACGGCGCGGCCGAAGTTTCAGACGGCCTGGGCATGCTGGTCGGTCAGGCTGCCGCCTCTTACCATACTTGGCGCGGATTTACGCCCGATATCCGCCCTGTTATCGAATACATGAAAGCCCTGTAACCATGTTCCGCATCATCAAATGGCTGATTGCCCTGCCCATCGGCATCTTCATTTTCTTCAACGCTTATGTGTACGGCAACATCATTACCTACCGCGCCGTCGCGCCCAGCAAAACCGCCTTCATGTCCATGCGCATGAGCCAGTTTGCAAAAGAAGGCCGCGATGTCAAGCTGGATTACCGCTGGGTGCCTTACGACCAAATTTCCGTCAACCTCAAAAAAGCCCTGATTGCTTCCGAAGACGCCAACTTTGCCGAACACAGCGGCTTTGACTGGAACGGCATCAAATACGCCATGAAACGCAATAAGCAAAGCGGCGAAGTCAAAGCCGGCGGTTCGACCATCAGCCAGCAGCTGGCGAAAAACCTGTTTCTCAACGAAAGCCGCAGCTACATCCGCAAAGGCGAAGAAGCGGCAATTACGGCAATGATGGAAGCGGTTACAGACAAAGACCGCATTTTTGAGCTGTATTTAAACTCAATCGAATGGCACTACGGCGTATTCGGCGCGGAAGCGGCGTCCCAGTATTTCTACAAGAAACCTGCCTCTGCCCTCACCCGCCAACAAGCCGCCAAACTCACGGCGCGCGTTCCGGCTCCGCTGTTTTACGCAGACCACCCTAAGAGCAAACGGATGCACAACAAAACCAATATCATCCTGCGCCGCATGGGTTCGGCAGAATTACCTGAAAGCGATATGGATTAATGAAAAAGGCCGTCTGAACATTTCAGACGGCCTTTGTTTTTAGGCTTTCTCTTCCGGCTCCGGTACGTCAAACACTTGGCGCAGGTAAGCGAGGAAGGTGTTGTTGGTGGTCATGGTTTTGCCCGGGGAGTCGGAGAGCTTGGCGACGGATTGGCCGTTACACTCGACGAGCTTCAAAACAATGTTCAAAGGCGTGTGTCCCAAGTCGTTGGTCAGATTGGTACCGATACCGAAACTGGTTTTGAAACGGTCTTTGAAGTATTGGTGCAACGCCCATGAACGCTCAATATCGAGGCCGTCTGAAAAGGTCAGCATTTTGGTGCGGCTGTCGATTTTAAGTTTTTTGTAATGCTCGTAGGCTTTGTCGCCCCAAACATAAGGATCGCCGCTGTCGTGGCGCAGGCCGTCGAAGAGTTTGGCGAAGTACAGGTCGAAATCACGCAAGAAGGCATCCATGCCGACTACGTCGGTCAGGGCGATACCGAGGTCGCCGCGGTATTCATGTACCCAGCTTTCCAGCGCGGCTTTTTGGAAATTACGCAAACGTACGTCCAAGGCTTGGAAGGCTTGGAGGAACTCGTGTGCCATGGTGCCGATGGGTGTGATGCCGAGCTTTTTGGCCAGATAAACGTTGCTGGTACCGCGCACGATGTCGGGAGCGGCTTCCAACAAGGTGCGGATAACGTGTTCCTGCCATGCAAGGGTGTAGCGGCGGCGTGTGCCGAAATCGGAAATAAGGAACGGCGGATCATTCGGATTTTGTGTAGCCGCAATTTCCTTCAGCTGTTGCGCTTTGGCCTGCAAACGGCGCTCGCCTTCTTCGATGACGGCAGGCGTTTCCAAGCGGCGGAAATAGAGTTCGTTGACGATGGCAAGAATAAAAATCTCGAAGAACATCGCCTGTACCATCGGGCCTTCGATGCGGATGTTCAGACGGCCTTGATCGTCAGGGCTGACTTGGACGAAGCGGCGTTGGAGTTGAAAAAGTTCGAGATAATCGACAAAATCGCTTTTGATAAAACGCAGGCTGCGCAGATAGTCGAGTTCGTCATGGGTAAAGCGCAGCTGGCACAGGGCGTTGAGCTCGCGTTCCAAGTCTTCTTGAATATCGGCCAGCGGATACACCATCTCTTTGTTGCGGCAGCGGAATTCGTAGAGGCTGTGGGTTTGCGGGAATTGGTGCAACACGACTTGCAGCATGGTGAATTTGTACAGGTCGGTATCAAGCAGGGATTGGATAATGGGCTGATAAGCAGACATAAGTTTTCTCTGAGTAAACGTGGGCGTTGAGGTATCAATTTTAATGGGAAAGGCCGTCTGAAAGAAACCTTATTCAGACGGCCTTTATCTTATTAATCCAGCTGCGCTACGGAAACCGGCAAAGAGCGGATGGTAGACAACATCGTGCTGGCATCTTTTTGCTGTTTGCGGAACGCGGCCATATTGGTCGGGGTCAATTTCGGCGTCGGCAGGGCGACGGTAGTCGGGTTGACCGGCTGGCCGTTGACACGCGCTTCGTAGTGCAGGTGCGGGCCGGTCGAACGGCCGGTTGTACCCACAAAACCAATTACTTCGCCGGCACGGACTCTGCCGTCGGCAGGGCTGAACGCGCTCATGTGGCCGTACAGGGTTTCCACACCGTTGGCATGGCGAATCATCACGGTATTACCGTAGCCGCCTTTCCAACCTTTGAAAATCACTTCGCCGTCGGCAGCAGCCTTAATAGGCGTACCGGTCGGCGCGGCATAGTCGATACCGGTGTGCATACGGACGGTATGCAAAACCGGATGGACACGGTAGCCGAACGGAGAAGAAATGCGCGTGTATGCAACAGGCTCGGTATTAAAGCCTTCTTTTTGTTGCAGGGACTTACCGTTTTGGTCGTAGTAGCTACCGCTTTCTTCGTCGCCTTTGCCTTGGCTGTAATAATAGGCTTGATAAGTTTTGCCGTCTTTAACCACTTCAGCTGCCAAAATATCGCCGACCGCCATTTGCTGGCCGCGGAAATACATGCTGTTGTACAAAAGGCGTACGGTATCGCCTTCTTTCAAATCGCTCATATTGAACGAGTCGGCAAAGATTTCTTTGAGCTGGATATACACTTCGGAAGGGATTTCGGCACGGAGCATATCGCCGATGGCGGAAGTGCGGATTTGCACGGAGCGCAAGGTCGGCATGGTTTTCATGTCGATTTCGGCATTGGAGATGCGCCATTTGCCTTTGACTTTTTCCAAAGCGACCAAATTGCGTTCCAATTCTTCATCGGTAAAGAATTGAACGTCGGTCACTTGGCCTGAAGAATCGATGCGGATGTTGACGGATTGGTTGGTCCGCAGGTTTTTCATGTCGAGGTTGGCATTGTTTTTCGCCATGATTTGCTTGATGTCTTCTTGGTTGACACCCATGCGCGTCAAAACGTCTGCCAAAGAGTCGCCGGCTTGGACGGCTTCTTGCGCCCAATAGCTGGATTGATAGGTATTGGTTTCCACATAAACGGCAGGCAGCTCTTCGGAAATACGCTCGACTTTGAAATCGGTTTGTGCGGGTTGAGGATCGGTAATGGCGTATGCGGTCATGATGCCTGAAGCCGGCAGCAGAAACGCTAAGAGGGTTGCTTTGAATCGAGTGGAATATTTGTTTTTAATCACGCGTTATCCTTAATGGGGCGGTCTGTTTTTGAGGTTTGCAGAATGCCGGCACATCCGGCCTGCCGCGACCGCCTGCTGGTTTAAACAGTTTTGGGGATAAAGGACTTTGAGTCTTTTTTCCGATCTGAAAATCAGGTTTTCATTCGGAATGAATGAGGTCGTATTTGAGATTGACGTTATTATCAGGGCTATTGTGTTGATTTACACCCTGTTTTTCTGAAATTTACGCCACGCATTTTAGCATGACAGCCCGTTTTTTCCAAACCGGCCGTCTGAACGGCTCTTTTTGAGTACGTGAGGGCAAGGTTCCGAAACGCATCATTTGTCGCGTAAAATAACGGTTTTTCTATCTATTTGCGCTTATGAAGCTGACCCTCGCCCTCCCCTCGCTCAACCGCTTTGCCGACGAATCCGTCCCTGAGCTTGCCTTACCTGCTTTTAACCGTCTTTTGCGTTATGGCACATTACGCAAAGAAACACTCAGGCCGTCTGAATTTTACGGACGCCATTTGTGGAACGGCAGCCTCATTGCCCAAGTGCAACGTTTACGCCACACAAGCCAAAAACGCGCGGCCGCTTTTGCCTCTCCGGTTTGGCAACAGATGGGCATGCACCATGTCAACATTATCAGCGGCGAGTTTATCGGCATCCAAAAAGAGGAGGCGCAACGGTTATGTGCGGATTTGTCGGCGTTTTATCAAGATAAAGATTGGCAATTCGAGCCGCTTTGCGAAAGCATGTGGCTGCTCAGTATGCCGACGATAGAAGATTGGGGCGCGGAATGTGTTTTGGATGTGTGCGGGCAGCCGGAAATGGACGGTCAGGCGCACGGCCAAGATGCGGTGTCTTGGTTGGCCATGCAGACGGAAATCCAAATGTTTCTCCACACGCATCCGATTAACCAAGCGCGTGAACAACAAGGATTGCCGGAAATCAACGGTTTGTGGCTGTGGAACGATGCGAACGGTACACAGTCTGCGGATATTGTCGCTTCAGACAGCGCATGGGCGCGTTTTTCAGATACGCCCAAACTCGATGCGCCGTATGATTTGAAGGCTTGGTTTGAGATGGTTCAAGAAACAGGCAACACGGTTTCAGACGGCCTTATCTTTTTGGACGACTTGGTTTCCACCTTACAGACAGGCGATGTTTGGGCATACAAAGATATTTTGGAAAGCTGGGAAACCCGTTGGTTTGCGCCTTTATGGGACGCTCTTGATTCAGGCCGTCTGAAAACCGTGTGCATTGCCACAGACGGCGAAAACGGCGGCACGCTGGAAATCGGCCGCCGTTCAAAATGGGCGTTTTGGCGCAAAGCTAAAACGTTTAACGGATCGTGGTAAGCGGTTTTAAGCCTCCAACGCCTCCAATTTGGCCGAAATTTTGTCCCACACATCCTGCAACGGAATCGCTTTCAACAAACGGGTCGGATCGTTGGTATCGATGCTGTCGGGGTGAGGCAGTTCGGCATAATCGCCGGCATAAATGACTTCCGCCTGCTCGGAATACGGACGCCATTTATCCACCCATGACGCGCCAAACAAAGCGATTTGCGGTTTATCCAAAGCTGCAGCGATGTGCATCGGTGCGGAATCGACACCGACAAACAGCTTGGCGCCCTCAATGGCCGCCGCCAATTCACGCAGGCTCAAACATCCGGACAACACATATACTTTTCTGCCTTCCGGAATATTCAGACGGCCTATAATTTCCTGAAGCATGTATTGTTCGACAGTGTCGGGAGAAGCAGTCAATACGACATTCTGTCCGCTGTTGAGCAGAAGTTGTACGATGGCGGCGTTTTTGCCGTCTTCCCAACATTTGAAATGCCAACGCGCACCCGGGTGCAGTAACACATAATCTTCACCGCTCCACCCCTGCTCACGCAATTTCTGCTGCATGCTTTCCCTTGCATCTTGTGCTACCCAAAGGCGTACCTTCGCATCGGCGACGTCTTCAGGCTGGATAAGCGGCGCAAGGATATTCAATTGGTTTTCAACGATATGATGGCTGGGATCAAGCTCATGGTTGATAAAATCATGACAGAAACGCCACCAAAAACCGTCGCGCTTAATGCAGTCCAAACCCACGCTGCAACGAGCACACAGTTTGGCGATTATTGCCGCGCGCCATTGATCGGACAGATTGAAGGCCCAGTCGTAATCGCGTGCCTTCAGCTTAGACAAAAGGTTTTTCTCACACGCCAACTGCTTGAATACGCCCAGCTTCTTCCAATTTCGATCAATGGTAAAAATCTGCGCAATCTGCGGATTATCGGCAATCAGCTGTCCCGTACCGGCATACACCAGCATATCGATTTCGCAATCGGGGAAATGGGTTTTCAGCGCATCGACCACCGGCGTGCTCAAAAGCACATCGCCATGATGGCGCAATTTGATGATCAGAATACGTTTGGGTTGGGCTAAAGACATACAAATACTTTCAGACGGCCTGTTGATTGGCTGCTATTGTAAAGCGGAAAACAGGTTTCATAAAATACAAAACAGGCCGTCTGAAACCTATCTTGCTGATTCATCGCTATAAAATCCGCACAAGCCATGCAATTTATATTACAATCCGCACCCCGTGGTTCGAAAACCTCCCACATTAAAAAACTAAGGAAACCTCATGTCCCGCAACAACGAAGAGCTGCAAGGCATCTCCCTTTTGGGCAACCAGAAAACCCAATACCCGAGCGAATACGCGCCTGAAATTTTGGAAGCGTTCGACAACAAACACCCCGACAACGACTATTTCGTCAAATTCGTCTGCCCCGAGTTCACCAGCCTCTGCCCGATGACCGGCCAGCCCGACTTTGCCACCATCTACATCCGCTACATCCCCCATATCAAAATGGTGGAAAGCAAATCACTGAAACTCTATCTCTTCAGCTTCCGCAACCACGGCGACTTCCATGAAGACTGCGTCAACATCATCATGAAAGACCTCATCGCCCTGATGGATCCGAAATACATCGAAGTATTCGGCGAATTCACACCGCGCGGCGGCATCGCCATTCATCCGTTTGCCAACTACGGCAAAGCAGGTACAGAGTTTGAAGCTTTGGCACGCAAACGCTTGTTCGAACACGATGCACAATAATCCTATTCAGACGGCCTAACGCCTTTTTCATGGCAAGACTTTATTTATTGCACGGTCTTGCAAGGCTTCATGCCGTCTGAAAAACCTCCGAAAGATTTCCATGTACGAATTTACTGCCGCACAGCAGAAGAAAGCGCTCTTCTGGCTGGTGCTTTTCCATATTTTTATTATTGCCGCCAGCAACTATCTGGTGCAGTTCCCCTTTCAGATTTTCGGTATTTTTACCACTTGGGGCGCATTTTCCTTCCCCTTTATCTTCCTCGCTACCGACCTGACCGTGCGCATTTTCGGTGCGCCGTTGGCGAGACGGATTATTTTTTGGGTGATGTTCCCCGCCCTGCTGCTCTCTTATGTCTTCTCCGTCCTCTTTCATGACGGCAACTGGACAGGCTGGGCATCTTTGGCCGACTTTAACACCTTCGTCGGCCGTATCGCATTGGCCAGCTTTTCCGCCTATGCGCTCGGGCAAATTCTCGATATTTTCGTGTTCAACAGATTACGCCGTCTGAAATCATGGTGGGCAGCCCCTACTGCTTCCACCGTCGTCGGCAACGCTTTGGACACGCTGGTATTTTTTGCCGTTGCCTTTTACGCGAGCAACGATGAATTTATGGCGGCAAATTGGCAGGGCATCGCATTTGTCGACTATCTATTCAAACTTGCCATCTGCACCCTCTTCTTCCTGCCTGCCTACGGCATCGTATTGAGCATCTTGACCAAAAAACTGACTTCCTTAAACGTCCGTCAAGAAATGCCCGAATCGGTTTTAGCCGAATAAGCAGCAGATAAAAAACAAGGCCGTCTGAAACTGTAATCGTTCAGACGGCCTTTTATGTTTTCAAATGATTAACCGGTCAATTGTTTGGTAATCAGTTTTTTCAGCGGCGGGAAGTTATTGCTTGCACGCAATACCAAACCGCGCAGCAGTTTCGCCGGAGCAGTTTCATTGGTAAAGAGTTTCAGCAGCATATTGGTGCCGTGGTAAATCGGATGGGCGTGGAGCATATGCTTGGTGCTGTATTTTTCCAGCAGGCTCTTCGCACCAATATCCTGACCGCGTTGCTCGGCTTCAAGAACCAATTTAGCCAAAAGATCGGCACTTGCCAGACCCAAGTTGAAACCGTGCGCAGTAACCGGATGCATACCGACTGCGGCATCGCCGATCAACGCGCTGCGTTTGCCGTAGAAACGTTGGGCAATCATGCCGACCAAAGGATAATTGTGAATGGTGCTGACCAATTCCATATCACCCAAACGGCCTTTGAGTTGCTCTTTCACGCTGGCTGCCAACTCTTCCGGCGACATGTTTTTAATCGTCTCGGCTTTATCGCTGTCCACCGTAATCACCGTATTGGTTAAATGCTCTTCCAAAGGCAGCAACGCAATGGTACGGCCGTAGTGGAAGCATTCATATGCGGTATGCAGATTAGACAAAGTATGCTTCATGCGGCACACAAACATAGTGCGGCTGTAATCGTGCATATCGGAAGAAATGCCCAATTGACGGCGCGTTTGCGAGAAGCGGCTATCGGCGGCCAACAACAGACGGCCGGTCAATACTTCGCCGCTTTCCAAAATAACTTGCGCCTCATTGTCGGAAGTTTTAACTTCTTTAACATTGGTGCCGGTCAAGATTTTGACGTTATCCAATTTGGACACGACTTCATAAGCGGCTTTACGGATGTTGTGATTGGAAATCAAATAGCCCAAGCAGTCCGCAGGCTCACCGCGTGCCTCTGTCGGTTGCGGGAAGTGGAGCTGGTAATCGGAATGACCGTTCAACACTTTGGCATCGCGCAAAGGATAAATTTCGTCTTTTGGAATCAAATCCCACATACCCAATCGCTGCATGATTTCGCGCGACAAGTGCGTCAGTGCGATTTCACGGCCGTCATACGGCGGATTTTGCAACACTTCTAAAGGACTTCTTTCAATCAGGGTTATGTTCAAACCGCTTCCGGCCAACTCTGCGGCAAAACTTAATCCGGCAGGGCCTGCGCCGACGACGAGAATATCACTGTGTAAGCTCATGGGAGGAATTCCTTGTATTCAACTGATACGGATTTTTTCAGACGGCCTTAAGTTTACTGTGTTTAGCTACATGAGGGTAAATCAAAGGCATTTGATAGATTATATAGAAAGCATTGATAGAATAAAACAAATGTTATCAATTGTAAGCGCGTTTTTACTTTGGCCTTAATATAAATCAAGCTTCACGACATACGGATTTTATCAAACGGACAAACATTCAGATAAACAAAAACCGCATTCCGAAAAGGGAATGCGGCTTTCAATCGTAAAACGATTATTCTTCAGAACCGGTGTAAGGACGGATGCTGACAGTTTTACGGTTCAGCGCGCCTTTGGTTTTGAATTCAACGTAACCGTCGACTTTAGCAAACAAAGTGTGGTCTTTGCCCATGCCTACGTTGTCACCTGCGTGGAATTTAGTACCGCGTTGACGAACGATGATGGAGCCTGCCGGGATCAGCTCGTTGCCGTAGGCTTTAACGCCCAAGCGTTTGGCTTCTGAATCGCGACCGTTGCGGGTGCTACCGCCTGCTTTTTTACTTGCCATTTGTAATACTCCTGAACTTACTTGAAATTAGGCGATTGCCACGATTTCGATTTGGGTGAAATTTTGGCGATGGCCTTGGCGTTTTTGGTAGTGTTTGCGACGACGCATTTTGAAAATGCGTACTTTCTCGCCACGACCATGAGCAACGACTTTGGCTGTTACTTTTGCGCCTTCGATAAAAGGTGCGCCTACTTTTACAGATTCGCCGTCAGCAATCATCAAAACTTCAGTCAGTTCGATTTGGCTGTCGAGTTCGGCTGGTATCTGTTCTACTTTCAATTTTTCGCCAACGGAAACTTTGTATTGTTTACCGCCGGTTTTTATGACCGCGTACATACTCAACTCCATGAGAATTAGGTTAACATTCCGCACACCATGTGCGAAACGAGCTATTCTATTTCTATTTGCCTATTTTGTCAAAATTTATTTTATTTACAACTGAAAAGGCCGTCTGAAAGATATGTTGCATGCTTTTTAACTGATATAATCACGCGCTGGATTGCTGATATCTTTATGCAACGTTATTACCCCGACCGAATGTACGGGTTTAAACAGATTCATTGGAGCCTCCGCTCCGTTTTATCAACAGAGAATGTTTTATGCTCGAAAACCTGCCTTACTTCCAACGCCACCTGCCCGATGACCTTGCCAAAGTGAACGCGGTCATCAACCAAGCTGTTCAATCCGATGTCGCGCTGATTTCGCAAATTGGCACATACATCATCAGCGCGGGCGGTAAGCGACTGCGTCCGATTATTACCATTTTGGCAGGCAAAGCAGTCGGGCATGACGATGAAAAGCTGTATTCGCTGGCAGCGATGGTGGAATTCATCCACACCTCCACCCTCCTGCACGACGATGTCGTTGACGAAAGTGAATTGCGCCGCGGCCGTAAAACCGCAAACAATCTCTTCGGCAACGCAGCGGCCGTTTTGGTCGGCGACTTCCTCTATACACGCGCCTTCCAACTGATGGTCGGTTCAGGCAGTATGCGTATATTGGAAGTGATGGCCGATGCGACCAACATCATCGCCGAAGGCGAAGTCATGCAGCTGATGAACATCGGCAATACGGATATTACCGAAGAGCAATACGTCCAAGTTATCCAATACAAAACAGCAAAATTGTTTGAAGCGGCCGCGCAAGTCGGCGCAATTTTGGGCAAGGCTTCCCCCGAACACGAGCAAGCCTTGAAAGACTACGGCATGTACGTCGGTACGGCTTTCCAAATCATTGACGATGTTTTGGACTATTCAGGCGAAACCGAAGAAATCGGCAAAAACGTCGGCGACGATTTGGCAGAAGGCAAACCTACCCTGCCATTGATTTACCTGATGCGAAACGGCTCCGAGCAGGCCGCCAACGATGTGCGCTATGCTTTGGAAAATGCCGACCGCAGCTATTTTGAAAAAATCCACGACTATGTCGTCAACTCCGACGCTTTGCCGTATTCGATTTCTGAAGCGAAAAAAGCCGTTGACAAAGCCATCGCTTCATTGGACGTGTTGCCTGACAGCGAAGTCAAAGAAGCCATGATCCAACTGGCAAAAGAATCTTTAGCCCGAGTATCTTAATCCGATGAATTTCAGCTTTGTCCCTTTGTTTCTGGTTACGCTGATTTTTTTGGGCGTCGTCAGCAACAACAACTCGATTACGATTTCGGCGGCGGTATTGCTGCTCATGCAGCAGACGGCCTTGTCGCAATATCTTCCCTTGGTGGAAAAACACGGTTTGCATCTGGGCATCATCCTGCTGACCATCGGCGTATTGAGTCCGTTGGTTTCCGGTAAAATCCAGATTCCGCCGGTTTCCGAGTTTATCAATTTCAAAATGATTGCTGCCGTCCTTATCGGCATTTTGGTTGCCTGGCTTGCCGGACGCGGCGTTCCATTGATGAGCGAACAGCCTGTTTTGGTAACCGGATTATTAATCGGCACGGTCATCGGCGTTGCCTTTGTCGGCGGCATTCCGGTCGGCCCTTTGATTGCCGCCGGCTTATTGTCTTTTTTTGCTGGAAAGGTTTAAAATCCCCTCCTTTACCGCCTCGCCATAGTTCAACGGATAGAACGTATGCCTCCTAAGCGTAAAATACAGGTTCGATTCCTGTTGGCGAGGCCACAGTTTCAAGAAAAGCCTTCATACTTTGAAAGGCTTTTTTATTATCAACAATAAAGGCCGTCTGAAACTTTTCAGACGGCCTTCTCATTTCGCCAAACCGTTAACCCGGACGACCATCCGAACGCGGACGGATCAGCCAAGGAATATATTTCCATGCGTACAACAGCAAAGAGGCGGCAAACAAAGCGGCGGAGCAACGAATACTGTGCGTGTATGCCGTACCGCTCACAAAGGTAGCCAAAACACGGACAACCGTTGCGGCAATCATCAGCCAAAAGGCGACAGGAACCACTTTAGGCGGCGGATAAATGGAGTTGCCGGTATGGCCAAGCGCAGTTCGCGCCATCATGCCCAAAGTCAGCACGCCGATACCGCCAACGCCGATAAGGTGCACACCCAAATTCAGGAAACTTGGAATCCAATAAGAAAGACCGACCGCAATCAAGCCCAAGCCAGTAAACAGATAGCCGGCAAACAAAATCCAAAGCATAGGCTCTTTCAGCACGGCTTTATACCACCAGCGGTACACCTGCACGGTAAAAATCACACCGGCAGCCAACGCAAACAACGCGGCCAGTCCCGGCAAAATGTTATGCGCCATCAGCATGGCGGTCAGCATAGGCAGCCAAAGTGAAGCATGCGCCACCCATTGAGGGCTGGGGATTTGCGGCACGTTCAGGCGTTTGGACGTAAAGAACGAGATAATCCGCATACCGATCAAACCAATAAAACCGGCCACCATAATCAAACCGGATTGCAAACCGGTCATCAGCGCAATGGCATCAAACGGCTGCACTTTCAGATGGAAGGCGAAATGGGTGCCGCCCAAAACAAAAATAGCGAACACGGCAACATAGTTGCGCTTGTTTTGAGAACGAATTACCGGCAAAGCCATGCATACCGCGCCATACCAGAAAAAGATCGTACCGAATATGCCGCTTGCCGTTACCCCCCAACCAGGAATAAACATACAAATGCGGGCCAACAGCCAAAATGCGGTCAAACCGGCCAAAGCCTTACCGCGTGTCGGCGGCTGGCCTGTCCAAGTCGCCACGGCCGTCAATAAAAATGCAATGACAACCAATCCGGCATAGCCCCAAATCATTTCATGGGCATGCCAATAAAAACCCGGCAACTCAGGCGTACCCTGAAAGCCGAAGCCCCAAAGCAGTATAGACAATGCGCCATACAAAGCCGCCAACGAATAAAACGGGCGGAAGGCCATTGCCCACACGGGATGTTTGAACAAATCGTTCATAGTGGTTCCTTCAATTTTTATATCATCATAAAACAGCAACAGAGGCCGTCTGAAACTTTTCAGACGGCCATCAATTCCCTTCCCTATTACACATTCTCAGGCAAAGGCAAAAAAGGTTCAATCGCAGGGAAAAGCTCGCGCTCCTCAAAGCGCGCATGATCGCGCAAAGTAACAGCAAACTCCTTATTCCATGATTCATTCATATATTCAGGATGCGCCATCATCGCGCGCAATTTGGCATGATCGCCTTCAAAACGCTGCCACAACGCAGGGGCAATTTTATCCCAATACGGCGCAAACATGGTTTCCTCTTCCAAAAAATGTGGCTCAAGCTCAATAAAATGAGGCTCCAGCTCCGCCTGATGGCTTTGATCGGGCGTACGCAGAAGACGGACACACAACGACAGCGAGCCATGATGTTCGCGGGAAAGTTCTATTAAGGCAGGATGGCGTTTCAAGGGCTTCATAAGTTCGTTATAATGGTAACAGTTTGTCAAACTGGATTAATTCAAATGTTTCAGATATTATGAAACCCAATCCCACATAAAGTCAAACAGCCCCTCTCCAAGTACTACGCTTTTGACATATAATAAAAATATCTAAAGAGCCAGCCATGTATCTGACCCAACATACCGATTACGGATTGCGCGTATTGGTTTATACCGCCATCAACGACGATACCCTCGTCAATATCGGCACCATTGCCGAGACTTACAATATTTCCAAAAGCCATTTGATGAAAGTAGTTACCTCATTAGTCAAAGGCGGTTTTCTGGTCAGTGTGCGCGGCAAAGGCGGCGGTTTACGCTTGGCAGACAATCCTGAAAACATCAATATCGGTGCAGTTGTACGCCATCTTGAGCCGATGCAGGTCGTCGAATGCATGGGCGATAACAACGAATGCCTCATCACCCCATCCTGCCGACTGACCGGTATCATCACCGGCGCCATCAAAGCCTTCTTCAATCATTTAGATCAATATTCACTACAAGATCTGCTGGACAAGCCGACTTACGACATACTTTATACACCGCGCATCCCAATCAACGAAATACGCGGAACGGCCGACTAAATCTTCAGGCCGTCTGAAAACAATCCAGCCATACTGAAATGGTATTACTTAAATAATTAAAAATACCGTCTGAAATGACGATTTTCAGACGGCATTGGTTTACAAAACACTCTACAGCTTAAATAGCTGACTTTCATTCGATAGGTTAATTTTTATACTAAATATGTCGAATATAAGACAATAGAAAAACCTAAAATAAGAATAATCATAGCAACCAATAAATTTATTCTTAATACTTTCAAATAAAATTTATTGGAGATTTTTTGCACTCCAAACAGCACCTTGAAAAAATTAAATTGCATTCTTCTAGCAATAAACAGATATTCAAAAAAACCCGCATTCATCCCTTCTAATTTTGATATTTTATATAGCATTACTAGATTAATGATAATTACAATAAAATACACAAATACTAAAAAAAACAGAAAATAAGGCAATAACTCCACCAAACTACTCCTTCTTTTTTAAAAAGAATTTTCCCTAAAAAACATATTGGACGACATAACCGAATTGCTATACTCGACATTATATTCCAACCCTTCACAAACCAATAAATACAAAAATGCCCGAAGCCAAAAGCCTCGGGCATTTTTAATATTTGGTGGGTCCGGTGGGTTTCGAACCCACGACCAAGGGATTATGAGTCCCCTGCTCTAACCCCTGAGCTACAGACCCGTCAAGAGTAGATGCGGATTATAGCATAACTTGTTGCTTGTTCAAGATGCCGAGCAAATGTTTCAGACGGCCTGTTGGTTTTCTATTCGGGTATTATGCCGATACGCCCAATGCTTCCCAAACTTTCAAAGCGTCCGATGTTGCTTTGACATCGTGAACACGGATGATTTGCGCGCCTCGGGCGACTGAGGCCAAAGCGGCTGCGACGCTGCCGTGTACACGTTTGGCGGCATCTTGTTCGCCTGTCAGTTCGCCAATCATACGTTTGCGAGATACGCCGATCAGAAGGGGGAATCCGGTTGCGTCCATCAGTTCAGGCAAATGTTGTATCAGGGTGATGTTGTGTTGCAGATTTTTGCCGAAACCGAAGCCGGGGTCTAGCGTGATGCGTTCAGGGGCAATGCCTGCTTGAACGCATTCTGCCGCGCGTACTTTTAAATAACGCGCGACTTCTTCGACGACATCTTGATATTGCGGATTCAGCTGCATGGTTTTGGGCAAACCCTGCATGTGCATGAGACACACGCCCGTCTTCGGCTGTCGCGCCAACAATGCGACTGCGCCTTCATCACTCAATGCGGCAACGTCGTTGATAATATCCACGCCGCCTTGCGCCAAGGCTTTTTTCATAATTGCCGTACGGCGCGTGTCCAAGCTGACGGGAACATTCCATTTGGCCACTTCCGCCAAAACCGGCTGTACCCTGGCCCATTCTTCTTCGAGAGAAACATCATCCGAACCCGGGCGGGTAGATTCGCCGCCGATATCGAGAATATCCGCACCGTCTTTCAGCAGCTGCTCAGCATGTGCCAATGCTATTGAGACATTTTGCGAATAGGTGCCGCCATCGGAAAATGAATCGGGGGTCAGATTGACGATGCCCATGATTTTCGGTTTGTCTAAGGCGATTTCAAATCGGCCTGCCTGCCAAATGTGCGTGTTCATAATGCTTCCATTGATGAAATAATAGGATAGAGGCCGTCTGAAACTTTTCAGACGGCCTTTAGGTTTTGACTTCAAAACAGTAAATTACATTCCGCCGTAATTCGGTCCGCTCGCGCCTTCGGGACAAATCCAAGTGATGTTTTGCGTCGGGTCTTTGATGTCGCACGTTTTGCAGTGAACACAGTTGGCGGCATTGATTTGCAGACGCGGGCTGCCGTTTTCTTCGACGATTTCATATACGCCGGCCGGACAATAGCGGGTTTCGGGCGAGGCATATTCTTTGTAGTTTACATCTATCATGACCTGCGGATTTTTCAGTACCAAATGGTCGGGCTGGTTTTCTTCGTGCGCAAGGTTGGCAAGGAAAACGCTACTCAAACGGTCGAAGGTCAAAACGCCATCGGGCTTCGGATAATCAATCGGCTTGCATTCGGCTGCTTTTTTGAGCTGCTCGTTGTCTTTGCCGTGATGTTTCAAGGTCCACGGGGCTTTGCCTCTGAAAATCATTTGGTCGATGCCGGTATAGATTGAGCCGAGGTAAACGCCCCATTTGAATGACGGACGGACATTGCGCGCGGCGTAAAGCTCTTGATACAGCCAGCTTTGTTCAAAGCGTTGCTGATAATCGGCCGCTTCTTTGCCGCTGTCAAAGCTTTCCACTTCTTCGAGATTTTCCAACATAGGAAACACGGCTTCTGCGGCGAGCATAGCGGATTTCATCGCGGTATGAATGCCTTTGATGCGTGGCATATTCAGGAAACCTGCGGCATCGCCGACCAAAACTCCGCCTTTGAACGAGAGTTTCGGCAGGCTTTGCAAACCGCCTTCAATCAGCGAACGCGCGCCATAAGCGATACGGCGGCCGCCTTCAAAGGTTTTGCGGATTTCAGGATGGGTTTTGAAACGTTGGAACTCTTCAAACGGCGACAGATAAGGGTTTTGATAATCCAAGCCGACCACAAAGCCGACAGCGACTTTGTTGTCGTCAAAATGATAAATAAACGAGCCGCCATAGGTTTTGCTGTCCAACGGCCAGCCTGCACTGTGCATCACCAAACCGGGCTGATGTTTTTCAGACGGCACTTCCCAAATTTCTTTAATGCCCAAGCCGTAAGTTTGCGGCTCGCTGTTTTGGTCGAGCTTAAATTGTTCAATGACTTGCTTGGAAAGCGAGCCGCGACAGCCTTCGGCAAATATGGTTTGCTGCGCCCAAAGCTCCATGCCTGGCTGGAATGAATCGGTCGGTTCACCGTCTTTGCCCACGCCCATATTGCCGGTCGCAATGCCTTTGACCGAACCATCTTCGTGATAAAGCACTTCGGCGGCGGCAAAGCCCGGATAGATTTCCACGCCCAAATTTTCCGCCTGCTCCGCCAGCCAGCGGACAACTTCTCCCAAGCTGGCGATGTAATTTGCATGGTTGTCGAAATTAGGGGTAATCGGCAGGTTGAACGCTTTTTTCTCGGTCAGGAACACAACCCTGTCCTTCGTCACTGTACGCGTCAGCGGCGCACCTTTTTCTTTCCAATCAGGAATCAGCTCATTCAAAGAAATCGGATCGATGATGGCACCGGCCAGCGAGTGCGCACCGGCCTCCGAACCCTTCTCCACCACGCAAACGCTGATTTCGCGTCCATTCTTTTCGGCAAGCTGCTTGAGTTTGATGGCGGCAGACAAACCCGACGGGCCTGCGCCGACAATCACGACATCGTATTGCATACTGTCGCGCTCGATGGTTTCTGTCATAGTGGTTCCTGTATTGTCATTATTCAATTTAATCCGCTAATTATACAGCCTGGACATATAGTTACCAAATACAACAAAAGGCCGTCTGAAAGTCAATCAAGCTTTCAGACGGCCTTTACTGTGTTCAAAAGATTACTGCGCTTTGGTTTCCGTTACAAAACCAATTTTGCTGATACCGGCTTCGCGCGCCGCTTGCAGGGCTTGGTTGACATAATCGTATTCAACCGCTTTATCCGCCGCAATCGCCACAATCACATCTTCGTTTTTCGCTTTGGCTTCTTTCAGCTTGGCAGTTACCGTTGCTAAATCCACTTTGTTATCCGAATCGCCGCCAACGACATAAGCACCATTGGCATCAATGCTCAAACGCAAAGGATCTTTAGGCTGCTTATCCTCTTTCGCCGCTTTTTCCGAAGCAGTCGGCAACTCCAAAGGAATCGAGTGGGTCAGCACCGGCATGGTAATCATAAATACAATCAGCAACACCAGCATCACATCCACCAAAGGTGTCACATTGATATCCGACATCGGCGCATCATCGCCGGAATTCATTGATCCGAAAGCCATGGTTTAATCCTTTTGGTTCAGCAGGCGGACATGCAGGTCATGTGCAAATGCGTCCATATCTTGCGCGATGGTTTTTGTACCGCGATTGAGGAAGTTGTATGCCAATACAGCAGGAATCGCTACAAACAGGCCGACGGCAGTCGATACCAAAGCCTCACCAATCGGACCGGCTACCGCAGCAATGCTCATTTGACCGCTTTCGCTGATGCCGATCAGGGCATGGTAAATACCCCAAACAGTACCCAACAGACCGATAAATGGAGCGGTTGCGCCGATAGAGGCCAAAGCAGTCATACCGTAGTCGAACTGGCGCATAGTTTGGGACATGCTGTTGCGGATGTGAACAACCAAGTATTCGTTCAAAGGCAATTCGTCAATCAGCGATTTACTTGTCGTTTGACGGTAGTTTTGGTATGCGCGCAGAGACTCATCGGCAACATTGCTCATCGGTGCTTCTACCGCTTTGGCTTTTTGTACGGCATCGGCCAGCGTAAACGCATTCAACATCAACTCTTTTACCTGAGCATTGCCTTTTTTCGCTTTGCGGTATTTGATGCAGCGGATCACAATGACACTCCAAGTCACCACACTCATCAACAACATCAGGACAAATACACCAATCAGTACCACATCACCTGATTTGAAAACTAAACTTAAATCCATAATTTTTCCAAGTTAAAAATAAAATTAAAATTTCTATCGGGTCATTTAAAAATATTTCCCAACAGCATATATTTTCCAATCAATCAGCTTAGTCCTAGATACTTATTCAAGCGTGAATTTGACAGGTACTTTAAATTCAGTCCAAACACTTGCATGACAGCTACCATCTTTAACGGCTTTACGCGCTGCATTATCCAGACGACTATAACCACTTGATTTATTCACACTAATTGAATCCACTTTACCGCCGGGACCAACCAAGACTTTCAAAACAACCAAGCCCTCTTCGCCATTTTCAGTGGACAGTGAAGGATACGGAGGTCTCGGAATATGGCAGGTTCCTTTTGCCGGATTGCCTTTACTGCTGCCGGCACCTGTACCGCTGCCACCACCTCCGCCACCGGTACCGGAGCCATGTTCGCCTTTCGCACCACCACTGCCGGATCCGCTGCCTTCGCCACGGCCGCTGCCTGTACCTTTCGTACCGCCGCCGTTGCCTTTCCCTTCTCCGCCCAAGGCTTTGCCTTCGCCGTTGCCTTTACCGTTTTCAGCAGTATTCGGCCCGGTTTTGCTGCCTGAGTATTCAGATGCTTTGGGAGACGGTTTAGGTTCTGCCTTCGGCTCTGGTTTTGGTTCAGGTTTTGGTTCGGGCTTCGGCTCAGGTTTGGGTTCCGGCTTAGGCTCGGGCTTAGGTTTCTCGATAGGTTTCGGTTTTTCCTTTTGCTGTACGATATCCGCTTTTTCTTTTTTCGTTACCACAGGTTTGATAACAGGTTTGGGCGGCTCGACAGGCTTAGGTTTGGGTTTTGGCTTGGGTTTCGGTTGTTCGGGGGTTGGCTCGGGTGCGGCAGGTGCGCCTTCGCCTTCAGGGCTGCCGTCGCCACCGCCGAAATCGCCTAAATCGACAAATTCAATATTCGCCATTTCGACAGGAGGCGGTTTGTGCGCGTGCCATAAAAGTGCAACCAAGCCGACGTGAATCAACGCAACGGAAGTCACGACGGCTGGAGTTAAAATTCGTTTTTTATCCATAATTCCGTTATGTTAATAGCAACAATTCCCGTTTGCAAGTCGTTTTACAGTCAAAATAAGCATTAATGCTTATAGAGAAAGTTTATAGACCTGCTGTTTTAAAGGCTGCATATCATAATATGATATTAGCTCTCATTACTAATATTATCAAACAAAAGGTAGTTTTAAAAGATAAGCGGTAAGTCAAAACAGCCTATTCTTCCGGCGTTTATGCTATCCGCACATTAAACCAACATCCGAAACCTCGTCAGACCGATAAAAATTCAAATGGTTTCAAATTATCTTGTATTTTTATCCATAAAACATCAGGCCGTCTGAAAACGCTCTTCAGACGGCCTGACTCAAACAAAATCATTTTTTCCGTTTCGCCCTTGGGTGCGCCTCATCATAAACACGCGCCAAATGGTCGAAATCCAGCTTGGTATAAACTTGCGTAGCGGAAAGATTGCTGTGCCCCAACAATTCCTGCACAGCACGGATATCGCCCGATGCCTGCAAAAGATGGGTCGCATAGCTGTGGCGCATCATGTGCGGCGAGATATGGCTGGCACTGCCCACGCGCACTGCCCACGCCTGCAGGCGTTTTTGAATTTGACGTTGCCCCAGCCTGCTGCCGTTCTTATTGGTGAACAAGGCCTGCTCGCCCTCTTTAGCAATACGCACCGCCAGATAATCGCGCAATGCCGCAATGCTCTTGCCCACCAAAGGCACTTGCCGCTGCTTGCCGCCTTTACCCTTCACACTGACCCAGCCTTCGTCCAAAACGATACCGTCCAGATTCAAACCTTGTATCTCGCTCAGGCGCAAACCGCTACCATACATCAATTCAAACATGGCCTTATCGCGTACGTCCAACTCGTCATCAACAGGCGCATGGTCAAGGATATGGTTTAAAGGTTCTTGCGGCAGCGCTTTGGGCAGGCGTTCGGGCAGGCTCGGCGCTTTCATATTAAATGTCGGATCGCTTTCCATGACTTCTATCTGCACCAGCCAACTGCAATACTGCCGCCATACCGACAATTTCCGCGCCAAGCTGCTTTCGCTCAAGCCCTTTTGCGACAGCTTTTTCAATACCGCCACAAAATCACGGCGCGTCGGCAGACCGTTTTCCAGATTATCGGGCAATAGGCGCATCAATTCACTCAAATCGCGCCGATAAGCGGAAACGGTATGCTCCGACTTGCCTTGTTGCAGCAAGGTTTTCAGATAGCGTTCAAGATGAAGCGCAAAATTATTTGATTCCGCCATTTCAGACGGCCTCCAATGCTGCTTTCAAGGCCGAAGGCAGACGGCAGACGCGTTGTTTGCCATAATCAAAACACACCATGCCTGTCTGTACTTTCGCCAGCACAAGGCCGTCTGAAATCCTGCGGATACGGTACAACAAAGAAAAGCCCACACCGGCCATGCCTGCCGCCCCCATTTCTACCGACAGCTCATCGCCATGATGACCTTGCGCCAAATACTGCACCGCCGCATCCGCCATAATCAGGCCTGCCCCTCCAGCATCCATTTCGCTCCAACCCAGCTTCGCCAACCAACGCATCCGCACTTCATGGCACAAACGCAACACAGCATCGTTCGCCAAATGGCCGCCATAGTTCACATCGCCCACCTGCACCGTCAAGGCCGTCTGAAACAAAGGCTTATCACACTTGGCCACCGAAATCCTATCCATTTTGCACACCCGTTTTCAATACCACGCCATTATAAACCGAGACCCTGTTCGTTAATATATAAAAACAATGTAGCAGCTTGTAGTTTTTCATTTCAAAAAACATTATAATTTATCGGATAAATTTACCCTTCACTACTTCAGGAGCTTCTCATGGCACTCGTATCCATGCGCCAATTATTGGACCATGCTGCCGAAAACAGCTACGGTCTGCCCGCATTCAACGTTAACAACCTCGAACAGATGCGCGCCATCATGGAGGCGGCCGACCAAGTCAACGCCCCCGTTATCGTTCAAGCATCCGCAGGCGCACGCAAATACGCAGGTGCCCCATTCCTGCGCCATCTGATTTTGGCCGCAGTTGAAGAATTCCCGCACATCCCTGTCGTAATGCACCAAGACCACGGCGCATCTCCTGATGTGTGCCAACGCTCCATCCAACTGGGCTTCTCCTCTGTGATGATGGACGGCTCGCTGATGGAAGACGGCAAAACCCCTTCTTCTTACGAATACAACGTCAACGCCACCCGTACCGTCGTTAACTTCTCCCACGCTTGCGGCGTGTCCGTCGAAGGCGAAATCGGCGTATTGGGCAACCTCGAAACCGGAGAAGCCGGCGAAGAAGACGGCGTCGGCGCAGTGGGCAAACTTTCCCACGACCAAATGCTGACCAGCGTCGAAGATGCCGTACGTTTCGTTAAAGATACCGGCGTTGACGCATTGGCTATTGCCGTCGGTACCAGCCACGGTGCATACAAATTCACCCGTCCGCCCACAGGCGACGTATTGCGTATCGACCGCATCAAAGAAATCCACCAAGCCCTGCCCAACACCCACATCGTGATGCACGGTTCCAGCTCCGTTCCGCAAGAATGGCTGAAAGTCATCAACGAACACGGCGGCAAAATCGGTGAAACCTACGGCGTACCGGTTGAAGAAATCGTCGAAGGCATCAAACACGGTGTCCGCAAAGTCAACATCGATACCGACTTGCGCCTCGCCTCTACCGGCGCCATCCGCCGCTTCATGGCAGAAAACCCATCCGAATTCGACCCGCGCAAATACTTGAGCAAAACCGTCGAAGCCATGAAACAAATCTGTCTTGACCGCTACCTCGCATTCGGTTGCGAAGGCCAAGCCGACAAAATCAAACCGATTTCTTTGGAAAAAATGGCAACCAAATACGCCAAAGGCGAATTGAACCAAATCGTTAAATAATCCGTATCTCGGATTCACACTAAGGCCGTCTGAAAACTTGAAAATAAGGTTTCAGACGGCCTTAGCTTTTGGGAAATTTATAGTAAAATCTTCCACCGACTACACATCAAAACACATCGAAAACAAACATGAAACTCGCCGTTATTTTGCCGGCCTATTGTGCCGAAGCTTATTTGCCCGAATGCTTGGATTCGGTATTGAATCAAACATTCCGCGACTTTTTCGTCATCGCCATCAACGATGCTTCAACAGACAAAACCGGTGAAATCCTCGAGGCTTACGCAGCCAAAGATTCACGTTTGCAGGTTTTCCACCTTCCGGAAAACAGGGGCGAGCCGTTTGCCTGCCAATTTGCCATGAATATGCTCAAAGGCGTAGAGGTCGAATATGTGGCACGAATGGACGCGGACGATATTTGCGCCTTGGATCGTTTTGAAAAACAGATTCAGTTTTTAGACAGCCATCCCGAAATCGATATTGTCGGCAGCCAAGCCACCATCTTTTTCGACGACCAAACCGGAAGAGAACCCGTTTTAAGCGACCTCCCCCTACTCGACAAAGACATTAAAGCCTTTCTCTCCTTTGCCGCCCAAAACATGTTCAACCCCACCACCATGTGGCGGCACGATAGCATTAAAAACCTTGGGATAAACTACACCGCGACAGAAACCGCTCCCGATTTCCATATGTGGGTACAATGCGCCCTACATGGCAAAACCTTTGCCAACCTGCCCGAGTCTTTGTTGTCATACAGGATACACACAACTCAAGAAAGCAAAAAAAGAGACAAAATCAACAGATCCGTCCAATACACCATGGAACTGTGGATCAGTCATCTCTTCCCTGATTTAAACGCGACGGAAGTAACGCTCTTAAGCCGCATCTTGTACGAAAAGCAACTGCGCTTGACCACTGAAGAGCTTAAAACCATTTTTGCCGCGTATGACAGAATCAGCAAAGACCGCAGCATTTCTTTGTTTGGCGAAGACCGCAATACGATGTTCGACATGATGGACAATTTCTTCAATTTCTTAAAAAGCCGGTTGAAATTCACTTAAATTATAAAAGGCCGTCTGAAACCTCGTTTCAGACGGCCTTTATCTATTTCAAAATCAATCTAAATCAGAACAAGCCGTGAATCACGCCTTCTGCGTCCACATCAATTTTCTCGGCAGCCGGAACTTTCGGCAGACCCGGCATCTTCATCATATTGCCGCACAAGGCAACAATGAAGCCCGCACCGGAAGAAACGGTAATGCCGCGCACGGTAATGCGGAAGCCTTCAGGGCAGCCCAAAAGTTTGGCGTTGTCGCTCAAAGAATATTGGGTTTTCGCCATGCAGACCGGCATTTTGTCCAAGCCCAGTTTTTCCAGTGAAGCGATTTCGGCAGACGCTTCCGCGCTGAAATCAACATCTTCCGCACCATACACTTTTTGGGCAATCGCACGGATTTTGTCTTTAATGCTCAACTCAACATCGTAGGCAAACTTGAAGTTATTCGGTTGGTTTTCGATGGCGTTGACGACTTTGTGCGCCAAGTCTGCACCACCCGCGCCGCCTTTGCCCCATACTTCGGTCAGAGAAACTTCAACGCCGTGTTCCGCACAGGCTTTTTCAATCATGGCCAACTCGGCATCGGAGTCGGACACGAAGCGGTTGATGGCAACCACCACAGGCAGGCCAAATACGTTTTTCAGGTTGGAAATGTGTTTCAGCAGATTAGGCAGGCCTTTTGCCAACGCTTCGAGGTTTTCTTCTCCGAGGTTGGCACGCTCCACGCCGCCGTTATATTTCAAAGCGCGGACAGTGGCCACGACAACAGCCGCATCAGGTTTCAAATCTGCCAGACGGCATTTGATGTCGCAGAATTTTTCCGCGCCCAAATCCGCGCCGAAGCCTGCTTCGGTAACGGCGTAATCGGCAAGGTGTTTCGCCAAACGGGTAGCCGTTACAGAGTTACAGCCGTGGGCGATGTTGGCGAACGGACCGCCGTGTACAAAAGCCGGAGTACCTTCGATGGTTTGTACCAAGTTAGGCTTAATCGCATCTTTGAGCAATGCCGCCATCGCGCCATTCGCTTTCAAATCTTTGGCGTAAACAGGGCTGCCGTCTTTAGCGTAAGCGACAAGGATGTTGCCCAAACGCTCTTTCAAATCACTGATGTCTTTGGCAAGACAGAATACCGCCATCACTTCGGAGGCAACGGTAATGTCAAAACCATCGGGGCGCATCACGCCGTCAACAGGTTTACCCATGCCGTCGATGATGTTGCGCAACTGACGATCGTTCATATCGACCACGCGACGCCACAGCACACGTTTCGGATCGATATTCAACTCGTTGCCTTGATAGATATGGTTATCAAGCATGGCAGCGAGCAAGTTATTCGCCGCGCCGATGGCGTGAAAGTCGCCGGTAAAGTGCAGGTTAATGTCTTCCATCGGCAAAACTTGGGCATAGCCGCCGCCTGCCGCACCACCTTTAACACCAAACACCGGACCCAAAGAAGGCTCGCGCAGGGCGATAACCGAGTCTTTGCCGATATGGCGCAATGCGTCCGCCAAACCGATGGTTACGGTGGTTTTACCCTCACCCGCAGGAGTCGGATTAATGGCGGTAACCAAAATCAGACGGCCTTGTTTTTCCGGCAGCTTGAATGCCTCGGCAGGATTGATTTTGGCTTTGTAATGACCATAGGGCTCGATGTTGTCAACGTTCAAACCCAGCTTGGCGGCAATTTCACCAATCGGGCGCATGGTGGAAGACTGGGCAATTTCAGCATCGGTTTTGAAGCTCATGATTTTCCTTTATTGAGAGAGGGAAAGGCCGTCTGAAACAATATAATAAAGACGGCTGGAAGAAAAAGAATATTAGTTCTATTATAGCGTTTTCCAAAGACAAACCGCAGTGAAAATTTCGATATTTCATCAACAAGCGGATTCATATTGTCAACAATTTGAAACAAAGGAATAAAACATGAGCAGTAACGCATGGCTGTTTTGGGCATTGGCATCGGCAGGCTTCGCCTCATTGACCGCCATTTTCGCCAAAATGGGTTTACAGGGCATAGATTCAGATTTCGCCACCTTTATCCGCACCTTGGTCATCCTCGCCGCTTTGGTATTGTTTTTAACCTACACCGGCAAATGGCAGGGTGTGAACGGCTTTACCGGCCGCAACTGGACATTCCTCATCCTATCCGGCCTCGCTACCGGCGCATCTTGGCTTGCCTACTTCAAAGCCCTGCAACTGGGCAACGCCTCACAAGTCGCGCCCGTCGACAAATTCAGCCTGGTCTTGGTTGCCCTGATGGCCGTCGTTTTCTTAGACGAGCGCCCAAGCACGCAGGAATGGATAGGCTTAGGCTTGGTAACCGCAGGCGTATTGACTTTGGCTTTGAAACGATAAAAATTGGGACATCAAAAAAGGCCGTCTGAAAAATTTCAGACGGCCTTTGCTTTGCTTCAAACAATCAGCTCACAATTAATTTGAACCGACTTTGATTTTTTGCCACAAGTTGACAGACAGTTTTTTCGCATCTGCGCTCATTTGAGGCATGACGAAACCGTCTTTCATGTCTTGCTCGTTCGGGAAAATAGAACGTGTATTCACCAGCTCTGCAGGCATTTTTTCGCGTGCCGGTTTGCTGGCCGGTGCGAAGGTCACGGCAATACCGTTTTTCGCAGCCACTTCGGGATCAAGTGTGTAGTTGATGTATTTGTGGGCATTAGCGATGTTTTTTGCATCAGCCGGAATCAACCAAGATTCAATCCAGAAGCCCATGCCTTTCGGTGTCAACACTTCAATGCCGACGTTGTTTTTCACTTCTTCGGAACGCGCTTTGGCCAAGTTCAAGTCGCCGCCGTTACCTGCCGCCAAGCAGATATCGCCGCGCGCCAATTCGTCAATGATGGAAGGGCTGAAACGTTTCACGTCAGGACGGATAGACTTCAACACTTCCGCCGCCGCTTTCAAATCTTCAGGATTCGAGCCTTTAGGATCTTTACCCAAGTAGTTCAACAAGATTGGGAACATTTCGCTCGGGGTATCCCACAAAGCGATGCCACAAGATTTCAGCTTGTTGGTGTATTCGGGTTTGAACAGCAAATCCCAGCCGTTTTCAGGCAATTTTCCGCCCAAAAGCTCTTTGCCCTTCGCCGTAATCGCAATCGTATTCACACCTGAGAAGTATGGAACGGCGTATTGATTGCCAGGGTCGGCGGTTTCCAACATCTTCAGCAATTCAGGGTCGATGTTTTTGTAGTTCGGAATCAGATCCTTATTGATTTTTTGGTATGCACCTGCCTCAATTTGGCGCGGCAGGAAGGCAATACCGGGTACAACCAAGTCATAGCCGGATTTGCCGGTCAGCATTTTGGCTTCCAACGTTTCGTTGTTTTCATACAAATCGTAAGTCAGCTTCAAATTGTTGGTTTTTTTGAAGTCTTCGACTGTACTTTCGTCAACGTAGTTTGACCAGTTGTAGATATTCAAAGTATCGGTGGCGGCTGCTTCGGTATTGGCAGCAGGCGCGCTGCCTGCTTGAGGTTGCTCGGCTTTTTTCTCGCCACCGCCGCACGCGGCCAAAGACAATGCGGCCAATACGGCTAATACGGATTTTTTCATACGGGCAGATTCCTGATGAAAGAGTGGTTAATGTCAATAAATAAGAAACCCTGCACCCCATAAACACCCCGGCGCAGAGTTAGGTTATTGTAATGGAAACGTAAGCAAACGCAAAGCAATATCCATCTGATTTTTATTGAAATAAGGCAAAGCAACACCATCTTTTTACCAAAAGCGTTGCACCGGCTGTAGTTTTTGGGCAAAATACGGCTGATTTGCGCGCGTTATAGAGAAAAAGCTTGCATATAAGGAAATCTGTCTTTAAAATTGCGCGTTTACAGAATTTATTTTTCAGGAGATATTCAATATGGCAAACAGCGCACAAGCCCGCAAACGTGCCCGCCAGTCGGTTAAACAACGCGCCCACAACGCCAGCCTGCGTACTGCATTCCGTACCGCTGTGAAAAAAGTGTTGAAAGCAGTTGAAGCCGGCGACAAAGCTGCTGCTCAAGCAGTTTACCAAGAATCCGTTAAAGTCATCGACCGCATCGCTGACAAAGGCGTATTCCACAAAAACAAAGCAGCCCGTCATAAAAGCCGTCTGTCTGCTAAAGTAAAAGCTTTGGCTTAATACTGACGCAGATGCCGGAAATCCTGACAACCAAAGCAGGATAATCGAGCTGATACGATGCCCCTGAGGTCTTGCCTTTCAGGGGCATTGCCGTATTCACACTCCAAACCGACTAAATAAAACCATTTACCCTTTCATCAGGCCGTCTGAAAAACAACGGAAACTCTCATGAACAAGATGTTGAAACATTCCCTAAGTATCGGATTCATTGCCTCCGCCCCACTGGCTGCCGCCGAAACCGCCGCCCTACACTGCACCACCATTCAAGACAACGCCACCCGTTTGGCGTGTTACGACAACATCTACTCGGCGCAACTTCCCCCTCAATCCCCACTGCCGCAAGCGCAAACCGAAACCGCCAAAACACCGGTTGACCTCGAACAAAGCATCCGTAAGAGCATTGAGAAAAAAGAAGCTGCCATCGTATTCGACAACCCTACCCATCCGAATATTTCAGACGACGTATTAAGCGAAACTGCCGACAGCTACACGCCTTTAAGCCTGATGTACGATTTGGATAAAAACGACACACGCGGCCTGTTGAGCGTACGCGAGCATAATCCTATGTACCTCATGCCCGTTTGGTACAACAGCAGCCCCAACTACTACCCGGAATCCCCCAGTCGCGGCGTAACCACGCAGGAAAAATTCAGCGAGCAGAAACGCCTCGAAACCAAAATGCAGGTTTCCTTCAAAAGCAAGATTGCCGAAGATTTATTCAAAACCCGTGCCGACGTATGGTTTGGCTATACCCAAAAATCCGACTGGCAAATCTTCAACCAAGGCCGCAAATCCGCTCCGTTCCGCAACACCGACTACGAGCCTGAAATCTTCATTACCCAACCTGTTAAAGCAGACCTGCCTTTCGGCGGCAAACTGCGCATGGTTGGCGCAGGTTTTGTTCACCAATCCAACGGTCAAAGCCGCCCCGAATCCCGCTCATGGAACCGGGTTTACGCCATGGCCGGCATGGAATGGGGCAAGCTGACCGTTATTCCTAGAGTCTGGATGCGCGCCTTCGACCAAAAAGGAGACGACGACGACAATCCGGACATCAACAAATACATGGGCTACGGCGACTTGAAAGTCCAATACCGCCTCAATGACAAACAAAATGTTTATTCCGTCCTGCGTTACAACCCGAAAAGCGGACGCGGTGCCGTTGAAGCTGCTTATACCTTCCCAATTAAAGGCAAACTCAAAGGCGTTGTCCGCGGTTTCCATGGCTACGGCGAAAGCCTGATTGACTACAACCACAAACAAAACGGCATCGGCTTCGGCCTGATGTTCAACGACTGGGATGGAATCTAATTCCCTTATATTGTTCCAGACGGCCTGTGCAATCAAAGCGGCCGTCTGAAACAACAAAACAAAACACGCCACTCGTTTAAAATACTCGTTTCCTAGCGCCCAAACGCGTATAATGCAAAGTTTGGGCAAAACTTGCCGGAATGAAACAAAGATGACAGAAGCAGCAGCCGAAAGCGGAAAAATCGCCAAGGCTTTAAAGAAATACCTGATTACAGGCGTACTGGTTTGGTTGCCAATTGCCGTAACCATCTGGGCGATGACCTACATCATATCCGCCGCCGACAGACTGATCAGCCTATTGCCAGAAAGCTGGCAGCCCCAGCATTTCTGGGGATTCAACATACCTGGTTTGGGCATTGTTGCCGCCACCGTCGTCTTGTTCGTTACCGGCGTATTTGCCGCCAACGTTTTAGGCAGACGGATTCTCGGCGCATGGGACAGCCTTTTGGGACGCATTCCCGTCGTCAAATCCATCTATTCCAGCGTTAAAAAAGTTTCCGAATCCCTGCTCTCCGACAGCAGCCGCTCGTTCAAAACCCCCGTACTGGTTCCCTTTCCACAACCAGGCATTTGGACGATAGCCTTTGTTTCCGGCCATATCCCCGACAAACTCAAAGGCAGCCTGCCGCAAGATGACGACTATATTTCCGTTTACGTCCCAACCACGCCCAACCCGACCGGCGGCTATTACATCATGGTTAAAAAAAGCGACGTTCGCGAGCTGGACATGAGTGTGGATCAGGCATTGAAATATGTAATTTCGCTGGGCATGGTGATGCCGGACGACTTACCGGTTAAAGCCCTACCCGCCCAAAAACCGTCTGAAGACGGTGATGCCGAACATAACAATTAAGGTCTTCTTTTTTCAGACGGCCTTTCCTTCTTTTTCAAATTGAACAATATAAAAAGGTGATTTTATGCGTACCAACTATTGCGGCCTTATCAGCGAGCAATACTTAGACCAAACCGTTACCGTCAAAGGCTGGGTACACCGCCGACGCGACCACGGCGGTGTGATTTTTATCGACCTGCGCGACCGCGAAGGCATCGTTCAAGTCGTTATCGACCCTGACACTCCGGAAGCATTTGCCGCTGCCGACTCTTCCCGCAACGAATACGTTTTGAGCATTACCGGTCGCGTACGCAATCGTCCTGAAGGTACCACCAATGACAAAATGATTTCCGGCAAAATCGAAATCCTTGCCAAAGAAATTGAAGTTTTGAACGCTGCCGCTACGCCTCCGTTCCAAATCGACGATGAAAACATCAGCGAAAACGTTCGCCTGACCAACCGCGTTATCGACTTGCGCCGTCCAGCCATGCAACGCAACCTGCGCCTGCGTTACCAAGTAGCCATGGGCGTTCGCCGCTACTTGGACGCACAAGGCTTCATCGACATTGAAACACCGATGCTGACCCGCTCCACCCCGGAAGGCGCGCGCGACTACCTCGTACCAAGCCGCGTTCATCCGGGCGAATTCTTCGCGCTGCCGCAATCTCCACAATTGTTCAAACAATTGCTGATGGTTGCCGGTTTCGACCGTTACTACCAAATCACCAAATGTTTCCGTGACGAAGACTTGCGTGCCGATCGCCAACCTGAATTTACTCAAATCGACTTAGAAACCTCGTTCTTGAACGAGGATGAAATCATGGACATCACTGAAGGCATGGCCAAACAAGTCTTCAAAGATGCTTTAAACGTAGATTTGGGCGACTTTCCTCGCATGCCTTACTCTGAAGCCATGTTCTACTACGGCTCTGACAAACCGGATATGCGCATCAACTTGAAATTCACCGAGTTGACCGACCTAATGAAGACCGAAGAATTCAAAGTCTTCCGTGGTGCAGCCGACATGAAAGGCGGCCGCGTAGTCGCTCTGCGCGTGCCTAACGGTGCGAAATTCAGCCGCAAAGAGATCGACGAATATACTAAATTTGTCGGCATCTACGGCGCAAAAGGTCTGGCATACATCAAAGTAAACGATGTCAGCAACCTCTCCAACGGCGAAAACAGCGGCCTGCAATCTCCAATCGTGAAATTCCTGTCCGAAAACGCCCTGAAAGAAATCATCGAGCGTACCGGCGCGCAAAACGGCGACATCATCTTCTTTGGCGCAGACAAAACCAAAGTTGTGAACGAAGCCATCGGCGCATTGCGTATTAAAGTCGGCTTGGAACACGGTAAAGACAACGGCTACTTCGTAGACGAATGGAAACCTTTGTGGGTTGTCGATTTCCCAATGTTCGAATACGACGAAGAAGCCAACCGCTACGTAGCCGTACACCATCCGTTTACAGCGCCTAAAGAAGGTCATGAAGACCTGATGGTTTCCGACCCTGCAAACTGCCTGGCCCGTGCCTACGACATGGTATTGAACGGCTGGGAAATCGGCGGCGGCTCTATCCGTATCCACCGCGCAGACGTACAAGAGAAAGTGTTTGCCGCGCTGAAAATCAGCCCTGAAGAGCAACAAGAGAAATTCGGCTTCCTCTTGGACAACCTGAAATTCGGCGCGCCTCCGCACGGCGGCCTTGCATTCGGCCTCGACCGTCTGGTTACCCTGATGACCGGTGCAGAATCTATCCGCGACGTGATTGCCTTCCCAAAAACACAACGTGCACAATGTCTGCTGACCAATGCACCTAATGTGGTCGACGACAAACAACTTCGCGAGTTAAGCCTACGTCTGCGTCAGAAAGCAGTTGAAACAAAAGAAGCATAATTTACCGGCTTAACCTTTAAAATATCAAGGCCGTCTGAAATTTTTGAAATTTCTTTCAAATTTTTCAGACGGCCTTTCTACATTTTGGTCGTTTATATATAATCAACCCGCAAACTGTTTTATTTTAAATGTTCACTTTAATGACGTTAGAGTATGAAAAACAACCGTTTGTAAGAAAAACAAACAAATAAGCTCCACAAGCACTATCATGACTGTTACAACAATAAAGGAACCAAACAATGTTTCTGATACTGACGGGGCTGATACTGACTTTTTTTATTTTGTTGTTTATTATTACTTCAATTATTCACAAAAAACAGTTTGCCTATAACACACACCAAGACTATAACTATCCCTCCCTTCCCTCTACCGCGCATGCTACCCTCAAAGGCGGCAGCCTAACCTTGCCCGCCACTGTCAGCGGACAGGATACCGTCATTGCCAAAATCCGTATCAAGTCCAACTGGATGGGACTGCTGTTCTTGCCTTTTATCGAAACCATTTCATCCAAAGGCAAATGGAAGCAATATTTCGAATACGGCGCAAAAGGCGTGCGCTATATCAATCTGAGCGACACCTTCTCCGACAGTGACAAAACCATCCGTTTGGAAGGCAAATACCTGTCCTTGCCCGATCAAGAAATCGAACTCTCCGTTTATCCGCGTGAAAACCTCGACGGCAAAAAAATCCTTGTCCTCGCGCCCCATGCCGACGATGCTGAACTCAGCGCATACGGTTTGTACGAAAAACACGCCGCCAATTCAATGATCTGCACCTTAACCGCTAGCGAAGGCGGCAGCTTCCACTATGGCAACCTTTATAGCACGTGCGACTGCGACACCCAGGCACAATATCTGCAAAAAGGCCGGATGCGCGTTTGGAACAGCCTGACCGTTCCCCTTTTGGCCGGTGTGCCGTCTGAAAACATCCTGCAACTGGGCTACTTCGACAGCACATTGACCGCCATGCGCCAAAATCCGGAAAAAGAGATTAAATCGACCAAGATCGATACGACCGACGTCTATATTTTCCGTCGTGCCAATACATCCCCATTGGCGAAACACCTCAAACCCGGCTCAACTTGGAACAGCTTGGTAGACAACCTTGGCTATCTGATAGAAACGTTCCAGCCGGATATTATCGTGTCGCCGTCCCCCAATATTGATGCGCATCCCGACCACCAACATACTGCGCTGGCCGCCATCGAAGCCCTGCGCAAAATCGATTACCGCCGCGGCAATCTGTTTTTGCACACCATACATTATCTGAGCGACGACTTCCCTATCGGCAAAGTAGGCTCTTCCCTCAGCCTGCCGCCATCCTCCGAGCAACCGTTTTACTTCCAAAGCATCTATTCCCATCCTTTGGATAGAGAAGAGCAAAACCGCAAACTTCTCGCCCTTGACGCCATGAACGACATCCGTCCTAATTCAGACGGCTATATGCGTTGGAGTACCATGATATTCAAAGGCCTAAACAAACTGCGACACCATGTCCTCCATCTCGACAAAGACTTGGTCAACCGCTTTGTCCGCAGCAACGAATTCTTCTATACCGTCCCCATCAGCGACTTGTACCAAGAAGATACGCTGAAACAAATCACTTATCAGGGCAAAGCCCTATAAACCACAAAGGCCGTCTGAAAAGATGTTTCAGACGGCCTTTATCACACCAAATCAAAACAATAAAATCACTACATTACAAACGAAAAACACCAAACCCAACCAAACGCGACAACCCAAGTTATAATAAAACCCTTCCCACACGTCCCACATCATCATGCCGATTTACTTCATCGCCGATTTGCACCTGAGCGAATCCCATCCTCAACTGACCGCACTCTTCCAGAAATTTATCCAAGAAAAAGCCGTTCATGCCCAAGCCGTATACATTCTTGGCGACCTTTTCGATTTTTGGATCGGCGATGACGAAAACAGCCCTTTGGTTCAAATCATCAAGCAAACCATCCGCAGCCTGACCGAGCGTGGTGTCGCCTGCTATTTCATCCACGGCAACCGCGACTTCCTCATCGGCAAAACCTTCGCCCGCGATACCGGCATGACCTTACTGCCCGAGTACGCCGTTATCGACTTGTTCGGCACACCCACCCTGCTCTGTCACGGCGACACCCTCTGCACCGACGACCATTCTTATCAAAAATTCCGCCGTACCGTCCATCAAAAATGGCTGCAACGCCTGTTTCTGCTCCTGCCGCTCACACTCCGACTGAACATCGCCACCAAAATCCGCAAACAGAGCAAACAGGACAAGCAACACAAAACCGCCGACATCATGGATGTCAATCCGGCCTTTACCCACGAAACCGTCCAACGCTTCCACACGCCCCTGCTCATCCACGGCCATACCCACCGCGAAAACATCCATCGCAACGCCGATTACACCCGCATCGTACTTGGCGACTGGCGCGACAATTACGCCTCCATTCTCGAAGTCGATGCCGAAGGCTACCGTTTTATCGCCTTATAAAACATCAGGCCGTCTGAAAACCGGTTTCCCGATTGTTCAGACAGCCTGACTGACAAATATCCTCAACCGGTTTACGCAAACCAACCGCGTATCCGCTCCAAACCACCAAAGCGCACACACGCATCCGCATTCGCCTCAGTTTTCGGTTTCGCCCGATAAGCAATGCCGAATCCCGCCTCCCTTATCATCGGAATATCGTTCGCACCATCACCCATCGCCACCACCTGCCACGGAGCCAAACCCAGACGCTCACGGTATTCACGCAACAAATCCGTCTTAGCCTGTGCATCGATAATCCGCCCTTTCAGACGGCCTGTCAGCTTGCCGTTTTCCACTTCCAACACATTCGCAAAATGGAAATCCAAGCCCAAACGCCGTTGTAGGCGTTCCGTAAAGAACGTAAATCCGCCCGACACCAGCATAAACTTCACATCATTCCGTTTACACTCTTCCAACAAAAATTCCGCGCCCGGCGACAGCTGCAACACATTCTCGTACACCTCTTCCAACACGCGCTCGTCCAAACCGGCCAGCAAAGCCACACGCTTGCGCAAAGACTGCTCAAAGTCCAGCTCGCCGCGCATCGACTGCTCCGTAATCTTGGCCACCTCATCTTTCAGCCCGACACCGGCCGCAATCTCATCCACGCACTCAATCGTAATCAGCGTCGAATCCATATCGCTGACAATCAGCCTCAAATCAGCAAAAGCCATATCCGGCAACATCGCGCCATCTATCTGCTGCGCAATCAACGCCGCACGCATCTCGTCCGTCAATTCAAAATCATCCGAAACCGGCACACGCAACACCGACTTCCCTGATGGCGCAGACACCAAACCGCCAAACGCCGACCAGTCGCACGCGCCCAAATCCCCATGTTGCAACACCAAAACTTTCTTCATCTCATTCTCCTCATACCCCAAAACCTTTGCAAACAGATCGGGTACACATTCAGCCTAAAACCCCGAAACCGTATTTTTGCGAAGACCTTAAAAAACCAAAACAGCATTATAGCCAACCACCCCGAAAATTTTTAGACGGCCTGGAAACAAATTCAGCTAGAGCTACCAACCCCTGCATCAACCAAGTAATTACTCAAAAATTTGATTTTAGGCAAGCCGACTAAAAATTTTTGCCAGTAACAGGCAACTTGTGTTGATTTTTCTTACAGTTTCGATATAGTTACTTATAGCTAGTTTGGCACTACTCCTTATATCTAGCTTTCATTGCATTACCACCTCCATTCGTTGCCAACGACTTCCTTTCCGGTGGCAACCTTTTTTTTGGCTCGATGGTTTGACAATATCAAATTTAAATGAAATAAAATGATTCAGGGATCTATATTTAAAAACAAACCCTTCCTCATCTGCGCACGCATTTCATGCCTTGCAGCTATTTTATCTAACAGTTTGAAGAAGCCCTCACTTTAACTCAATTCGGTTAGTCAGGAGATTTCAGCTTTCCCCCCCCGACCGACTCAATCAATATGGCCATGTACACACACATCAGAGTAATGCTCAGAGTATGGCTGCTCCCAATCACTGATGCCTGCCGTTTTAATTGTCCTTAGCCTATCCTCTATTACCATCATCTCAAGATTCAATCCCTATCTGATAACTCACTGAATTTGAATGAAAAAATTATTTAAATGTTAAAATGTGCAAAACGCTTGCTTTCAATCCTAACAAGAGATATAGTACTAAATAACTAGTTCTTATTGATGAGAGATACTCCTTGGATACTTGCCTCCGGTCCTCCAACCCGGGGGCATTTTTTTACATTTTTATTTTGTGTTCGTATGGATAGGATAAAGACGAAACACCCACCACAAATCAACAAACAAATCGAACCGCAAACTGCGTTTTCCAAACGCTCAGGCCGTCTGAAACCCGCTCTCGAATATTATTCATGCCATATTTCAGACAGCCTGTTTAACCCTCTATTGCAAAGCTTGGCACAAGCACCTCTGACCGACGGCAATTAATTACTATATAATCAAACGCATCATCATCCCTACAAAGGAGCCACACCATGACCACAAAAATTAAAATTGGTATCGTCGGTGCAACCGGTTACACAGGCGTTGAATTGTTACGCCTGCTCAGCAGCCACCCCAACGCAGAAGTCACTGCCGTCACCAGCCGAAGCGAAGCCGGTATTGCGGTTGCCGACTACTTTCCCAGCCTGCGCGGCATTTACGACCTTGCATTCCAAACGCCCGAAGATGCCGGGCTTGACCGTTGCGACCTCGTGTTCTTCGCCACACCCAACGGCGTGGCCATGAAAGAAGCACCGTCCCTTGTCGAAAAAGGCGTACGCGTGATTGACCTGTCTGCCGACTTCCGCATCCGCGACATCTCAACATGGGAACAATGGTACAAAATGACCCATGCCGCGCCGCAACTCGTTTCCCAAGCAGTGTACGGTTTGTGCGAACTTCACAAAGACGACATCGCCAAAGCCATGCTGGTGGCCAATCCGGGCTGCTACCCCACCTGCGTTTCCCTGCCCTTATTGCCGCTGCTTCAAGCAGGCCGTCTGAAAGCCAATGCGCCTCTGATTGCCGACTGTAAATCCGGTGTTTCCGGTGCAGGCCGCAAAGCCAGTACCCATGCCCTATTGTGCGAAGCAGGCGACAATTTCAAAGCCTACGGCGTCGGCGGCCACCGCCATCTGCCTGAAATCCGACAAACCCTGTCCGGACTGCAAGACCAGGTTTCAGACGGCCTGATTTTTGTGCCACACCTAGTTCCGATGATACGCGGTATGCACGCCACCCTGTATCTGCACCTGCAAGAACACACCGATCCTGAAGCCTTGCTGCGCGAATACTACCGCGGCAGTCCTTTTGTCGATATCCTGCCTTCAGGTTCGACACCCGAAACCCGCAGCGTGCGCGGCGCCAACCTTTGCCGTATCAGCGTTCAAAAAGCGCCCGATCAAGACAATGTGTGGATTGTTCTTTCCGTCATCGACAACTTGGTCAAAGGCGCAGCCGGTCAAGCCGTGCAGAATATGAACATCATGTTCGGTCTACCCGAAACCACCGGCCTGACTAATGCACCATTGATGCCTTAAGCCATCATTATTAAAAACACAAGGCCGTCTGAAACTTTGATCATTCAGACGGCCTTTATCGATTCATTCACAAACATCACTCATACACTACGCCGGCAAGCATTTCTTCTTCATTCAAGTTGCCGTACTGTTGCTCCCAATCGTGGGTAGCCTCCACCATATCGCATTCTTTGGCAAAAGCCAGCAGCCTGCCGTCCATCTGATCCAGACTCAAGCTGCCCAAGCGTTCGCATTCCGAAGCCGTCAGATTACCGTCCGCCTCATGCGCCTCCGAAGATCCGAAAGGCAGAGCAAAAAAACCCAGTACCAACGCCAGCAGCACCCAAAAAGTATTTTTACGCGAACGAGTCATTTCACACCTCTCATCATAATCATATAGCAGGTTTAAATCAGAAAAACTAAACCAAATAAAATTAAACTAAGAAAAATCGAACAGAAATTTAGAAATATCGATTTATCTAAGACAAAACGAATAATACTAAGAAAAAATAGAATATGCAATACTTTTTCTTAGATGAAGTAATTTTTTTCTTACAATTTTATAAAAACTAAGGTAAAATACACTCAAATCGTCCAAACCATATAAAAAACATACCTCCACAAAGGCATAAACATGGATACCTTTAAAGACCGCCTGGCTTTCTTATGGAAAGATGAAGCCCGCCAAGCCAAAATTGCCGCCGACATCGATATGACCATCGCCGGATTCAGCCGTATCTGGAACGAAGGAGGCCTGCCGAAATCGGAAACGCTAAAAAAAATCAAACAACTTAAAGGCTGCAGCATAGACTGGCTTTTAACAGGCGAAGGTTCTCCCTTCCCTGATTCCGAAGCCCCAAAGGCCACAGCAACCGACACACTAGGCAACCCTGTCGATATAGACGAATTTGTCTTCGTACCGCGTTACGACATCCAGGCCGCGGCCGGACACGGCCAGCTCGTCGGCGATGAGCAACCCATATTCGCCATGGCGTTCCGACGCTATTGGATTGAAAATTATGTAACGCGAGACATCAAAAACCTTTCCGTTATCTCAGTCAAAGGCGACTCGATGGAAGGCGTGCTGAATGATGGCGACACCATCCTCATCAACCACGGCCAAACCACGCCACGCGACGGCCTCTATGTTTTACGCCTCAATGAAAACCTTTTGGTCAAACGCCTGCAACTGATACCCGGTGGCATCGTCAACGTCATTTCTGCCAACGAAGCCTACCCTACTTTTGAAATCGACTTGAAAAACCCGACCGACGACGTTGCCATCATCGGCCGTGTAGAATGGTTTGGCAGAAGCATCTAAATCTGACATACTGGTGCTTGAAATTTCTGCCATGCCCTCCATGTAAGCTGGCAGACCCTGTCTGCACAAACTTGCCTTGGCTAACGGTTTGAGCGACAATAGTAAAAATATTCATATAAAAGGAATCACATCATGTCAGACGAAAGCCCTATTATCTTTACTGACAGCTGCTGCACCAAAGTTGCCGACCTGATCGCCGAAGAGAACAATCCCGATTTGAAATTGCGCGTATTCGTCAACGGCGGCGGTTGCTCCGGCTTCCAATATGGTTTTACCTTTGATGAAATCAAAAACGACGACGATTTCGAAATCCAAAAAAACGGCCTGACGTTCTTGGTCGACCCGATGAGCTACCAATATCTGGTTGGTGCAGAAATCGACTACACCGAAAGCCTGCAAGGTTCTCAATTCGTCATCCGCAATCCGAATGCCGAAACAACTTGCGGTTGCGGCTCGTCCTTCTCCGTATAAATAATCCGTTTCTTCATGAAAAACAGGCCGTCTGTATCTTCAGACGGCCTTTTGTGTGAATTTATTTTAAACAATATTGGATTTATCTTATAATAATAATATCGGGCGTGAATATTTACTCTACAATAGACATAACATTGGACATGCATATTGCCATATAAATAAAAAATCATTGTCCAGCCGATTAACGACACAAAGGCACCCCCTATCCGGTCTGCCTAAGACTGCGGCCTCTGTTTTTGCCTGCATCGCAAGCCAAAACAGCTCAAACACAATAACAAAACCTCAGACCCAACCCATTTGGTTGATGCAGTCGAAATATTCATGGGATATCAATGAGCAAACAAGAAAAATTTTTCGACGTATACGTTTCCTATCCGCCGAACACGGATAGGGAGCGCATCCATGCCTGCCTGTATGACAACCTGCCTGAAAACGAAGTCGAGAGTCTGATTCAAGCTTTGGCCGAGCGTCCGCAAGCTATTGTGGCCGAGAAATGCACCCAAGACGAGCGCGAAAATGCGCAGCATTACTTCAGCTATTTAGGTTTGGACGTAATCGTCCGTCAGGCTATGGAGTTGGAAGCGGTTGAAGAAGAACCCGTGTTGGCAGTCAACACGCCCGACCCTATCCAATGCCCAGTCTGCATGACGATTATCGACGAACTCGACGCACAGGAATGTAAAACCTGCCACTTTGATTTGACAGAAAAAAATGAGCTGGCCATCCAGCGCAAGCGCATTGAATGGCAGGAAAAAATCTCTTTCGAGCATAAAAAACAAACCGAAATTGCCCACAAGCTCAAATATGAACGCGAGCAGGAAGAGAAAAAGCTGCGCAAGAAAATCCGTGCTGAATTGGAATCCCAACTACGCGAAGAGTTAGGCCAAAATCCTGAGCTGGCCGCACTTGCAGCAAGGAAGAAAACACAGTTTCTGCTTACAATGGCTATCGTATTCGCCGTTTTGAGTCTGCTTGCACTCGGCTATATCGCTGCAAAATTCTTCTAAACTGATTCCAAAACTTAAGGCCGTCTGAAAAACAGATTTTCAGACGGCCTTTTATTTCTATATTGATTGAATCATTTCAATCAAGCCTCTTGCACATCAACGTCCACCGACCATCGGATTTTGCCGTCCCTGTTTTGCTGTAACACTTGTACCCACAAACTCACGGCGCGATGCAAATCTTGTCGAGATGTCGATTCGAGGAAAACTTGCGCACGTTCGCGTTCGGCAAGGCGCACCATCAGCATGGGGGCGGCGCCGAACTGGGAGACGCTTTCAGGCAAAAGCGGAGCAATGGTTTCTTTGGCGGCGTTGAGAAACTCCATCGCATCGGCAACGCGCGGCGCGTCGGCGCGGACGGCAGTCTGGAAACCGAAGGGCGGCATGGCGAACATTTGCCGCTCGTTCAATTCGTTTTCGGCAAACACGGCGTAGTCCTGCGCTTTGACGGCGGCGAAGACGGGATGTTCGGGCAGTTGGGTCTGTATCAACACCTTGCCGGGTTTGTCGGCGCGCCCCGCCCTGCCGGACACCTGCATCAGCTCGGCGAACAGCCTTTCCGGCGCGCGGAAATCCGCGCTGTATAGACTGCCGTCGGCGTTTAACACGATAACAAGGTTGAGTCGCGCGAAATCATGACCTTTGGCGAGCATCTGCGTGCCGACCAGAATATCGATTTCGTTGTCGGCGATGCGGCGGTACAAATCCGCCCAGTCATTTTTGTGCGCGGTGCTGTCCCTGTCGACGCGGACGACGGCGGCCTTGGGCAGGAAGGCGCGCAGGGTTTCTTCGACGCGCTGCGTGCCGTGGCCGACGGCGGTCAGGTCTTGGTTGCCGCAGTCGGGGCATTTGAATGGGATGGGTTCGCGGTGGTCGCAGTGGTGGCAGCGCAGTTGGCGGGCGCGTTGGTGCAGCACCATCTTGGCGGAGCAGTTCGGGCAGCCGAAGGTATGGCCGCAGTCGCCGCAAAACAGCGCGGGCGCGAAGCCGCGCCGGTTGAGGTACACCAGCGACATGCCGCCTGCTTCAAAGTTCTGTTTCAAAAGCTGCAAGGCTTGCGGCGAGAAGCCGTTGTCGAGTTTCAGACGACCTACGTTGAGGATGTCTACTTGCGGCAGTTGCGCAGTGGTATGGGCGCGTTCGGTCAGTTGCAGCAGGCGGTACGCGCCGCTTTGCGCCTTGTGCCAGCTCTCCAAGCTGGGCGTGGCGCTGCCCAAGACGACGGGACAGCCGCTCTGCTTCGCCCGCCACACCGCCAAATCGCGGGCGTGGTAGCGTAATTCGTTGTCCTGTTTGAACGAGCCGTCGTGTTCCTCATCGACCACAATCAGCCCGACATCATCCATCGGTGTGAACACCGCCAGCCGCGTGCCGATGACCAATTTCGCCTGTCCCAACATCGCGCGCAGATAATCCTGCGTGCGTTTGCCTGCCGCCATTTGGCTGTGCAACACAGCGGTCGGCACATCGGCAAAACGGTCTTCCACCCGCTTCAAAAGCTGCGGCGTGAGGTTGATTTCGGGCAACAGAAACAACACCTGCCGCCCCTGCGCCAACACTTTCGCCATCGCATCGAAATATACCTCGGTCTTGCCGCTGCCGGTGATGCCGTACAGCAAAAACGGCTGAAATTTACCGAAGGCCGTCTGAATTTCATCGGAAGCCTTCTGCTGGTCAGCATTTAATACAAATTCAGAGTGCGAAGCCTGCCCATTGCACGACCTTAAAACGGGTTTCGCCGCTTCCATAGTTTCAATCCAACCCTGTTCCGCCCAATCTTCAATTAATTTCGCCGCCTGCGCGTTCACCTGCTTCAACGCCGCCATCGTCATCCCGCCCGACAGCAGCGCGTCCCACAAAGCCGCTTTTTTGTTGAACCGAGACGGCGGCGGCGTTTGCGCCCTACCCGCTTCGTTCAAAGCGTAAAACAACGGCGGCTGCGGCATTTCCACCACGCGCGTTTCCTTCAAACCTTGCGGCAATGCGGCAAACACCGCCTGCCCGGTCGGATAGTGGTAATAACGCGACGTAAATGCCAACAAATCACGCCAGCTTTGAGGCAACGGCTTTTCTTCCATAAAGGCCGTCTGAACACTCAAAATCCGCGCCGTATCCATATCCGGCGCAATATCCGTTTCCCACACAACCCCAACAACGGTTTTATTGCGGAAAGGCACAAGCACCCGCGTTCCCGGAGGAAGCGGCTCGGAATAGGAATACGTCAAAAGGCCGTCTGAAAGCGGCACGTTTACGGCAATACGGTGGTAGATCATACAAACAATCAAATCATTTTTTCGTATTTTAACAGCCGAAAGCTATTTTCAGACGATAATTTGAGCCTTAGTACAATGCAGACATGACAGAGGTTTGATACAATGCCTTACTTTCAACACACGCAAGTCTCTCGCATGAAAACCAAGTTAATCAAAATCTTAACGCCGTTTGCCGTCCTTCCTTTGTTGGCATGCGGTCAACCTGCCGTATCCAACGCCAATGCGGCGCCTGCTCCGGCCGCCAAAGCGGAAGCGCCTGCCGACAAATCCGTTGCCGCTTCTTTGAAAGCGCGTCTGGAAAAAGTCTATGCCGCCCAAGATTTGAAAGTTTTGAGCGTCAGTGAAACACCGATTAAAGGCATTTATGAAGTTGTCGTCAGCGGCAAACAAATCATCTATACCGATGCTAAAGGCGACTATATGCTCGTTGGCGACCTCATCAACGTCAATACGCGCCAAAGCATGACTGAAGAACGCGCCGCCGATTTGAACAAAATCGACTTCGCTTCCCTGCCTTTGGATAAAGCCATCAAAGAAGTACGCGGCAACGGCAAACTGAAAGTCGCTGTTTTCTCCGATCCGGACTGCCCGTACTGCAAACGCTTGGAGCATGAGTTTGAAAAAATGACCGACATCACGATTTATACATTCATGATGCCGATTCCGAGCCTGCACCCTGATGCCGCGCGCAAAGCCGAGCTGTTGTGGTGTCAACCTAATCCGACCCAGGCATGGATCGACTGGATGCGCAAAGGCAAACTCCCAAGCGGCAAAGCAAACTGCGAAAACCCTGTTGCAGAAACCACTTCATTGGGCGAACAATTCGGCTTCAACGGCACACCGACCGTGGTCTTCCCTAACGGCCGCAGCCAAAGCGGTTACAGCCCTATGCCTCACCTCAAAGAAATTATCGAGAAAAACCAGTAATACAGGGTTTAATCTCCATAAAGGACGCTTTACGCGTCCTTTTTTCATGTCACCCGCCATCAACTGCCTTCAGACGGCCTCGATACTGACAAGTACAAAAAAGGACGTGTCCAACACGTCCTTTTTTCTCTTTACCTTACAGGTAGAATTTTTCAATCACTTTCAGGTTTTCATCCAATTTGTACACCAGCGGCTGACCGGTTGGGATTTCCAAGCCCATGATGTCTTCGTCGGAAATGCCTTCGATGTGTTTTGCCAACGCACGCAGGGAGTTGCCGTGTGCCGCAACCAATACACGTTTGCCGCTCAAGATGGCCGGAGCGATTTGGTCTTCCCAGAAAGGCAGGACGCGCTCGAGGGTAACTTTGAGGTTTTCGCCATCAGGTACGACATCGCTAGGCAGGTTGGCATAGCGGCGGTCGTTGTGGGCGGAGTTAGGATCTTTAGGATCGAGCAGCGGAGGCAGGGTGTCGTAGCTGCGGCGCCAAATGTGGACTTGCTCGTCGCCGTATTTTTCTGCGGTTTGTTTTTTATCCATACCTTGCAGCTGACCGTAGTGGCGTTCGTTCAAACGCCATGATTTGATTTGTGGAACAAACAGTTGGTCGGATTCTTCCAAAACGATGTTACAGGTTTTGATGGCACGGGTCAGAACGGAGGTAAAGGCGATGTCAAACTCGTAGCCTTTCTCTTTCAGCTTTTTACCTGCTGCTGCGGCTTCTGCCAAACCTTGCTCGCTCAGCTTGACGTCGCGCCAGCCGGTGAAAAGGTTTTTCGCGTTCCATTCGCTTTGTCCGTGACGGATGAATACTAATTCCATGATAGTTTGCTCCAATGAAGTTTGGGAAAGGGTATTTATATCACACTTTGCCGCCGCGCTGATAACGCCGGCGGTTTCTTTTGATATGTTGCAAGTTTGCTTTTAGTCTTCAGACGGCCTTGTCGGAAGGTAAACGTCAAAACGCGTGCTTTTGCCTGTATATTGATAAGCAGGTTTGCGCCTATCGAGAAATTCACCCAAGCGCGGGCGTTTGACGACAATGCGCTTTTTGGCGGTATTCAATGCAACGTTCAGAAGCTCGGCTTCGTCTTGTGCCGCACCGACCAAATCGTGAAAGTAAGCCATTTCTTTTTTCACAGCGGCGGTTTTGCGACGCTCCGGATACATCGGGTCGAGGTACACCACATCGGGGCTGCCGTTTTGCGTGGACAATTCCTGCATTAAATCAACGGCATTGCCGAAGTGCAAAATAATTCGCTGGGCAATCTCCCGTGTCTCTTCACTTTGCCCTGCCCTGTTGAGGCCGTCTGAAAGTAGACAGGCAACAGCAGGATTTTGTTCAAAAGTTTGTACATTCAAGCCCAACGAGGCAAGCACAAAACTGTCGCGCCCCAGTCCGCCGGTAGCGTCCCAGACAGTCGGTTGCGCAGTATGGTTGACGGCTTTGGCAATCAACTCGCCTCCACCTTTAGTGCGCCGATAATGGGCGGCACCGCCATCAAAATCAACGCGAACACGGCCTTTTTCACCGGCGCGGCACAAACTGATGCCGCTTTCGTCAGCGATAAGGAAACTGCCTTCTTCAGGCTGCCGATCAATAACGGTCAGCCCGAAAGGTGCAGCAAGGCTGCGAAGTTCGGTAGATGCGGTTTCGTCAAAATAAATCTTGTACATAAGGCTTATGTTTCAGACGGCCTTGAAAACTCAGGCCGTCTGAACGTTTTAATTGATGTCCAAGCGTTCCATACGGTAGCGCATAGAGCGGAAGCTGATGCCCAAAAGCTTGGCGGCTTGGGTACGGTTGTAACGGGTTTGCTGCAAAGCCTGCTCGATGATGCTGCGTTCCACTTGGTCGAGGTAATCCTGTATCTGCATGGTGCGTGGATCAAACGGTGGAATGGGACTGTGATTGAGCGTAGTTTCACGCGCGTCGGGTTCGGCAATATCGTCAAAAGAGAAGCCGCTGCGTTCTGCCTTAACCTGCGGAGCATTTTGAATCTGCAAGTCGTCCACTTGTATCACTTGGCCTACCGTTAGCGCAACGGCGCGTTCGAGGATGTTTTCCAACTCACGGAAGTTGCCGGGATAGCTGTAATGCAACAGGGCTTCTTGGGCTTTCGGGCTGAGTTTGTAGGTTTGATTGCCGTGACGGTGTTTATACAGCAGATACAGAATCAGCGCGCCCAAGTCTTCGCGCATTTCGCGTAAAGGCGGCATATGCAGAGAGACTACGTTGAGGCGGTAATACAAGTCCTGACGGAATGCGCCGCTTTCAACCAAAGCTTCGAGGTTTTTATGGGTCGCACAAATAATGCGCACATCCACAAAGGTTTCCCGCGCATCGCCGATACGACGCACGGCTTTTTCTTGAATGGCGCGCAGGAGTTTGACCTGCATGGCAAGTGGCAAATCGGCAACTTCATCAAGGAACAAAGTGCCGCCGTCAGCGTGTTGGAAAAAACCTAAACGGTCTTGATCCGCACCGGTAAAGCTGCCTTTTTTGTAGCCGAAAAATTCGCTTTCCATCAGGTTTTCAGGAATGGCACCGCAGTTGACGGCAATAAATGGTTTGTCGGCGCGGTCGGACAGCTCGTGAATCGTGCGCGCCGCCTGCTCTTTACCCGTACCGGATTCACCGGAGATATAAACAGGAACAAGGCTGCGGGCCAATCTGCGAATCAGGTGGCGTACTTCGACCATTTGCGGCGAAGTACCCAACAGGCGCGGCATATCGTCCTCGCCTTCCAATACAGGTGCGTCTTGTTGCAAAGCAGGATTGATGCTGCCGGCCGAAAAACGCTCTTTTAAGGAATTGAGCCCTTCCGGAACAGTCAAAGGCCGGTTAAATTCACTCTGTACGCTCTTAGGAGGCGTAACGACAGGCTTAGCCGGCTGAGGTTCGGGTTTATACAGGGCGGCAGAAACAGGCGCAGGCTGCGATTTGACTTTTTCAGACGGCGTGGGTTCGGCAGTATTGTCTGAAACCGACACTGCCGATTTAACCAATGAACGCAACTGCGACAGCGTAATCGGTTTTTGCAGATAATCAAACGCCCCTGCTTTCAAGGCTTCAACAGCTTGGTCGGCATTGCCGAAAGCCGTAATCACGGCGACGGGCGTATCGAGCATCAGTTCATCGATGTATTGGACAACCTCGAGGCCGGAGCCGTCAGGCATACGCATATCGGTCAACACCAGCGAATAATCGTTGTTGTCCAGCTTGTCTTTAGCCTCTTCAACACCAGCCGCAGTATCGACGTGCAGACCCATTTTCATCAGGGTCATTTCCATCAGGTCGCGGATGTCTGCCTCGTCATCGACAACCAAAACCGGCTCTTGCAATTTATTCATCCTGCGCTTGCTCCTTCGGTAAAATCAATTCAAACCCGTTCATTTCAGGGTGATAATGCAGCTGCCCCATATTGGCGTGTGCCAACTCGCGTGCGACGTAAAGCCCCAAGCCGGTGCCTTGTTTTTCGGTGGTGTAAAACGGCTCGAACAAATGATTTCGTACATCGGGCGGCACGCCTTTGCCGTTGTCCGCCACGACGATGGAAATATGCATCCTGCCGCTTGAACGGATAAGGACGGTAATGGCGTTTTCGTCCTGACGGCTGTGTCTCCAAGCGTTGTTGCACAAGTTCCACATCACTTGCTGCAAATGCATGGGGTCAACCAATACGGTCAGATTGTTGCCGTCCATATTCATACGCAGACAACCGATGGCATCGGGATTATTCAAGGTAAATTCCTGCTTGAACTCTAACCAGAATTTCATCAGATTAATCGGCTGGCGGCTGATGTTGTCTCGTTTGTTAAGCAGGGATACGTCTTCCAACATCTTGTCGATACGTTGGATATTGCTGTCGATGATGTTGTAGAGCTTGGCCTTGAGCGGATCTGCCTCATCGCCTTCCTGCAACAAATCGCTGGCATGACGGATGGCGGACATCGGGTTGCGGATTTCGTGGGCGAGGTTGGCAGTCAACTGTCCGAGCGAAGTCAGCTTGGTGGACATGGCCTCCGCAGCCACTTCACGCAATGAGCGGACGTACAACATCAGCAGCTCGGTTTGCTCCTGAATCAGCGGAACGGCTCGGACGTGCATGGCGTGTTGGAAAATATGGATATCGGTTTCAAAAGGTTTGTCGGGTTGACGCTGCCAGCGAGCCACCAGTTCGCCGAACACGATTTCCTGCTGATCGATAATCAGGCTGGGGAAATAGATTTTTGCCTGTTTGTTAAACAGCCACACGCGTTGGGTCGCATCAATCACCACAACCGCTTCCTGTACGCGGTTCAAAACCAAATGGTTCAAGCCGCTGATACGGCGGTAGGCCAGTTGATGGCGGCTGGCGGACTCTGTGGCCTGCTCCAGATAACGGGCGGCAAACGAGGTCAGCATCGCCACCAGATAGCTGGCGCCGATCAGCATCAAAGAATTCGCCACTGATTTTGCATCCCAATTAAATGAATCGAAACGCATACTGCCGTCTAAAAACAGGTTCAAAATAAACAACATTGCCGTATAGCCTGCATACAGCATAGGATAGTGGCCATAACTGAGCAGACACGACGTGGCGACAAACGGCAAAACCAAAATTCCGAAACCAGAAGCCGTACCGCCGGAGATATACACCAAAACCATCATCATGGTGATGTCGACCACGGCACTGGCATTGGGCAAATCCAAAGACTGCCACTGCCAGCCCGGGCGGAGCACGGAGAGCATAATCAGGAAGAAATACAGCGTTACCCAGATATAAAACTCAACGGCCGGCAACGAAACGCCAATCAGGTTGCCACCCGTGTAGCTGCCGAACGCGTGCAAAACCAAAAGCGGCAAGACGATGGCTATTCGGGCAATGTTGATTACACCGGGAATCCGCTCCCTCAGATTACCCAGTTCTTGAAGATTGGCTCTGTTCATAAGTGAACCTTTTTTATTATCATGCAATGTCGTATAAATTTAATTTATTTAGATATATTTGTTCTTGTTTCAGGACAAACTTTTCAGACGGCCTGATATTTCCAATACCTTGCCTTTTTTACCGCGTTTGCCGTCAATATCGGCAATACGCAGTTTTTCCTGATGTTCTGCGCCGCGTCGGCCGACCGATACAACGGTAAACTCAGGAGAGGTCGTCACCATAATGTGTTCCAAAGATGCACCCTCAGCCAACGACATCAGCTGCAAACCGCGGCCTTTAGGCATGACTTTGAGTTCGCCGATGGAAAACGCCAAGAGACGGTGGTCGCTGCTGGCCAGTACGACTTTGCAGTCGGGATTGATCAGCGAAGAAGCATAGACGGCAACCGGCGGCAGGACGGTTTCGCCGCTGTCCACGGTCATGATCACTTTACCCGCTTTCACGCGTCCGATCATATCGGCCAACTTGGTGATAAAGCCGTAGCCGCCGCTGCCTGAAAGCAAGTAATGCTGTTCGGGCTGACCAGTGAGCATGGCGACGGGTTTCGCGCCGTTTTGCAGCTCGATTAAGGATGAAACCGGCACGCCGTCGCCGCGTCCGCCGGGGATTTCGGCGGCATCAAGCGTATAGGTTCTGCCCAATGAATCCAGGATGACGACGGGTAAAACCGTGCGGCCTTCGATGGTTTGCTTGAGGCGGTCGCCTTCTTTGAACGCGGTTTGGCTCAAATCAAGGTTGTGTCCGGCACGGCTGCGTATCCAGCCTTTTTCCGACAGAATCAGCGTGATGGGTTCGTCGGCGGTGGTTTGTGTCAGCACGGCGCGTCCGGCCTCTTCCACCAGCGTGCGGCGCGCGTCACCAAACTGCTTCATGTCCGCCTGCATCTCTTTGATAATTAGCTTACGTTTTTCGTTTTCGTCGCCCAAAAGAATATTCAGACGACCTTGTTCTTCGCGCAACTCGTTCAATTCTTTTTCGAGTTTGAAACCTTCCAAACGCGCCAACTGACGCAGGCGGATTTCCAAAATGTCTTCGGCTTGGATTTCGGTCAGCCCGAACGCCGCCATTAAATCGGCTTTCGGATCATCTGATTCACGAATGACTTTAATCACTTCGTCAATGTGCAGAAAGACTTTCAGACGGCCTTCGAGGATGTGCAACCGTTTTTCCACTTGACTCAAACGGAATTTCAGACGGCGTGTTACGGTAACGACGCGGAAATCCAACCATTCCTGCAAAATCGTTTTCAGGTTTTTCTGCGCAGGGCGGTTGTCCAAACCCATCATTACCAAGTTCATGGACACATTGCCTTCCAGAGAAGTCTGCGCCATCAGCGTGTTGATGAAAGTATCCGTATCGATGCGGCTGGATTTTGGTTCAAATACAAGACGCACAGGATGTTCGCCGTCTGACTCGTCGCGCACGCGGTCGATTAAATCCAGCATCAGCTTTTTGGTGTTGAGCTGGTCTTGGTTGAGCTGCTTTTTTCCCGCTTTCGGTTTCGGGTTGGTTTGTTCTTCGATTTCGGCAAGGATTTTGGCGGAATTGGCGTTCGGCGGCAGCTCGGTCACAATCACGCGCCATTGCCCGCGCGCCAGCTTCTCGATTTCGTAACGTGCACGCACGCGCACACTGCCTTTACCGGTTTCGTAAATCCGGCGCAATTCATCCGCCGGCGTAATGATTTGACCGCCGCCGGCAAAGTCGGGCGCAGGGATATATTGCATCAGGTCGGCGGTTTCCAGCGACGGTTTTTTTAACAGCGCAATCGCCGCCTGCGTGACTTCGTTCAAATTGTGCGACGGAATTTCGGTCGCCATGCCCACCGCAATGCCCGACGCGCCGTTGAGCAACACCATAGGCAAACGGGCGGGCAGGTGCAGCGGCTCGTCAAACGCGCCGTCGTAGTTCGGCACAAAATCTACCGTCCCCTGATTGATTTCGGACAACAGCAATTCCGCAATCGGCGTCAGTCGCGCTTCGGTGTAACGCATCGCCGCCGCTCCGTCGCCGTCGCGCGAACCGAAGTTGCCGATGCCGTCGATTAAGGGATAGCGCAAGGTAAAATCCTGCGCCATTCGCACCATCGCTTCATAGGCGGAACTGTCGCCGTGCGGGTGGTATTTACCCAAAATTTCGCCGACCACGCGCGCCGATTTCACCGGCTTCGCCCCCGCCGTCAAACCCATATCGCGCATGGCAAACAAAATACGCCGTTGTACAGGCTTTTGGCCGTCTGAAACTTCAGGCAGCGCGCGGCCTTTGACCACGCTCATGGCGTATTCGAGATAGGCGCGTTCGGCGTATTGACCTAACAGCAGGTAGTCTTCGCCGATAGGAGATGGGCTTGGAGCGGAAATGTGTTCTGTCATCAGGATGGTAAAACGAAATAAATTAAAGGAGGATATTGTAAAGCAAAATCGGTAGTCATAGCCAATTTGAGTGATGAACGGTAGTGCAACGACAATAAGGCTTGCCGAATCAGGTCAGCAAATGGAATCCGTTTCTGCCAAAAAGGCCGTCTGAAACCATTTCATGTTTCAGACGGCCTTTTCATTTTGGTTTTAAATCAAAACTTCGTTATTCTGCAGTAGCCGGTTTGGCCGCAGTTTTAATGGTTAAGGTCACCGCTGCGGCAATGGCCAGGAAAACACCGGCAAAAGTCATCGCGTTGGCAGGGTTTGAACCCAAGAAAGTTCTGTACACCCAGCCGAAAGATACGGTTTCAATCAGCATTGGAATCACAATCATCATGTTCACAATACCCATGTACACGCCGTAACGTTCTTTAGGGATAGAGCCGACCACAATCATAAACGGCACGCCCATCATACTTGCCCAACCGACACCGAAACCAATCATCGGCGCAAACATCAGGTATTTATTACCGATGTGCGGAATGGTAAGCAATGCCAGCGCGGCAAGGGTTACGGCAAAGGCGTGAACATATTTGGCGGCGTATTTGCGCGCCATCCACATCAGGCCGAAAGCGGAGATAAAGGTTACCACGTTGTAAAAACCGTTTACCAGGCCGGTCCATGCAACCGCTTGGCTATACGCTTCGGTATTTTCAACGGTCGAATCCCAGACGGATTGGACGATACTGTGGGAAATATATTGCCAGTAGATGAAGAGCGCGTACCATTGGAAGAGATACACCAAGGCCAGTTGCCACAGGGCAGTCGGCATTTCGCGCACGGCAACGACAATATCTTTAACAGCATGGGCCGGACCGCTCGGCTGGGCTTTAATGGCCGCCATTTCTTCAGGGCTGGGCTCGCGTTCGGCCGTTGATAAAACGGTAACCAAAACCGAACCGATGGAGCAGACCGCACCAATATAAAACGAACCGAATACCCAATACGGAATGCCCGCTTCGGAGGTTTGTTGCAACCAGCCGATTTGTTGGAAGATGTAGAGGGAAACGTTGGCCAGGGTAATACCCAAACCGGTAAACACGGACTGCATCAAGAAACCGGTGGATTGCTGGTGTTCAGGAACGGTATCGGCAATAAAGGCACGGAAAGGTTCCATTGCCGTGTTGTTACTGATGTCCAAGAGCCACAGCAGCAATACGGCCACCCACAAGGCGGTAACGTGCGGATAGATAAAGAGGCAGAGGCTGCAACCGATGGCGCCGATCAAGAAATACGGACGGCGGCGGCCCAATCCCGGCACCCAAGTGCGGTCACTCATCGCACCAATCATCGGCTGTACCAGCAAACCGGTAATCGGGCCTGCCATATTCAAAATCGGCAATTGGCTCGGGTCGGCATGAAGAAAACTGAAAATCGGATTAATTGCAGTTTGCTGCAACCCGAAGCTATATTGAATACCGAAGAAACCGAAGTTCATCAGCATAATCTGGCGAAGTGTCATCGCCACTTGTGGGGAGATTTTCATAGGAAGGCTACTCCTGGGTAATAAACTATGGAAACAACAAACTCCAATTTCAGCGGTATGACGCTTTTATTATATTTGGGCTGCCCTTTTTACTGAGGCAACTCCGTTTTCAGACGGCCTTTATTTTGACCGTTTACATGAATCTTATTTTGATGTGTGTTTGTGTTGTTTAAAGCTTATTTTCAGGCCGTCTGAAACTATTTATTAATCACAGACTGACGCCAGATGGTTTCCCCAACGACCTTGACTGGCTGAACCGCACCGGTCGGATGTTCGATGTATTGGAACAGCAAATCCGCAGCCATCGCGCCCATACGCAGATACGGCAGTTCGGTACTGGTCAACGGCGGAAACAGCGTCTCCGCAATCGCGCTGTGGTTATCATATCCGGCAACAGAGACTTGCTTGGGAACCCGCACGCCGCGCGTCCTCAAAATCCCGTACACGCGTACTGCCATTTCATCGTTGCCGCAGCAAATTACCGTCGGCGGAATCGGCAAAGACAACAGTTTCAAAATAGCCGAAATCAAAGATCCGCTGTCATTGCTAAAGTCAGGATAACCAGTTTGCACCAAATCAGGATCGAAGACAATATCCGCATCAGCCAAAGCACGGCGGTATCCGGCCAATCTCAATCTCGTCGCTTCCACGCCCGGCTGCAAAGTCACATAAGCAATCCGTTTGTGTCCGCTTTGGATAATCCGGCGCACCAAGCCATACTGCCCTGCTTCATCGTCCGGCAAAACCGACGGCGTACCTGCCAAATCGAAACAGTTGACCAACACCATCGGGCAACGGTTGGGCACTTCCGGCAGCAATACTTCCTGATGGAAACCGGCCACATATAAAATCCCCTCGGCACGATGCTCCATAAAGGTACGGATCAGCGGCTCCATCTGACCGGGCTGCCCTGGCTTGTTGTCGATGTCGGCAATCATCAAAATCTTGCCTTGTGCACGAATCTGCTGCTGAATGCCCTTAATCAAGAACATATCCGGTATGCCGTGTCCGCCCGTATTCTCGCCTGTCCGCGAAATGGCGCCGGTAATCAGACCGACCAAGCCGGAACGGTGTGACCGCATAATCCGCGCCGCAGAAGACGGGATATAGCCCAAAGCAGCAATCGCTGTTTCTACTTTAGAACGGGTTTTATCACTGACCGGCGCATCGCCGTTAATCACCCGGCTGACCGTCTTGGGAGATACCCCGGCATAAGCAGCGACATCATAAATTGTAGCCATCTTACGGACCCGTCCCGACAAGATTTCAATAATGTTACATAGGATAACACAGCAGACATCGGTGTCATACCCCTTTTTTTTACAGAAACTTGATGATAATCAATCATTTCTTTTTCATTTTGCATACATTTCTTAAACAAAAACACCCCCGCCACCTCCCAAAACCTGTTCAAATTTGTTAAACTACAAGCCACTACAAAAAAGCAGGAAATACCTATCTATCCTGCTTATTTTACCGTTACATACTAAGGAAACGAGATGACCGCATACTCAGACGCATGGCAGGCCTTGGAAGCCCATCATGCCGATACGCAACACGTTACCCTGCGCGAACGTTTCGCTGCAGATGCCGAACGTTTCAACAATATGCACGAAATTCTGCACGGTTTGTTATTTGATTACAGCAAAAACCGTCTGGATGAAAATACCCTTGATTTATTGTGCCAACTGGCCGAAGCAGCCGATTTGCCACAATATATGCAGGCCATGAGCAGCGGTGAAAAAATCAACACCAGCGAACACCGCGCCGTTCTCCACACTGCTCTGCGCCTGCCTGCCAATGCCAAACCTGTTTACGTTGACGGCGAAAACATCGTGCCCAATGTTCATCACGAACTCAACCGCGCACTCGAGTTCGCACGCCAACTTTTAGACGGCACCCACGCAGGCATTACCGGCAAACCGATTACCGACCTGGTTCACATCGGCATCGGCGGCTCCGATTTAGGCCCGCGCATGGCCACACAGGCGCTGCAACCCTATTGGCAGAACATCCGCGTCCACTTTGTCAGCAACTCCGATGATGCCGACCTGACCCAAACCCTTCTCGGTCTCAACCCCGAAACCACCGTATTCAGCATTGCCAGTAAATCATTCCGCACACCAGAAACCCTGCTCAATGCCTATGCGGCGCGTACTTGGTACCGTGATGCAGGTTTGCCTGATTCCGGCATCTACCGCCACTTCTGCGCCATTTCCGCCGATGTGGCCGCAGCCCAAAATTTCGGTATCTCCCCCGACAAAGTCTTTGCTATGTCCGACTGGGTCGGCGGCCGCTATTCCGTCTGGTCGCCTATCGGCCTGCCGCTGATGGTTGCAGTCGGCGAAAAAGCATTCCGCAAAATGCTTGCCGGCGCACACGCGATGGACACCCATTTCTTCGAGGCCCCATTCCGCCGCAACATTCCCGTCCTGATGGCACTCATCAATGTTTGGTACAACAACTTCCAACATTCAGACGGCCAAACCGTTGTCCCATACAGCCACAATATGCGCCTCTTTACCCCATGGCTCAACCAGCTCGATATGGAAAGCCTCGGCAAACAGCGTACTTCAGACGGCCAACCCGTTTCCTGCACCACCGGCGGCATTGTCTTCGGCGATGAAGGCGTCAACTGCCAACATGCCTACTTCCAGCTTCTGCACCAAGGTACGCGTCTGATTCCCGTTGATTTCATCGTCCCCATGACCACAATCTACGGCAACCACCGCCAACACCGCTTTACCGTTGCCAATGCCTTCGCCCAAGCCGAAGCGCTGATGAAAGGCAAGACCTTAGACGAAGTACAAGTCGAATTGGCCGCACTGCCCCAAGACGAACGCGACCGTCTTGCGCCGCAAAAAGAATTCCCCGGCAACCGTCCGAGTAACAGCTTGCTCATCGACAGCCTGACACCTTTCAACCTCGGCATGCTGATGGCAGCCTACGAACACCGCACCTTCGTTCAGGGCGTAATTTGGCGTATCAACCCCTTCGACCAATGGGGCGTGGAATACGGTAAAGAGCTGGCCAAAACCATCGAACCCGAACTCGAACGCGGCACCCCGGCACACGACAGCTCCACCAACGGTCTGATTGCCTTCTACCGCAACTGCAACGCAGCATCGAAGGCCGTCTGAAAATAAAATATCCGTAAGACAAGCATATCTGCCTGTCTTACGGGCATTTCAAAACCTAATCGGCGGTAAGAATGAACCGTTAAAGCACCGCACTTTTAGACAAAAGTAGCTAGATTTTGATATAAAAAAAGGCTAAATCGATAATGACTTAGCCTTTTTCATCAGACTTGATTAGTTGTTTGTTGTTAATGCGCCTAAATCTTTATCAACTAAGAACAAACCTTTACCATCTTCACCAAGAAGATTTAATTTATCCAAAATTCCACTGAATAATTTTTCTTCTTCATGTTGTTCAGCCACATACCATTGTAAGAAGTTAAAGGCAGAGTAGTCTTTCTCTTCAAAAGTTCTACCAACTAATTCATTGATTTTAGAGGTAATTAACTTTTCATGTTCATAAGTTAATTCAAGTACTTGTTTCAATGATGAAAATTGATGAGGTGGTTCATCAATTTGTGTGATGATAGCCAATGCGCCGGTCTCATTTAAATAAGTGAAGAGTTTACGCATATGCTGCATTTCCTCAGCCGCATGCTCTGATAAAAATTTTGCAGCTCCTTCGAAACCTTGTTGTTCGCACCAGGCGCTCATTTGTAAATATAAGTTAGAAGAATAAAACTCTAAATTCATTTGATCATTTAATAGTTTAATCACGCTATTTGATAACATTTTATTTCTCCTATTCTTATAAAGTTTTTAATTCACGATCAATGTAGTAGAGCGCTGTACCACTTTCACCAAGAAGTTTGAATTTATCAACAATACTGTTAAATAATTTTTCTTCTTCATGCTGTTCAGCTACATACCATTGTAAGAAGTTAAAAGTAGAGTAATCCTTTTCTGCAAAAGTACTCTCAACTAACTCATTAATTTTAGATGTCACTAGTTTTTCGTGTTCAAGTGTTGTTTCAAAAACTTCTTTTAATGAAGCGTAATCGTGTTTAGGGGCGTCAATTTTACCTAACAAAGGCATTCCACTGGTTTCGCTCACATAAGTAAACAACTTTTGCATATGTTCCAATTCTTCATCGGCATGACGAAGTAAAAATGCTGCAGCGCCTTCATAACCATGTTTATGGCACCATGCACTCATTTGCAAATAGACATTTGATGAATACAACTCGAGATTAATTTGTTCGTTTAATTTTGCTGTAATTGACTTACTTAGCATAACTAACTCCTTTTCTTAATGCGGTTAATAGATGTATCACAATACAAAATTTGTATTTGCGGATGAATTTTACTCATTTTATTGAGAATAGTCAATTTTATTTTATCAATTTTTATTGTAACCCATTAATTTAAAAGGATTTTATAAATAAATCATTCTCATTTAGTTCCATTTAATGAAATGAGTTATCAATATCGCCTTTGCCTAAATTCTCTAGAGAAATGATGAGGTGTTGGAAGGAGAATCGTAGATTTCCAAAGTTTTTTGCTCTCACTTATCAACTCCAAAATACTGGATAAATAGAAAACATGAAAATTCAATGTTTTTTATAGAATTACGCATCAAAGCGATATAGTTTCAAAGTAGGTTATCCTTAATATTTGAATGTGACAATTACCATTTATTATTTAACATAATATACATATTGTTGAAAAATCTACTGGTTAACTTCAATCAGGGAAAGCATGAAGAAGTTAGGAAGTTGGTTGGAAAGTTGATTAGGGTAGATTTTATTCAAATGAAAGACTAGGCTATGAAATCAAAATTTGTGTATAAGTTACTGGTAATTTCAAAGTACCTGTACATTTTAATTTGTATATCAATACCAATCGTTTTTATTTATGAAAGCTACCAAGGAGATAATGTTGATTTTATGATTTATATTCATGCTTTTATTATTTTTTCCATATTGGGTGTATTAACTCAATATTCTACATCTAATTTTTTTGAAAAGGAAAAATAACATGATTGAACTATCCATTGAGGATCTGGAACTAATTTATGGAGGAGGCTTAGGAGAGAGAATCCTTCAAGGAGGAGCAAATGGTGCATAAATAGGAGGATCAATTGGTGCAGGTATTGGTCTGGTGTCGGTATAGCTTTTGGCAGTATTCCTGCCGGACCAGCTATTATGGTCGGTGGCACAATTGGTGCTGCTGTTGGTGCTGCAACTGGTATGGGTGTTGCAGCATATGAGTATTACCAAGAAACTCAGCCTAAAGGGACAGTAACGGTCGGTCCGATTTCTGCTTTTGCTGTGGACAAATCAGGAAACGGCTACACTGACGGCACAAATTACCACTGATATTTCTCATCGTTCAAACGATCTCTAGGGGTCGTCTGAAACTTTCTTAACTTCAATTTTATAAATACACCCAAGCAACCCTTCTTCCGTCCTGAAGTCTCCGTTGCCCGCCAAACCAGTTGTTCCAACAAAAGGCCGTCTGAAACTTAATTTGTCAAAGTTTCAGACGGCCTTTATTCAATAAAGATAGCAGAAGCTCATTCGCCATATCCCCCATCTTTGCTACAATATCCCTTTTCTTTTTTATTGATTCCACTATGACCACCGCACCCCAAACCAGCACTTGGCGCAAGATTTTCTCGCGCAGTATGCTGATTTGTATCTTTACAGGCTTCACTTCGGGGTTGCCGCTTTATTTTCTATACAGCCTGATTCCAGCATGGCTGCGTAGCGAACACATTGATTTGAAAACCATTGGCCTATTTGCATTGATTGGTTTCCCCTACACTTGGAAATTCATCTGGTCACCTCTTTTGGACACCGTACGCCTACCATTTTTAGGTTTACGGCGCAGTTGGATGCTGATTACCCAAATAGCACTCCTATTGCTTTTGGCTTCCTATGCATTTGTCCGACCACAAGAGCATTTATCCATCATCTTAGGCTTAGCTTGTGCTACAGCATTCTTCTCCGCCAGTCAAGATATTGTGATTGATGCATTCCGACGCGAAGTACTGTCAGATGAAGAATTGGTATTAGGCAACTCGCTGTATGTGAATGCCTACCGTATTTCTTCATTAATTCCGGCCTCATTAAGTCTGATTTTGGCCGACAGATTACCTTGGTCAACCGTCTTCATCATTACTTCCCTGTTTATGATCCCAGGTTTACTTGCGACCTTGTTCATAGCACGCGAGCCAGATCACTCAACTCTTGAAACCAAAGGCTTAAAAGAAACCGTTATCGAACCATTTCACGATTTCTTTACCCGCCAGAGTGTGAAGCAGGCTTTGACTATTTTGGCGTTCATCTTGCTGTATAAACTGGGCGACAGCATGGCAACTGCTTTGGCTCAGCCGTTTTATCTCGATATGGGCTTCTCTAAAACTGATATTGGTCTGATTGGAAAAAACGCAGGTTTATGGCCGGCTGTAATTTTTGGCGTTATCGGTGGCATTTGGATCACCAAACTTGGGGTTAATCGTGCTCTGTGGTTATTCGGTTTGATACAGTGGGTCACCATTTTAGGCTTTGCATGGCTGGCAAGCTTCGGACATTTTGACCATGTCGGTGCATCGGAACGAATCTTTTTAGCGGTTGTAATTGCGGCTGAAGCAATCGGCGTCGGCTTAGGCACAGCAGCGTTTGTCTCGTATATGGCGCAACAAGCCAATACGGCATTTACGGCAACACAATTAGCCCTTTTTACAAGCCTATCTGCCGTACCGCGTACATTCATGAATGCAACGGCAGGCTATCTGATTGAAGCGATGGGTTACTTCAATTTCTACTGGCTGTGTTTCGCTTTGGGCATACCGGGTATGTTGCTGCTGTTTAAAGTGGCACCGTGGAATGGTCAAAAAGTGAGTAACTAGATTGCCAGTCTAAAACTTCTAGTAAAACAAAAGGCCGTCTGAATATTCAGACGGCCTTTATCATACAAAAGCTTTATTCGGCAGCAGGTTTGACAGTACTGCGGACATCGCCGCTTTTTTCTTTATGTTTCAAAACAGCGCGGTCGAGCTTGTCCATCAAAACATCAATTGCGGCGTACATATCCTGTTCAATCGCTTCAACGTGCAAATCTTTGCCTGCCAGATGGACATCGGCTTCGGCTTTTTGACTGACTTTTTCCACCGAGAGCGTGATGGTCACGGAAATGATGTTGTCGGCGTGGCGACTGATTCGTGCCAACTTGTCGGAAACGTAGTTTTTGATGGCTTCGGTAACATCAAAATTCAGACCGGTGATTTTCAGATTCATGATACAGCTCCTTCGGTTGGTTAGTCCGTCAAAACGGATCGGAATATATCTACTCGGTAAATTTTCGTTTGTGTGCCGGTGGGATGTCTAATGATTCTCTATATTTAGCAACTGTACGTCTGGCAATTTCAATGCCGCGTTGTTTTAATAATTTGACGAGGGTCTCGTCCGAATAGGGTTTGCTGCTGTCTTCACTTTCAATCAACTGGCTCAATACGGCTTTGATTGCGCCTTGGCTGAACCCTTCGCCATCATCATCGGCATTGACTGCCTGTGTGAAGAAATAGCGTAACGCAAACAGGCCGCGCGGGCAAGACAAATATTTCTGATTGGCGGCACGCGAGATGGTACTTTCCGCCAAACCCAATTCGGCGGCGGCATCTTTCATCAGCATGGGAGACAGGCCGATTTCTCCGAAGATGAAAAAATCTTCCTGATTTTTGACGATATACTCGGCAAGGCGGAGGACAGTGCTTTTACGCAGCTCCAAAGAATCAATGCGCTGCTTGGCTTCGTTGATTTTTTCCTTCCACTCCGGTGCGCCCTCTTCCTCTGATTTCATCAGGTCGCAATATTCCTGATTGAGCTGCAGCTTCGGCCAAGCCGCTTCGTTGCTGATGACTTCCCAGCCGTCCTTGCCCTCTTTGACCCAAACGTCAGGCTGAATATAAGGCGTAGGCGTGGCAGAGGCGAAGCCGTAGGCTGGATAGGGATTGAGCCCGGCAATCATATCGAGCGCGGCTTCTATGGTTTTGCTGTCGGTATCGGGATAAAGTTTGCGGAAACGCAGAACGTTTTGTTTGCGGTTTTTGCCTAAGTCTTGAAGCGAACTTTGCACCAAATGCGCGGCCATTTGTCGGGCAGGAGAAGCCGGCAAACGCATTAACTGCAACATAAGCGACTCGGTCAAATCCGCCGCCGCCACGCCGGGCGGCTCAAAGGTTTGCAATACATCCAGCGCGTTTTGCAGGGCTTCTTCGTCCAGCATCCATTCCAACGGCGTGTGGTCGATAATTTCTTCGAGGCTGTCGGTGAGGTAGCCTTGTTCGTCCAAAAAATCAATCAAGACGTGAACATAGGCCGCTTCCACTTGCGAGAGCGGATGCTCGCACACTTGGGCATGCAGATAGTGTTTGAAATCCTCTTCTTCGGCGATGTTGCTCCAAATATCTTCGGCATCGTCGCCGCTCAACTGCTGACCTGCGCGCGGCATGGTTACCGCACGGTTGAGCCCGCTATCGGCAAATTCATCGCTTTCCGGACGCTCAAGCAGAGGATTGTCTGACAACCAGTCTTCCACTTCGCGCTCAAGCTCAAGACCCGACATCTGCAAGATGCGCAGAGACTGTTGCAGCCGCTGGTTGAGCTGCTGGGTCTGTTTGAGTTTAAGGACGAGTGAAGACATAGTGTTTAATTCGAAATGTATGGATAGTTTTTCAGACGGCCTTTATACGGCAGGCCGTCTGAAAGATTAGTTTATCGGTATTATATTTGTATTTTTAGTGATTATTCCAATATTTATAGCCGCCCTCAATTGAAATGAGGGTCTCATATACCGTCAAATATGCATTCAATATTTGAAATTTTCACCCAAATAAACCGAACGGACTTGTTCATTGTTGACTAAATCATCCGGCTTGCCTGAAGCCAATACCGTACCGTCGCTGATGATGTAGGCACGGTCGCAGATGCTGAGGGTTTCGCGCACGTTGTGGTCGGTAATCAATACGCCGATACCGCGTGATTTGAGGAACTCGATGATTTTCTGAATATCGATGACGGCAATCGGGTCAACGCCGGCAAAAGGTTCGTCCAACAAAATGAAACGCGGCTGCATGGCCAACACGCGCGCGATTTCGACACGGCGGCGTTCGCCACCGGACAAGGACGGCGCAGGGTTGTTGCGCAGGCGCTCAATATTCAAATCTGCCAACAGTTTTTCAAGTTCGGCATCGATGCGGCTTTTGTCCTTCATGCTGATTTCCAAAATGGCGCGGATATTTTGTTCCACGGTCATTTTGCGGAAAATCGAGGCCTCCTGCGGCAGATAGCCAACGCCGAGGCGGGCGCGTTCGTGAATGGGCAGGTGGCGCAATTCTTGGCCGTCCAACATTACGCTGCCTGCATCGGCGGCAATCAGGCCGACTATCATGTAAAAGCTGGTGGTCTTACCCGCGCCGTTGGGGCCGAGCAGGCCGATGACTTCGCCGCTTTCGATTTCAAGGGAGAAGCTTTTGACGACTTGGCGTTTTTTGAAACTTTTTTGCAGGTTTTGAACCACAAGACGGCTGTTGTTTGCGCTCATATTCTGTTGACTTTCGATATTGACCTCAGGCCGTCTGAACCTTTTTCAGACGGCCTTTTTGTGTGTTTTCTTATTTGTTTTTCTGCGTGCTGGACGGCTGGATGACCACGCTGACGCGGCCGGATTTGGCGGCGGATTTCACACCGGATTTGGCGCTGCCGTTGATGGTGTAAACCTCGGTTTTGGTGTTGTAGGTAATGACCGCACCTTCGGCCACATCGCCGCCGCGCTGTACTTTGGCATTACCGGTCAGGGTAACCAGACTGGCTGCGGAAGAATACGTCACGGTATTGGCTTGGCCGTTGACCACGCCTTTACCGCCGTCCAACTCTTGGCTGAATTTGACGGGCGAACCGGTGGCTTTCATCAACTGCTCGCTTTTGTCGTTGCGTGAAACGGTTACGCTGCCGGCACGGATATTGAGCGTGCCTTGTTTGATGATGACGTTACCGGAAAAGGTGGTGCTTTGGTTGTTTTGGTCAAGCGAGCCTTGGTCGGCTTCGATTTGAATCGGCTGCTTGCTGTCGCTTTGCAGTGCAAAGGCCGGGCTGGCGGCAAAAACGGCAACAAGGGCTAAGGTTTTACAAATTTTTTGTATCATAAATTGTGGCTTTCACTTTGGAAGGGAAATTCAGCAAACCGGTTTTGTGGTCATAAGTCATGCCGTTTGCCTGACCGCCGGACTGTCCGTATTGGAAAGTAACGGGACTGTCGGTATGGGCGTATTGCGCTTCGGTATCGACATTCAAGCGTTCGGTTTTGACGATGCCGGCCAAACGCTTGGCATCTGCCGCTTTGTTCAAGACAACATTCTGTTCAAAAAAGACTTTCTTGTTTTGAATATTGTACGCTGCTTTGTCACTGCCGACTTCGTACAGCAGGCTGCCATCGCGGTAAAACGAAAGATGCGGTTTGTCCAAATGCACATCCGCGCTATTCGGATATTGGATGGCATCGACCGCGCTCAGGTTTTCTTTCAGACGGCCTTCTTGGTCAAAACGTTTGCCGTTGATGCCTTTCATCGAATATTGCGGCTCATTCGGATTGAGGACGACTTCTTCGACCTGCACTTCGCTGATGCGGCCGAGCCACGCCGCCAATGCGCCGAGTGAAACGGCCAACACCAGCGGAAAGGCGATTCCGTAACGCCATCTGATTTTCATCGTACATACTCTTTCAAAGCAGGTTCAAGCGTACCTTGCGCCTGCATAATCAAATCGCACACTTCACGCACCGCGCCTGCGCCGCCGGATCGTCGGGTTACATAATGGGCGTATTGCAAAGTAAACCAATGCGCTTCAGGGACGGCGACCGCCAATCCGCAACGCACCATCACGGGCAAATCGACAACATCGTCGCCAACAAAGGCGCACTCATGCTCCTCCACACCGGCCTGTTCGCGTAATTGGGCGTAGGCAGCACGTTTGTCATGAATGCCTTTGAAGTAATAGTTGATACCGAGCTGCTTCACGCGGATACCGACGGAAGGCGCATCACGGCCGGTAATAATCGCCGTTTGCACGCCGCCGGTCTGAAGCATTTTCAAACCGTGTCCGTCCAAAGTGTGGAACGATTTGATTTCTTCGCCGTTGTCGCGGATAAAAATGCGGCCGTCGGTCAAAACGCCGTCTACATCCAGTATCAGCAGTTTGATACCTGAAGCGCGTTGTTGCAGGTCGGAAGAGAGGTTTTGCATAAGGTTTCCTTATTTCAGACGGCCTATTCTAACATAAGGCCGTCTGAAAACGTTTTTGCCGTCGTTTCAGACAATTCGTGCCATCAATAAATCGTGCATATTCAGCGCACCAATCAATACGCCGTTTTCTTCTACCACCAGCAAACCGTTCACATGGCCGCTTTGCATGGCTTTCAGAGCTTCGGTGGCAAGGCGGTCGGCGGAAATGGTTTTCGGCGAAGCGTGCATGATGTCGTCCACTTTCAAACCGGCAAAGCTGTCGCGTTCTTGAAACAGACGGCGCAAATCGCCATCGGTAAATACGCCTTTCAGACGGCCTTCGGCATCGGTTACCGCCAACATGCCCAAGCCTTTTTCACTCATGCGGACAATGGCTTCTTTCAACGGCGTACCCAACAAAACGGCTGGCAGGGCTTCGTCTTTGTGCATAATATCCGCCACGCGCAGCAGCAGGCGTTTGCCCAAGCTGCCGGCCGGATGGCTTAAAGCAAAATCGTCCGGCGTAAACGCACGAGCCTGCAGCAATACCACCGCCAGCGCATCGCCCAAGGCCATCACGGCGGTCGTACTGGAAGTCGGTGCAAGGCCGAGCGGACAAGCTTCTTTGGAAACCGCCGCGGTAATATGGATATCGGCATGGCGCGCCATGGTCGAAGTCGGATGGGCGGTAATGCAGATCAGCGTGATGTTTTTGCGTTTCAACGCCGGAATAATCGCTGCAATTTCATCGCTTTCTCCGGAATTGGAAATGGCAACCACGACATCGTGGTCCACAATCATGCCCAAATCGCCGTGCGCCGCTTCGGCAGGATGGACGAAAAACGCAGGCGTGCCTGTCGAAGCCATGGTTGCCGCCATTTTGCGGCCGATGTGTCCGGACTTGCCCATGCCGGTAATGACGACCCTGCCCTTGCAGTGCAACAACGCTTCTGCCGCACGGACAAAATCATGATCCAAAGCCGCTGCAATTTCACGCAAACCTTCGGCTTCCGTATCTAATACATCACGCGCCCAGTCGAGATAAAGTGTGTTTTCCGCCATCAAAGCCACCTTTCGTGCTTGAATTTAGGTTTGTTTTGCCCAAATTAATCGGCTGTAAACTGTTCAAATTCATCGAATCGGCGTAGCATTACCGCCACTTCACAAACAAACCTATTATGTAAAAGGAATCAGAGATGACTATTTTATCGGACGTTAAAGCATTAGGACAACAAATCTGGTTGGACAATCTCTCCCGTTCGCTGGTACAAAGCGGCGAATTGGCAGAAATGCTGAAGCAAGGCGTGTGTGGCGTAACTTCCAATCCTGCCATTTTCCAAAAAGCCTTTGCCGGAGATGCCCTGTACGCCGATGAAGTAGCCGCGCTCAAACAGCAAGACCTGACCCCTAAACAACGCTACGAAACCATGGCGGTTGCCGATGTGCAAGCCGCCTGCGACGTATGTCTTGCCGAACACGAATCCACCGGCGGTAAAACCGGCTTCGTCAGCCTCGAAGTTTCACCTGAATTGTCCAAAGACGCGCAAGGCACGGTTGAAGAAGCGCGCCGCCTGCACGCCGCCATCGGCCGTAAAAACGTCATGATTAAAGTACCGGCAACCGACGAAGGCATCGAAGCACTCGAAACCCTCGTTTCAGACGGCATCAGCGTCAACCTGACCCTGCTTTTCTCCCGTGCCCAAACCCTCAAAGCCTATGCGGCCTACGCTCACGGCATTGCCAAACGTTTGGAGGCGGGACACGATATTTCCCATATCCAAGTTGTTGCCAGTTTCTTTATTTCCCGTGTCGATGCCGCATTGGACGCCACCCTGCCCGAACACCTCAAAGGCAAAGTCGCCATTGCGCTTGCCAAAGCCGCCTATCAAGATTGGGCGCAATACTTCGGCAGCAGCGAATTTGCCGCACTTGCCGAAAAAGGTGCCAACCGCGTACAACTTTTGTGGGCATCCACAGGCGTGAAAAACCCTGCCTATCCTGACACGTTGTACGTTGATAGCCTGATTGGCGCCCATACCGTCAACACCGTTCCCGATGCCACACTCAAAGCCTTTATCGACCACGGCACCGCCAAAGCTACTTTGACCGAAGGTGTGGACGAAGCCAAAGCGCAGCTTGCCGAAACCGCGAAACTCGGCATTGATGTCGAAACTTTGGCAACTCGTTTGCAGGAAGACGGTTTGAAACAATTTGAAGACGCTTTCGCCAAACTACTGGCTCCCTTGGCTTAAGCGGATTGAACGGACGGCCGAGAAACTTAAATCATTTTGAAAAGTCTCAGGCCGTCTGAAACCCAAATTCGGGCGTGTACGGCACGCCCTTTTCTATCACGATTTGAATACCGTGCAGGCATACTTCCCCTGCCCTACAAAACCACCCTGCCATGTATATAGGACGTTTCGCCCCCAGCCCTACCGGCCTGCTTCATATCGGCTCCCTACTGACCGCCGTCGCCTCCTATGCCGACGCGCGCGCTCATCAGGGCAAATGGCTGGTCCGCATTGAAGACCTTGACCCCCCGCGCGAAATGCCCGGCGCCGCCGCCGACATTTTGCGCACGCTTGAAGCCTTCGGCTTTGAGTGGGATGGCGAAGTCGTCTATCAAAGCCGCCGTTACGACCTATATCAAGACACCCTCGACCACCTCAAAGCAGCCGAGCTGGTGTATCCCTGCTATTGCAGCCGCAAAGACTGGCAGGCGGCGGCAACACATGGCGCAGACGGATTTGTATATAACGGCCGTTGCCGCAATCCTCAGCAAAGACCCGATACGCAAAACAAAACTCCGGCATGGCGCATTCAAGTTCCCGATCGCGTGATCGGTTTTTCAGACGGCATTGTCGGACATTACGCACAAAATCTGGCACACGATATCGGCGATTTCGTCCTGCTCCGTGCCGACGGCTATTGGGCATATCAGCTTGCCGTGGTTGCTGACGATGCCGACCAAGGCATAACCCATATTGTCCGCGGTCAAGATTTGCTCGTTTCCACGCCACGCCAAATCTATCTGCAACAATGCCTCGGCGTTCCCACACCGGCCTACGCACACCTTCCCCTATTGACCAACAGCCAAGGGCAAAAATGGTCGAAACAAACCCTTGCCCCGGCTTTGGATTTGAATCAAAAAGAACAACTTCTCCGCCAAGTCCTAACCTACCTCAACCTGCCCGATGCACCTGCTATGAACCGTCCGCAGGAATTGCTCGATTGGGCGGTGGCACACTGGCAAATGGACAAAATCCCAAAATCGTCCATTATCACGGACTGAATTAGCATGATTACAACAAAATTACTCTGGGTATTACAATATTTCATAAAATTATGTAAGTAATCTTCCGACTCATCCCAAACCATGCCCAAGAAGCGAAAAATCATGTATATTTTAAAAATTTCCTAAAATTGTCACAAACTGATAATTTCAAGGTTGTAACAACATACGGCTGACGCGTTATTGAGGATGACAAAGCGCGGCAGATCTCCCACGATACAACAAAAAGAATACCGCTATGCCAAGTGCCATTATTGTAGAAGACGAAGTATTAGCAGCAGAACGCTTACGTGTATTATTGGAAGAGTGCAATGTCGTACTGCTCAACGTCTTTCACCATGCCATGCCAGCATTGGAGTGGCTGAGTGTCCACGAAGTCGACATCGTATTTGCCGACATCGGCATGCCGGAAATCGACGGTCTCGAGTTTGTCGAACGCATTAAGCGTACCGCCAAACGCCAGCCGGAAATTGTATTCACCACAGCCTACGAAGAACACGCCCTGCGCGCGTTTGAGCTGGCCGCCGCAGACTATCTGCTCAAACCGATCAAAATGACCCGCCTGCAAACCGCGCTTGACCGCATCATCGAGAAAAACCGCGAAAAAGCAGACAGTTTCACCCATTTCAAAGTGTACAACCGCGAACGCATGGTTGAAATCCCATGGCAACAGGCGCGTTACCTGATGGCGGAACACAAAACCGTCTATCTGTTTACCGGCGACGGCCACAGCTACGAATTACCGAAGACCTTGGTTTACTGGGAAGAATTGCTGGGCGACAAAGTCATCCGCATCCATCGCAATGCCCTCGTCTTCCGCCACACCCTCGACAGCCTGATTCGACTGGACGACGACGAAAACGACGAATACGCATCCACATGGGGCGCTAAAATTCTCGATATTCCGACCCCGCTGCCCGTCAGCCGCCGGCAACTATCCACTCTGCGGAAAATTATTAAAAACAGCATCTAACAATGCGCTCCTTGATTAGCTCTTTTTAAATCAAAGGCCGTCTGAAAAGATATTTTTCAGACTGCCTTTTAACTTCTTAGCCAAATAGTAGAAAATTAAAAAAGAATAGCCTAAGTCTGTCATTTAACTTTATCCAAGCTCTCAATTTGATCAAAGCTTGTTATATCCACAAACAAAGTTTTCCATTTTTTAATCCAGCATCTCTCAATTACTACCACTCAACAGAAAAGGCCGTCTGAAAAAATTCAGACGGCCTCGATGCTTAATCCTTACCAATTAAAAGAACAATTCACGCCAGCTGATGCGTTTGAGTCCGCATGTACGGCCTTGTACTTCCAGGCTAACCAGCTGGTTAGACAAGAGACTGCGATCGCCTTTGGTTGCAAAACATTTATTGTTTGGCACGCTCGGCGTAGCGTTCAACTCCTTATCCGTACCCGTGCCACCGCTATCGCCATCGGCGGTTACCGGAGAATCATCGGCCTTAGAGCCGTTCAGATAAGTAAAGTTGACCACGCCGTCAAACACCATACCGCTGGCGTAATAGACTTGACCGTTGTTTTCACGTCTGATGAATTGGCGGTTTTTATTGGAAATACGCGCATCACGCAAACCCAAACGGCCGCCGTTTTCCGCATTGACGCCCAGAATAATCGTTTTCGCAGTCGTTTGTGTGGACGTACTGTCGGGCAGACAAACATCGGTACTGGAAGAATTTGTATGTATGACTTCCTGCTTGTATTTGCGAATAGTTACCACCGCTGTACGCAAAATCATCGTCGGTTTGACAGTTACCCGCTCACCCGAACCCAACGCCAGCTTCCAACCTTTTTGGCCTTCGCTGACCTTATTGTTGGTAACAGAAATATATTCTCCGTCCGCTTGGACAGTTTGACCGGTCAGCTCATCGCTTTTAGCCAAGACAGCTTCTTTGGAAGTATCGTCATAGATGCCGTAAACCGCATTGTTCTGTGTCGCTACATCCAGCTCGCTATGGTAAATCTCGCTACCTGTACCAAAAATGACAACATACTTATCCTTACTGCGACGCGATACCGCAGGCGCAGACGTAATCGGTTGATTACCCGAACCTTGGAAAATCATCTGCACAGACCATTCAGACGGCGTCTCACCTCTCAAGTCGAAGCGGAACATATTGCCGTAACGGTCGCCGGCATAGGCAATATCGACAATACCGTCAAAATCGGTGTCTACCAAAGTAGGGGTAGAGAGGCCGCCTTTGCCATTCGGTGCAGGAATTCTAGCTAAGAGCTTGCCGGCTTTAGAAGAAGAAACATTAGTACCAGTATTTTTTGTCCCTGCCTCTTTCCCTGTCATATCATAAACATACAAAGCCGTTTCATTGTCGGCACTGTTCACATCCTCAGTACGATAGCCGCTAGCCAAGAAGCCCGCATAACGCACATTCGATTCCAGATTGACCGGAGTGGTATCGCGTTTGATGGAAACACGGCCGATTTGTGTCGAACCAATGGTATAACCCAGCTTATTGTCAAAGCCTTTTTTTGTTTCAAACAAAGGCACAGTCGTATTCCAACCACTACGATCGCTGTTAGCTACCGCACCAATATTCAACGCATACGCACCGCGTCCACCTTGACCCATCGCACCAAACATAAAGGTTTGCTTATCAGGTGTTTGGCGGAGAACAAAGCCACCATTAACCATATAACGGTGCGGCGTGCCAGAGCCGTAACCATCGCGTGCAATATCTTTCAGAACCTTGCCCAAAGTTGTCGCTTGACCTTGATCGTCCTCGCGCTCCATGCCTGCCGGAATATAGCTGAGTTTCAAGTCATAAGGATTGCTAGGCGTACCATTACGGAAAATATGTACCATGCCGTCATTGGCAGCAGAGACCAAAAACTCTTGACGGTTGTCGCGCTTATCGCCAATAGCTGCAACCGAACCATCTAAAATATCGCCTAAATTACGTTCATCTTTACTTGAATCAGCAGAATCTGTCGGACGAATTCGATAAGACTGGCTATAACCTTTTGTCTCTGCATCCGCTTTGATGGTTTCATCACTACCTACTCGGCCAGTCCATTTCAGCAATGCATTTTTCCATTCCAACTTATCTTTCGCACTACCGTCTGAAATGCCAAAATCGGCATTTGAAGCCTCATTATCTGCAACTCTATCGATGAAATAGGTCTTACTGCCGTCATTAACCAAAGTAAGGCGGTTATTAAATGATGGCTGAACAAACTCAGTCGTATTGATAGGTGTACCATCACGGTTCAATTTATAAAACCGCAATTGACTACTCCAAGAGCCGGTATTCAAATGAACCGTTGCCGCCATATCGGGAATACCCATACTGGTCGTTGCCGGAGCAGTAGAGGATACTCCTTCAAATTTCGTATTTTTGCTGTCATTTTCAATATTGTCGACAATGGTTTTAAAGGCTTCAAGCAAATCTTCTTTTTTCGCAGCATTAAAATACCAGTCTGGACGGCTCGCACCCTTTTCCAGATACTCTCTCCCAACTTCAGAGATCCCCTCACCAAAACCCACAGTAAAAGTCTGAACCAATTGCTTGCTGTAATCTATGCTTTTGGGATCGCTTGGATCACCATCCCAGCTCTTACCCGCAGCATCTGAACCGTCTTTTGCTGTTTTAATGTCTTTTTCTGCCAAAGTCTGGCTAAAGAAACGCATACCGCGTTTTTCATCCTTATAGTTCCTATCCCAATAAGGAACAATAATTTCGCCTGCAGCTACCCACATATACCTACCATAATTAGGATCATACTCATGCTTATATTTACTAGATTGACATAGCAATTTCTTTTCATTCTCAGGCAAGCCAAAATCATTATCATATTGATAAGGTAGAAAATCAAAGTATCCTTTGATACGACCTCCACCATTAAAGAATTTACCTTTCCCATAGCTATCATCATTAGCCTTCACTTCAGACGGACCAAAATATTGGTATGCAGACGTACCCGCACTACGTTCAATATCGCGGTAATAGTTTGAATAGTAATAATCCCTATCGTAGTTGAAGTTAGTATTACGAGATAAACGAGGATCTTCACCTGGAATCTGGTTACTACAACTCATATTGGCATCGCCGTCCGACATCACAATCACATAAGACTTCTGACAACGGTATTTGATATTGGGCATCACAAAGTTTTTGACTACTTCATAGTAGCGGCGCGTGATTGGCGTAGCATGGCCAGGATCAATGCCATCTACCCTCCTTTGAACATCCTTCCAATCATCGGTAAAGCCCCCCTCATCTGGAGTATCAGTACGACCATTGTTATGCAGAGTTTGCAAACCCCACTGGAATCGTTGTTTTTCGCCATACTCTTTCAATACCGATTTTAGGGCCTCCTTAGTAATCGTTATTCTTTTATCAGCCCGTACAGATGTTTCCTTACCTTGTACATTCCATTGCATACTGCCCGAGTCATCAATCAAAAACATAATATTGTGTTTGACTTTGGGTTGGCCGCTGACGTCGGTTTTGTTTTGCAGGTAAAAAGGAGTTTGGGCAAATTGCTGCGTATTTGCCTGAACGGAAATACTGATGAGTGCTAAAGCGGAAGCTACGCTTGCATGAATGAGGCGATAGCGGCCTGATGGAGCGTTTTGCATAATGTGTTCTTTTTTCATCGGATAATCTCAGCTAAAAATGACGTTGTTTTTATTTTTTATGAGGTTACGATTCTAGCATAAACAGCCTGTTTCATGTTTGATTCGGCTGAATTTCCCTACACCTGCATTTCAAACACAACAAAAATGAAACAATCTGCCTGCTCAGTTTTCAGACGGCCTGACTGAATATTTAGTTCAACTTTATTCATCAAGCATTCCAAAAGCAAGGGACTGTACCGTAAGATAAAACGTTTTTAAATTATCGATTATTTGCTCTATGCTTGAAATTCCTATTACTTTGACTTAAAATACATTGCTTCTACGGCATAGACCGCTATGTCTGAAAAAGCACGTTACACAGCAAAATCAAAGCTGCGGAGCGTGTTTTTTTTTAGCCGAGATTTCCGAAGGCTGTCTTTTTTGTAAACAATTTTTATTTTTCAGACGGCCTGACCCATTTTTTTCGAACCGATCATCATCAGGCAAACAGGATTCCATCATGACCACTCCGGCTCTTCTCGTTCTCGCTGACGGCAGCGTATTTCACGGCACATCAATCGGTTACGAAGGTTCGACTTCAGGCGAAGTCGTGTTCAACACTTCCATGACCGGCTATCAGGAAATCCTGACCGACCCTTCCTACTGCAAACAAATCGTTACCCTTACCTACCCACACATCGGCAACACCGGCACCAACGCCGAAGATGAAGAAAGCCGCAGTGTTTACGCCGCCGGTTTGATTATCCGCGACCTGCCACTCTTACACAGCAACTTCCGCGCCTCTGAAAGCCTGCACGACTATTTGGTACGCAACCAAACCGTCGCCATCGCAGATATCGACACCCGCCGCCTAACCACCCTGTTGCGTGAAAAAGGCTCGCAAGGCGGTGCAATCTTGACCGGTGCAGATGCCACCGTTGAAAAAGCACAAGAACTGATTGCCGCATTCGGCAGCATGGTCGGCAAAGACTTGGCAAAAGAAGTTTCCTGCACAGAAACTTACGAATGGACCGAAGGCGAATGGGAATTGGGCAAAGGTTTCGTTACTCCTTCCGAACAGCCTTACCACGTCGTCGCCTACGATTTCGGCGTCAAAACCAACATCCTGCGCATGCTCGCCTCGCGCGGCTGCCGCCTGACCGTTGTTCCCGCACAAACCAGCGCGGAAGACGTGTTGGCACTCAATCCTGACGGCGTATTCCTGTCCAACGGCCCCGGCGACCCCGAGCCTTGCGACTACGCCATCAAAGCCGTACAAAAACTGATGGAAAGCGGCAAACCGATTTTCGGCATTTGTTTGGGACATCAGCTGATCAGCCTCGCAATCGGCGCAAAAACCCTGAAAATGCGCTTCAGCCATCACGGTGCCAACCACCCGGTACAAGATTTGGACAGCGGCAAAGTCGTCATTACCAGCCAAAACCACGGTTTCGCCGTCGATGCCGATACCCTGCCCGCCAACGCGCGCATTACCCACAAATCCTTGTTTGACAACACCTTGCAAGGTATCGAACTGACAGACAAACCTGTGTTCTGCTTCCAAGGCCACCCCGAAGCCAGCCCGGGTCCGCAAGATGTCGGCTATCTGTTTGACAAATTTATTGACAATATCAAAGCAGCAAAACAATAAAGCTGATTTTTTCAGACGGCCACACTCAACTCAACAACAGGCCGTCTGAAAACCAAACCTCAAAAAATAAATTCAGACACCCTCTCAACATCTACACAGTCTGAAACCCAACCCTCTAATCAGAAAGGAAGAACCATGACAGAAAAGCAAATGCGCATTCTTTCCGTCGTCGCCACCCTGACCGCCGTCGGTATGTACGTTTCCTATATCCCACAAATCCAAAACAACCTTGCCGGCAACCCCGGCTCGCCGTTGCAACCCCTCGTCGCCGCCATCAACTGCACATTATGGGTTGCCTACGGCTTTTTAAAAGAAAAACGCGACTACCCCGTCATGCTGGCAAATGCCCCGGGCATCATTTTGGGTTTGATTACATTTGTCACTAGTTTTTAATCCTTTGGGAGGTTGAGTTATTAAACCTACTGTTCGTTAAATAACGAAAAAAATTTCATTAAGTTTTAGCTCAACCTACTCCACAGCTACTTGGAGAATTAAATGCCATTATATGATTTTCGTTCTGTTCATTTACCATATTGCTTAGAAAAACAAGAAGACGGAAGTTATGTAGTATTAAATAGAGAATATGCGCCAATTGGCTTTACACAACGAAAAGACTATAACCAACTACCAATTTTTGTAAAAATCAAAAATTTAACTCCAAAATTAGCGGAAAAACTTTCTTACAAAAAAAGCAACGACACTTCAAATATTTACTTATACAATGATGGAAGTATTCCCACTAGTTCAAAAGAAAATATGCAATCCTATCTAGACAAGCTAGCCCTACTAGCAGAGCTGCAATTTCATACAGAAGATCAATGACATTAATTAATCTAAGGTATAGATAAACCTAATTATAAAATCTTATTTTAATCAAAGAGTTTAATGAATTTTATATTGGATAATACCCAATACACATTTGTTTGATAAATTCATTGTTTCTCAGATACACAGAAACAAATCAAGTTACTAAATTAAGAAAGACCCACCCATGCCTAAACGTACCGACCTAAAATCCATCCTTATCATCGGCGCCGGCCCTATCGTTATCGGTCAGGCCTGCGAATTTGACTATTCGGGCGCACAGGCCTGCAAAGCCTTGCGTGAAGAAGGCTATAAAGTCATTTTGGTAAACTCCAACCCTGCCACGATCATGACCGACCCTGAAATGGCGGATGTTACCTACATCGAGCCGATTATGTGGCAGACGGTGGAAAAAATTATCGCCAAGGAGCGACCTGATGCGATTCTGCCTACCATGGGCGGTCAGACTGCGCTGAACTGTGCGCTGGATTTGGCGCGCAACGGCGTGTTGACGAAATACAATGTCGAATTAATCGGTGCGACCGAAGATGCTATCGATAAGGCGGAAGACCGCGGCCGCTTTAAAGAAGCGATGGAAAAAATCGGTTTGTCTTGCCCGAAATCTTTTGTCTGCCACACCATGAACGAAGCTTTGGCAGCGCAAGAACAGGTCGGCTTCCCTACCCTGATTCGTCCTTCTTTCACGATGGGTGGTTCAGGCGGCGGCATTGCCTACAACAAAGATGAGTTTTTGGCGATTTGCGAACGCGGTTTCGATGCGTCGCCTACGCATGAGCTGTTGATTGAGCAGTCCGTCCTCGGCTGGAAAGAGTACGAGATGGAAGTGGTGCGCGATAAAAACGACAACTGCATCATTATCTGCTCGATTGAAAACTTCGACCCAATGGGTGTGCATACCGGTGACTCCATCACTGTTGCGCCTGCACAAACATTGACTGATAAAGAATACCAAATCATGCGTAATGCTTCGTTGGCAGTATTGCGCGAAATCGGTGTGGACACGGGCGGCTCGAACGTGCAGTTTGCGGTGAACCCTGAAAACGGCGAGATGATTGTGATTGAGATGAACCCGCGCGTGAGCCGTTCGTCCGCGCTGGCTTCCAAAGCAACGGGCTTCCCGATTGCGAAGGTGGCGGCGAAACTGGCGGTCGGCTTTACGCTGGATGAGTTGCGCAACGATATTACCGGCGGCCGCACGCCCGCGTCGTTCGAGCCTTCCATCGACTATGTCGTGACCAAAATCCCGCGTTTCGCCTTTGAAAAATTCCCCGCCGCAGACGACCGCCTGACCACGCAGATGAAATCGGTGGGCGAAGTAATGGCAATGGGCCGTACCATTCAAGAAAGCTTCCAAAAAGCCTTGCGCGGTTTGGAAACCGGCTTGTGCGGCTTCAATCCGCGCAGCGAAGACAAAGCGGAAATCCGCCGCGAACTTGCCAACCCGGGCCCTGAGCGTATGTTGTTTGTAGCCGATGCGTTCCGCGCAGGCTTCACTCTGGACGAAATCCACGAAATCTGCGCCATCGACCCTTGGTTCTTGGCGCAAATCGAAGACTTGGTGAAAGAAGAAAAATCGGTTTCAGACGGCCAGTTGCAAGACTTGGATTACGCCGCTTTACGCCGTCTGAAACGCAAAGGCTTCTCTGACAAACGTTTGGCACAATTGTTGAACGTAAGCGAAAAAGAAGTCCGCGAACACCGCTACGCGCTGAACCTGCATCCGGTTTACAAACGCGTTGACACCTGCGCCGCCGAGTTTGCCACCGAAACCGCTTATCTCTACTCCACTTACGAAGAAGAATGCGAATCCCGTCCTTCCGACCGTAAAAAAGTGATGATTCTCGGCGGCGGCCCAAACCGTATCGGTCAGGGTATTGAATTTGACTACTGCTGCGTTCATGCCGCACTCGCCCTGCGCGAATCCGGTTTTGAAACCATCATGGTCAACTGCAACCCGGAAACTGTATCCACCGACTTCGACACCAGCGACCGCCTGTACTTCGAGCCGCTGACCTTGGAAGACGTATTGGAAATCGTCCGCACTGAAAACCCATGGGGCGTGATTGTTCATTACGGCGGCCAAACCCCGCTCAAACTGGCCAATGCCTTGGTGGCAAACGGTGTAAACATCATCGGCACATCTGCCGACAGCATCGACGCCGCCGAAGACCGCGAACGCTTCCAAAAAGTATTGAACGACTTAGGCTTGCGCCAACCGCCTAACCGCATCGCCCACAACGAAGAAGAAGCCCTCGTTAAGGCCGAAGAAATCGGTTATCCGTTGGTTGTCCGTCCTTCTTACGTACTCGGCGGCCGCGCCATGCAGATTGTTCACTCTGCCGAAGAGTTGCAAAAATACATGCGCGAAGCCGTACAAGTTTCCGAAGACAGCCCTGTATTGCTCGACTTCTTCTTGAACAACGCCATCGAAGTGGACGTAGACTGCGTTTCAGACGGCCAAGATGTCGTGATCGGCGGCATCATGCAACACGTCGAACAAGCAGGTATCCACTCCGGCGACTCCGGCTGCTCATTGCCTCCATACTCATTGGACGAAGAAATTCAAGACGAAATCCGCCGTCAAACCAAAGCCATGGCATATGCACTGGGTGTGGTCGGCTTGATGAACGTACAGTTTGCCGTACAAGACGGCGTGGTCTTCGTACTGGAAGTAAACCCACGCGCCAGCCGTACCGTACCGTTCGTATCCAAAGCCACCGGTGTACCGCTCGCCAAAGTCGGCGCACGCGTGATGGCAGGCATTTCGCTGAAAGAGCAAGGCGTAGAAAAAGAAGTCATCCCGGACTTCTACGCCGTTAAAGAAGCCGTGTTCCCATTCATCAAATTCCCAGGTGTGGACACCATTCTCGGCCCTGAAATGCGCTCTACCGGCGAAGTCATGGGCGTAGGCGCAAGCTTCGGCGAAGCCTACTTCAAAGCCCAACTCGGCGCAGGCGAACGCTTGAGCACAACAGGCAAAGTGTTCCTCGCCGTACGCGACGAAGACAAACCGCTCATCGTCAAAACCGCACAAAACTTCCAAGCACTCGGCTACGGTGTCTGCGCCACTCGCGGTACCGCCGAATACTTGAAAGAACACGGCATCATCGTGCAAGCGGTCAACAAAGTGCAGGAAGGCCGCCCACACATCGTGGACGCAATTAAAAACGGCGAAATCGCACTGGTGGTCAACACCGTCGGCAGCACAGTACAATCTGTTACCGACAGCCACAGTATCCGCCGCACCTCCCTCACCCAACGCGTACCGCAATACACCACCATCGCCGGCGGCGAAGCCATGAGCGAAGGCGCAAAAAGCCGCGAACACTTGGGCGTGTACAGCGTACAGGAATTGCATGGCCGTCTGAAAAACAAAGCCTAATCAATCCTATCGGATTTAAATAGCTAAAAGGCCGTCTGAAACCTGATTGCTCAGTTTCAGACGGCCTTTTCATATTTCAAATTCCAACCGTCTGTCCATCAAAACAACCTTTTCTGCCATCTCCAAACAAGCAATAGCAACATGAAATATAATTTCGTTATTGATTGGATTCATACGACAAAATTGTTGTTTTTTCATCATAATCCAAAAATATCGAGTTTAACGCCTATTCTCCTTGCTTTATAATGGCCGTCTGAAATAAAAATACAATTAAAGCAGAAGCATGTCTTTGCAACTTAAGCAGATTTGCATAATTAAATATATGCTTTAATCATAATAATGATAAAATAATACGGCTTTCCTCTAAATTAAAGGGAAAACTGCACAAGAAACGGAAAATAAAATGAGTGTCGGATTATTGCGTGTTTTGGTTCAAAGCCAGACCATCTCAAATCAACAAGCGGAACATTACAACAACCTTTTACAATCAGGCAAAGAAATCCTGCCCAACCTGTTTTCAGACGGCATCATCTCCCCTAAAGCTTTGGGGGAGTTAGTTGCGCGCGTATTCAGCTATCCCCTTTTGGATTTGCACTACTACCCGCGCAATAATGTAGTCAGCGACATTCTGACGGAAGAGCAAATGGTGCAAAACCGTTGCATTCCGATTTTCAAACGCGGACGCAAGGTTTATTTCGCCGTATCCGATCCAACCCAAATCCAAAACTTTCAAAAAATCGCTTTTGCTTCAGGTTTAAGTGTCGACTTGGTCGTAGTTCCCGACGACCAGCTCAGCTCATTGCTGGAATGGCTGGGTCAACGTTCGACAACCATTCTGAAAGAAATCAACGACGAACATGAAGCAACGCAGCAATCGCAATCGCTTTATATCGACAATGAAGAAGCTGAAGACGGCCCTATCCCCCGTTTCATCCACAAAACCTTATCCGATGCCCTGAACGCGGGCGCATCGGACATCCACTTTGAATTCTACGAACAAATGGCGCGCGTCCGTTTCCGTGTGGACGGGCAATTGCGTGAAGTCGTACAGCCGCCTGTCGCCGTACGCGGCCAGTTGGCATCGCGTATCAAAGTGATGGCGCGTTTGGATATTTCCGAAAAACGTATTCCGCAAGACGGCAGAATTCAAATTGCCTTCCATAAACACGGCCGTCCGATTGACTTCCGTGTCAGCACTTTGCCGACATTGTTTGGCGAAAAAGTGGTGATGCGTATCCTAAATTCCGATGGTACATCGCTCAATATCGACCAGCTCGGTTTGGAGCCTTTCCAAAAAGAAATGCTGCTGGAAGCCATCAACCGCCCTTACGGCATGGTATTGGTTACCGGTCCGACAGGTTCGGGCAAAACCGTTTCGCTCTATACCTGCCTGAGTATTTTGAACACAGAAGATGTGAATATTTCAACGGCAGAAGATCCGGCCGAGATTAACCTGCCAGGCGTCAACCAAGTCAACGTCAATGAAAAACAAGGCCTGACGTTTGCTGCCGCACTCCGATCCTTCTTGCGTCAAGATCCTGATATTATTATGGTCGGTGAGATTCGTGACTTGGAAACCGCCGACATCGCCATTAAAGCCGCCCAAACCGGCCACATGGTTTTCTCTACCCTGCATACCAATAATGCACCAGCCACGCTGTCCCGCCTTTTGAACATGGGTGTTGCGCCTTTCAACATCGCCAGCTCGGTCAGCCTGATTATGGCGCAAAGGTTGTTGCGCAGACTGTGTCCAAACTGCAAACGCGAAGTTGAGCGCCCGCCGGTTCCAGCATTGAAAAAAGCCGGCTTTACCGATGCAGACTTGGCTCAAGATTGGAAACTCTACCGCCCGGTTGGCTGCGACAGCTGCCGCGGCAAAGGCTTTAAAGGCCGCATCGGTATTTATGAAGTCATGCCGGTCAGCGATGAAATGCAAAAAGTCATTATGAACAACGGTACAGAAGTTGATATCATGAACATGGCCTATCAGGAAGGCATGGTAGACTTGCGTCGTGCCGGCCTCATGAAAGTCATGCAAGGCCTGACCTCGTTGGAAGAAGTGACTGCTCATACCAATGACTAAACTGCCATATTTTCGAAAATTAAAATAAAGCGGTACGGGGAAACAGTCCGCTTTATTTCTTACAAACAAGGGATAACTCATGGCTCAAGCAGAGCAAAAAAGAAGTCTGTTCGGCTCAAGAAGCAAAGGCAAGCGTTTTACATTTGAAGGAAAAAATACCGAGACCGAACGTCTTGTCCGTGGTGAAGTAGTTGCCAAAGACGAAGAAGAAGCACGCAAAAAACTCCAACGCAGAGGCATTCGCCCTTTGCGTATCAGCAAAGTTAAAACCGCACGCAAACGCCGTATTACCCAAGAAGACATCACGGTGTTTACGCGCCAACTGGCAACGATGATGAAGGCAGGCTTGCCGCTGATGCAGGCTTTTGAAATCGTTGCTCGCGGCCACTCCAATCCGAGCATGACCGAAATGCTGATGCAGGTTCGCTCCGATGTCGAACAAGGTAGCGCATTAGGCAAATCATTCTCCAAATATCCAAAATATTTCGACCGCTTCTATTGCAATCTGGTCAGCGCAGGCGAGTCCGGCGGCGTATTGGAAAGCTTATTGGACAAACTGGCTGTCTATAAAGAAAAAACCCAAGCCATTAAGAAAAAAGTCAAAACCGCACTGACCTATCCGATTGCCATTATCGTGGTGGCGATTGCGCTTATCTTCATCATGATGATGTTTGTGCTACCTGCCTTTAAAGAAGTTTATGCCAATATGGGTGCAGAGTTACCAAGCCTTACCCAACTTGTCATGAACTTGTCTGATTTATTCGTCGACTACGGCTGGATTATGATCATCCTTTTGATTGTTTCGGCCTTCGGCCTGTACAAACTCCATGAAAAATCGCCTACTTTCCAAAAACGAATCGATGCTTTGATTTTGAGACTGCCTGTTTTTGGCACCATCGTCCGAAAAGCGACCATCGCCCGTTGGGCGCGTACGACTTCCACCCTCTTCGCAGCCGGCGTTCCTTTGGTGGAAGTATTAGATTCAGTTGCAGGCGCATCCGGCAATATTCTCTATGAAGAAGCCACTCAAGATATTCGAGCCAAGGTAACCCAAGGCCTGTCGCTAACATCCAGTATGCAAAGTACAGATATGTTCCCAAATATGGTGATCCAAATGGCAGCCATCGGCGAAGAGTCAGGCTCTTTGGACGATATGCTGAACAAAGCAGCCGAATTCTACGAAGATGAAGTAGACAACTCCGTCTCCCGCTTATCTGCCTTGATGGAGCCTATCATCATGGTGGTATTGGGTTCGCTCATCGGTATCTTGCTGATTGCCATGTATCTGCCTCTGTTTAACTTGGGTAATGTCGTAGGTTGATATGCTTGATAGTATTTACTCTGCCATCGACGCCCTCTCCGTTCTTGCGCCATTCGCTATTCCTTTAGCCGTTATTTTGGGATTACTGATTGGCAGCTTTCTGAACGTTGTTATTTATCGCACGCCGATAATGATGGAACGCGAATGGACACAATTTTCTAAAGAGCATTTGGGCATCGAGCTGAAAGACGAAGAAAAACAGCCATTTAATCTGCGCAAACCGGATTCACGCTGCCCCAAATGCAAAAGCCCAATCAAACTTTGGCAAAACATCCCCATCCTCAGCTATGTTTTCCTGGGAGGAAAATGCCACTCCTGCAAAACCGCTATCGGCATACGCTATCCGCTGATTGAGCTGCTGACAGGTGTCTTATTCGGTATTGTCGCATGGCAATACGGCTGGTCATGGGCAACTATTGGCGGATTCATTCTGACTGCCATATTGATTGCGCTGACCTTTATCGATGCCAATACTCAATATTTACCCGACAGCCTGACTCAGCCCCTAATTTGGATCGGCCTGCTGTTTAATCTGAATGATACATTCGTGCCCCTGCATTCAGCCGTTTTAGGCGCAATCGCAGGCTATATGAGCCTTTATACTTTATGCGCCGTCTATAAACTTCTGACCGGTAAAATCGGCATGGGCAATGGCGACTTCAAACTTTTGGCTGCGCTTGGTGCATGGCTGGGCGTAGGAATTTTGCCTGTTCTGATCTTCATGGCTGCCTTAGTCGGGCTGGTGGGCGCACTCATCGCCCGTGTCGGCAAAGGCCAATATTTTGCTTTTGGTCCCAGTCTTGCTGTGGCAGGATGGATTATTTTGGTTGCCAATGCACCTATTACCCAACTGGTACAATGGTGGCTCGTACAATCAGGATTCCGATAATGACATTATGGATAGGCTTGACCGGCGGTATCGGTAGTGGCAAATCATCTATCGCCCAAATGTTTGCCGAACTTGGCGTACCCATTATCGATGCTGATGCCATCAGCCGCTCACTGACCGCTGAAAACGGCGAAGCCCTTCCTGCCATCCGCCAGCTTTTCGGGGATGAGGTTTTTGATCATAAAGGCCGTCTGAATCGTATGGCTTTACGGGAAGAAGTTTTCAGACGGCCTCAATCTAAAAAACAACTGGAAAACCTGCTTCTGCCATTAATCTTAAACAAAATCCAACAGCAGAAACAAAAACTTGCCTCATCCGCCTACGGCATTGTCGATGTACCGCTTTTGATTGAGAATCCGGCATTTAAAGCGGAGACCGACCGTATTTTGGTTGTAGATGTTCCAGAGTCCGTCCAAATCAAACGCGTACACCAGCGCAATGGTTTTTCAGAAGAACAAACGCGTCAAATCATGGCCACCCAAGCTTCTCGACGTGACAGACTGCTGCATGCCGACGATGTATTGGACAATACCCATAGCATGGAAGAAGCAAAAATCAAGGTTGCCCATTTGCATCAATACTATCAATCCATTGCAAAAACTCTGAAAGAAACTGCATGACCGCTCCTGTTGTAAAATGTCCGACCTGCCACAAAAAAGTCGTTTGGAACACCGACAGCCCCTACCGCCCTTTCTGCAGCAAACGGTGTAAACTCATTGATTTAGGCGAATGGGCGCAAGAAAAATACACTGTTTCTTCAGAAGACGACCCTTTTTCAGACCTATTGAACAGCAAATAACCTACGCCGCTTCCTTCAGCCTATCCAAAACAAGCTCAAAACAGTAAAATACCCTCTTTATTCCAATCTATTCCATCCACCATGCTCACCTTCCAACAAATTATTTTCAAATTACAAAACTACTGGGCAGACAAAGGCTGCACCGTTATCCAACCTTTCGATATGGAAGTCGGTGCCGGTACTTCGCATCCAGCCACCTGCCTGCGCGCATTAGGCCCGGAGCCTTGGTTTGCCGCTTACGTTCAACCCAGCCGCCGCCCCAAAGACGGCCGCTATGGCGACAACCCCAACCGCCTGCAACACTACTATCAATTCCAAGTTGCGCTCAAACCAGCTCCCGCCAATATTCAAGACCTATACCTCGACTCCCTGCGCGAATTGGGTATCGACCCTAAAGTACACGACATCCGCTTTGTCGAAGACGACTGGGAAAACCCTACTCTCGGCGCTTGGGGTTTGGGTTGGGAAGTTTGGCTCAACGGTATGGAAGTAACCCAATTCACCTACTTCCAACAAGTCGGCGGTATCGACTGCTCCCCTGTACTTGGTGAAATCACCTACGGTATCGAGCGTCTCGCCATGTATTTGCAAGGCGTAGAAAACGTGTACGACCTCGTTTGGGCAAAAACCCTTGATGGTAACATCGTCACTTACGGCGACGTTTATCATCAAAACGAAGTCGAACAATCCACCTACAACTTCGAATACAGCGATGCCGATTGGCTCTTGCGCCAATTCAACAACTACGAAGAACAAGCTAAACGCCTGCTTGCAGTTGAAGACACCAGTCTTGCCCTACCTGCTTACGAGCTTGTACTCAAAGCCGGCCACACGTTCAACCTCTTGGATGCACGCGGCGCCATTTCCGTTACCGAGCGCGCAACCTACATCGGCCGCATTCGTGCACTGAGCCGTATCGTTGCGCAAAAATTCGTTGAAAGTCGCGAGAAACTGGGCTTCCCATTACTTAAAAACCAATAAGCCCTCACATACATGCCACGCCGCCCTTTGATACATTCAAGTGGCGGCGTTTCTATTTTCAGACGGCCTTAACGTCGATGCCATCGCAAACACTTCCTGCCTGCTTTCAGGTAAAATAAGCCCTTTATTACATAAACCGTCTGAAAACATGAGTTCATCCTCTTCTGCAAAAACGCCCTTTTTCTTACTTTCCCTCGTTGCCATCATTCTTGACCAACTGAGCAAATGGGAAATCTTGAAACACTTTACCGAAGGCGAACGCCTCAATATCATTCCAGACTTTTTTGACCTGACGCTTGCCTATAATCCAGGCGCGGCATTCAGCTTTTTGGCAGACCAAGGCGGCTGGCAAAAATTCTTCTTTTTAGGTCTGGCCGTCGTCATCAGCCTGTATTTGGCCCGTGCCATCTGGCGCGATGAGTTTGGACGCTGGGGCAAACTGGGGGCAGCCATGATTATCGGCGGCGCAATTGGCAATGTGGTTGACCGTCTGATTCACGGCCACGTTGTCGATTTTCTGCTTTTCTATTGGCAAAACTGGTTCTACCCCGCATTTAACATTGCCGACAGCTTTATCTGCGTTGGCGCAGTTTGCTTGGTAATAGACGGTTTGCTGCACAAAAAAACACCTTCAAACGACACAAAGGCCGTCTGAAAACGGAACGCACATGACTCAAAAAACCATTATCCTTGCCAATCCCCGCGGCTTCTGTGCCGGTGTTGACCGTGCTATCAGCATTGTTGAACGTGCACTCGAAGAATTCGGCGCACCCATTTACGTCCGCCATGAAGTCGTTCACAACAAATTCGTCGTGGACAATCTGCGGGCAAAAGGTGCCGTCTTTGTCGATGACTTGGCGGGTGTCCCAAAGGGTGCCACACTGATTTACTCTGCTCACGGCGTATCCAAAGCCGTACAGGAAGAAGCGGCACAACGTGGTTTCCGCGTTTTTGATGCCACCTGCCCTCTGGTCACCAAAGTTCATAAAGAAGTAGCCCGCCTCGATGAGCAAGATTACGAAATCATCATGATCGGCCACAAAGGCCACGTCGAAGTGGAAGGCACGATGGGACAGTTGCCCCCGGGTAAAATGTTTTTGGTTGAGACAGTGGAAGATGTAGCCGGACTGAACATCAAAAATCCTGACAAACTTGCCTACGTCAGCCAAACCACTTTATCGGTAGACGAAACCAAAGACATTATTGCTGCTTTAAACCAACGCTTCCCCAATATCCGCAATCCGCACAAAGAAGACATCTGCTACGCTACAACCAACCGTCAAACTGCCGTTAAAGAATTGGCGGAAGAATGCGATATTGTGATTGTTGTCGGCTCGCCCAACTCTTCCAACAGCAACCGCTTGCGTGAAGTAGCCGCATTGCGCGGAGTTGATGCCTATATGGTCGATAATGCTACCTATCTGAAGAAAGAATGGTTTGAAAACAAAACCAAGGTCGGTGTCACTGCCGGGGCATCTGCGCCCGAAGTCTTGGTTCGAGAAGTCTTGCAAACCATTCAAAACTGGGGACACGAGACCATACGCGAAGGAGAAGGTGCAGAAGAAAGCATTGTATTTGTCTTGCCTAAAGAGTTGCGTCGTGAGGGTGAAAACAAGCAAATCCTAAATAAAGGGTGAGTTTGTTATTTGCTTTATTTGAACTTAAGGCCGTCTGAAAACTTTCAGACGGCCTTAAGTTTATTTTGCTAATAAAAAAGACCCGCCTTTAAGGCAGGTCTTTTCATACATGATCCTGATTATTTCTCAGAAGTATGTTGCTGACGGCGCAAGATAGCCGGAATTTCAAAGTCATCCAGTACAGACTGGTTGCTGAAATCAGCCGCAGTCAGATTCATAGAACGGATATTGCGGTTGGTACGAACCAGGCTTTCAGCACTGCTTTGGCTTTGAGCTTGAGGCGTTTCTTCCGCACCACGTACCAATTGTTGGGTACGAGCAGCAGCGCGCAGTTGGTTGTCAGTACCGTTTTCTTTCAAGCCGGTAGCAATGATGGTAATACGGATAGCGTCTTCGCTCATGCTCTCGTCTTCGGCAGCACCAAATTTGCATTCCACTTCAGGGTGTGCATTTTGGTTGACGATACGCATAATCTCGTTGAACTCAGACATTTTCAGGCAACCAGGAGCAGTGGTAATGTTTACCAATACACCGCGTGCACCATCCAAAGTAACGTTATCCAAGAGCGGGCTGGAGATAGCTTGGTCGGTAGCCAAGCGAGCACGGTCGATACCTTGTGCGAAACCAGAACCCATCATGGCGATACCGCGATTGCTCATCACAGTTTTCACGTCGGCGAAGTCCAAGTTGATCATGTCGCTAGGACAAGTCACCACTTCGGAAATACCGGCAACCGCATCACGCAGTACATTGTCGGCCGCACGGAAAGCTTCACGCATGGTCACGTCTTCGCCCAAAGCAGTCATCAATTTGTCGTTAGGGATAATAATCAGGGAATCAACGCGCTCTTTGAGCTGATCCAAACCTGCTTGAGCGATGTGTACGCGTTTGCCTTCGTAAGCAAACGGACGGGTTACAACCGCAACGGTCAGGATACCCATTTCTTTAGCGATTTCAGCTACAACAGGAGCAGAGCCAGTACCTGTACCGCCACCCATACCGGTAGTGATGAACAGCATGTTTGCACCACGGATGGCATCTTCGATGGCTTCGCGATCTTCTTGGGCAGCGGCGCGACCGATCTCAGGATTTGCACCGGCGCCCAAACCGCGAGTCAGGTTTGTACCCAATTGAATGCGTTTAGCCGCATTGTTTTTAGCCAATGATTGTGCATCGGTATTGGCACTGATGAACTCAACGCCATGAATAGTGTTGGCAACCATGTTGTTGATGGCATTACAGCCGCCGCCGCCCAAACCGATAACTTTAATAACAGCAGGGCTCGTTGCTGATTCTGCTACGTCGTAAACAAATTCCATTCAATAATCCTCCGCGCCCCGCTTTATAAGGACGGTTCAAAAATAACTCATTATCCGTATTATATAAGAAGTATTCAGATACTGGCAAAAATCTTCTTACCATTCGGCTGTCGGCGTTATATTTTTACTACATTTTTTAACAGAAAATATACAAGTTTTAAATTATTCACTTGGCAATTATTTAAAACCGTTTAATTCCACTTAAATATTCAGGACAAACGGTTGCTGCACCGCCTGCCCTGAAAACTTTTATCAGAAATTGTCTCTGAAGAATCTTTGGATTTTTTCCCACAGACCCATTTTTTTGCCTGAATCATTCAGGGCAATCGCACCGGTTCGGCTGGTTTGCTCACCCTCTTCGGCAGCATAGGCCGTCTGAAGCAGGCCGATCGCTGTTGAATAGCGTGGATTGCGGATACGCTCGGACACACCGCCCATTTCTTGTGGAACACCGATACGCGCCGGCAAATTAAAGACTTCTTCCGCCAACTCAACAATACCAGTCAACATAGAAGCACCGCCGGTCAAAACGATACCGGAAGTCAGCACTTCTTCAGGGAAGCCGGAACGGCGCAATTCGTTCAGCGTCAATTCCAAAATCTCTTCTACACGCGGGCCGATGATTTCAGCCAATACACGGCGTGAAATTTGACGTGATTGACGGTCGCCAACACTAGGAACTTCAATCATTTCATCCAAGCCGTCCATAGTCGGAATAGCAGCACCGTAATGGATTTTGATGTACTCGGCTGCACTGTGCGGCGTACGCAAGGCTTGTGCCAAGTCTTTGGTAATCAAATCGCCAGCAACGGGAATAACCGCGGTATGGCGGATGGCGCCATTGGTATAAACCGCGATGTCGGTCGTACCGCCGCCAATATCGATGACGCACACGCCCAAATCTTTTTCGTCTTCAGTCAAAACGGCGTGACCGCTTGCCAAAGGCTGAAGCATGATTTGATCCATTTGCAGGCCGCAACGTTGGATACATTTTTGGATATTTTGCAAAGCAGTGTTCGCACCGGTGATGATGTGTACACGGGTATCCAAACGCACGCCGCTCATGCCGATAGGCTCTTTCACACCGGGTTGGTTGTCGATGATGTACTCTTGAACCACGGTATGTAAGATATTGTGATCAGGCGGAATATTGATGGCTTTAGCCGTTTCGATGGCGCGATCGATATCGGCTTGCGATACTTCGCCATCTTTAATTTTTACCACGCCTTGTGAATTCAGGCTGCGGATATGGTTACCGGCAATACCGGTAACGACGTGGGAAATTTTGGTATCTGCCATCAGCTCGGCATCTTCTACCGCCTGACGAATGGCTTGTGCAGTGGCGTCAATGTTGGTCACCATACCTGCACGCAGGCCGCGTGAAGGGCTTTGACCCAAGCCAACAATGTGGATTTCGTTATCTTCCCGAATCTCACCGATTAAGGCAATGACCTTGGACGTACCAATGTCTAAGGCACTGATATATTTATTTTGTTGTTCCATAATTGCTCGTTCGCTATGTTGTCTGACTGACGGTTTGATTATTTTTGAAACAAGATTGCTTCACGTCTAATCGGCTATTCACTCTCGGAAGGGTTTTCAGACGGCCTGTAACGGACTGAAAAACCATCCTTATAACGCATATCGACATACTCGATACGACTTTGTTTTTTACGCAGCAGCGATGGCCAAATCTGGGCAAACTGCTGCAAACGTTTGATTTCATTTTCACGCCCCAAACGCACGGTAATGCCGTTGTTCAATACAAGCAGCCATGCCGAACGCGGCGTGTAGATCAATTCTTTGATGGTCAGTTTCAACGGGCTCAAAATACCGGAAAAGTCCGCATAATGTTTGACCATGTCTTTGCCTGTCCCCTGCTGCCCTTCAAATATAGGCAGGTCCTGTTTCAGACTTGCGGCAAACACATTGCCCTTACTGTCCACCAAGCCGCCAGCGCGCCAATGCGCAACCGGCACACGCTCGGTCAGGATAATTTCCACGGTTTCCGGAAAACGGCGGCGTACCATTGCCGAGTCAATCCAAGGCAATTCCTGAAAAGCGGCCTGCGCCGAATCAATATCGGCGCGGAACATATTACCCCTGATATGCTCTCGTGCAACGGTTTGCAATTCTTTGTTGGAAGCATATTTCAGCTTACCCTGAATGGCAATCTGTTTCACAGGAAAATATTTGGAATTGTAAAGCCAAGCTATGCCCGAACCTATCAGTAGAAAGGTCATCAGCACCAATAGCCGGCGGGTCAGCCGACCCAATGCGCCTGCATCATCCCACATGAGCGGTCTTCAAAATCTCAATACATAAATCAGCAAAATCTACGCCGGTATGGGCTGCAGATTTTGGCACCAAACTGTGGCTGGTCATACCGGGCAAGGTATTGATTTCCAAAAGATACAGCTTACCGTCCGTATCTTTTAGGAAGTCCACGCGCGAACAACCGTCCGCACCAATCGCCTGCGCGCCACGCACGGCCAGTTCGCGCATCAGGTTTTCCTCATCCTCACTCAAATCTTCCGACGGGCATTGATAAACCGTATCGTCGCGGTTGTATTTAGCCTCGTAGTCGTAAAACTCAGTAGCTGGAATAATATGAATGCTCGGCAGGCCTTTGCCGTTCAATACCGGGCAAGAATACTCGCCGCCTCCGATAAAGCGTTCGGCAATAATTTCACCCTGCAAATGTTTCAATTCTTCGTAAACGCTTTTCAGACGGCCTTTTTCTTTTACTTTTACCACACCGACGCTGCTGCCTTCCGCGGCAGGTTTCACAAACATCGGCAGGCCCAATTTTTCTTCAACAGCATCAAAGTCGCTGTCGTCATGCAATACAGCAAACTCAGGAACAGGCAAACCCACGGCCTGCCAAATCAGTTTGCAGCGGTATTTGTCCATACCCAGCGCGGAAGCGGCCACACCACTGCCGGTGTAAGGAATACCCATCAGTTCCAACGCGCCTTGAACCGCGCCATCTTCGCCGAAAGTACCGTGCAGAATATTGAAGGCCGTCTGAAAACCTTGTGTTTTCAATTCAGACAACGGAGTTTCTTTGGGGTCGAACGCATGGGCATCGACGCCTTTGCTTTTCAAGGCAGCCAAAATAGCGGCGCCGCTGTCCAGAGAAACTTCGCGCTCGCTAGAGAAGCCGCCCATCAACACGGCCACTTTGCCAAAATTCTGCATAATTTCCACTTTCTTAAATACTGATACAGGCCGTCTGAATATTGTTCAGACGACCTATCTGCCCTCAAAGACCAATATGCCCGTTTATTATGATTGTTTCGACAATTCCACCAATGCAGACGGAACGCGGTTGATGCTGCCGGCACCCATATTCAACACAACATCGCCGTCCTGCAAAACATTCAGCAGCATTTGCGGCAAGTCGGCAACGTTTTCGCAGTAAATCGGCTCAAGTTTGCCCAATATGCGGATGGCGCGTGCCAAGGCGCGGGAATCGGCTGCGGCAATCGGCTCTTCGCCTGCGGCATAAACTTCGGTCAACACCAGCGCATCAACGGTATTGAGGACTTTGGTGAAATCTTCGAACAAATCACGTGTGCGGGTATAGCGGTGTGGTTGGAAAGCCAAGACCAAACGTTTTTCAGGGTATGCACCGCGCGCAGCGGAAAGGGTTGCTGCCATTTCAACAGGATGATGGCCATAATCGTCCACCAGCAAAGCAGTTCCGCCGTTTGGTAATTTAATGTCGCCATATTTTTGGAAGCGGCGACCGACACCTTCAAAGCCGAGCAAGCCTTTTTGAATGGCTTCAACCGATGCGCCAACTTCCAGCGCAACGCCGATAGCCGCCAACGCATTGAGGACGTTGTGGCGGCCGGGCATATTCAAAACAACTTCAAACGGCTCTTGCTCATGTCCTTTCATTTGAACATGAACGGTAAATTTCATTTGCGCACCGATGTTTTCGATGTCGGTTGCGTAGATATCAGCGGTATCGTCCAAGCCGTAAGTGGCGTAAGGTTTGCTGATTTTCGGTAAAATCGCGCGGACGTGTTCGCTGTCGATACACAAAAATGCCTTACCGTAAAACGGCATACGGTGGATAAAATCTACAAACGCCTGATGCAGTTTATCAACGCTGTGACCGTAAGTATCCATGTGATCTTCGTCGATATTGGTCACGACGGACATAATCGGCGTCAGATACAGAAAAGAAGCATCGGATTCGTCGGCTTCGGCAACAATGTATTCGCCTTTACCCAAACGGGCATTGGTACCAGCGGCATTGAGTTTGCCGCCGATAACGAAAGTCGGGTCAAGTCCTGCCGCGCCGAGAATAGAAGCAGTTAGACTGGTGGTTGTGGTTTTGCCGTGCGTACCGGCAATGGCGATACCATCGCGGAAGCGCATCAATTCTGCCAACATCAACGCGCGCGGAATGACGGGGATTTGCTGTTCCAACGCGGCAACGACTTCGGGATTGTCTTTTTTGACGGCAGTAGAGGTAACAACTACGTCGGCGCCATTGACGTGTTCGGCAGTATGGCCGGGATAAACTTGGATGCCGAGAGCGCTCAAATGCTCGGTAACGGCATTACGCGCCTGATCCGAACCGGAAACTTTAAAGCCCAAATTGTGTAAAACTTCGGCAATACCGCTCATGCCGACGCCGCCGATTCCGACAAAATGGATGTTGGTCACTCGATTTTTCATCATAACGTTGCGTTCCGGTTGGTTTTTAGTGCGTAAAGGCGTTATTTTAAAGGGCTATCCGCTTCTGCGCTATGCTTTTATTGTAAAGGAATTTTAACAAAAGCAATAAAGGCCGTCTGAAACGCCGTTAATCAACTTTTCAGACGGCCTTTACTCGAAGTCTGCCTGCTTATTCGGTACAAGAGATGGCAACTTCCGCCACATCGTCCGCACTGTGCGGCAACGCCAAGGTACGGGCATTTTTCGCCCATTTCAGGCATTTTTCACGGTTTAATCCGCCGAGGATTTCGGCCAGTTTTTCTGCCGTCAGTTGAGTTTGCGGCAGCAGCAAACCAGCTTCAGCCTGTACCATAAAACGCGCATTGGCTGTTTGATGGTCGTCCACTGCGTGCGGATACGGCACCAGCAATGCGCCCAAACCGGCAGCCGTCAATTCGGCAATCGTCAGCGCGCCGGCACGGCAAATTACCAAATCGGCATCGCGGTAGGCAGACACCATATCGGTAATAAATTCGACGCACTCGGCTTGCACACCCAACGCATCGTAATCCGCCTGCAAGTTGCCCAATTTATTGCGGCCGGACTGATGATACATTTGCGGACGAACCTCCTCAGGCAATAATGCCAAAGCTTGCGGAACGGTTTTGTTCAACACATCCGCACCCAAACTGCCGCCCACCACCAAAACTTTCAGACGGCCTTGACGGTTTTCAAAGCGTTCTTCGGGAACAGGCAATGCCGCAATATCGGCACGGACAGGATTACCCACCAAGCCGCCTTCATGTTGAAAGGCTTTGGGGAAAGCGTACAAGACACGTTTTGCCCAACGCGACAATTGGCGGTTGGACAAACCGGCTACGGCGTTTTGCTCGTGAATCACAATCGGCACACCGGAAATTTTTGCCGCTAAGCCGCCGGGGAAAGTAACGAAACCGCCAAAACCGATAACACACTCGACACGGTGTTTCTTAATAATCTGCTGAGCCGCACGGACGGTTTTATACAGTGTAAACGGCAACATCAGCTTGCGCTTGATGCCGTTGCCGCGGATGCCTTTAATCGCCAGCGTTTCCAAGCGTATGCCGTATTGCGGCACAATGCGCTCTTCCATCGAATCCTGACTGCCCAGCCAAATCACATGATGGCCGCGCTTTTGCAGCGACTCGGCAACCGCCAATGCAGGGAAAATATGGCCGCCCGTACCGCCGGCCATCAGCATAAAAGTTTTACCGCTCATGGTTTTACTCCACCGAATAACCGCGCATTTTTTGGCGGTTTTCATAATCAATGCGCAATAACAAAGTAACGCACACCAGCATGATAAAGACAGCCGAACCGCCGTAAGACATAAACGGCAGAGTCAGGCCTTTAGTAGGCAGGATACCGATGTTTACACCGATATTGAAGAAACTTTGAATACCAATCCAAATACCGATACCGTTGGCAATATACGCGCTGAACATCAAGCCCGAATCACGCGCCTGCTTGCCAATGGAAAACGCGCGCCACACCAGCCAGCCGTAGCAGAACACCAAAACCAGCATCCCTAAAAAGCCGAATTCTTCGCCGATGACGGCAAAAATAAAGTCAGTATGCGCTTCAGGCAGGTAGAAACGTTTTTCCAAACTTGCTCCCAAGCCCTCGCCAAACCAGCCGCCGCGCGCAATCGCCATCAAGGAATGTGTCAGCTGATAGCCTTTACCCAAAGGATCACTCCAAGGGTCCAAAAACGCCGCCACACGCGCCATACGGTAAGGTGCGGCCAAAATCAACAAACCCATACCACTCACAACGGTCGCCACCAATACGGCAAAATACTTCCACGGAAAGCCCGCCAAAAACAGCATACCCATGGTAATCACGACAATCACGACAAACGAGCCAAAGTCCGGCTGACCCATAATCAAAACCAAACCGAACGCCACCAACATAATCGGCAGAATCAAGGTCTTAAACTTGCGGAAACGTTCCTTTACCCTTACCCAAGCTTCACTTTTAAAAGGGCTGCACACCAAATCGCCAATACCGGTAAACAAAGACGACCAACCCAAAGAATCCAAATCGCGCAACATTTCTTCACGGCGCGTAAACAGGCTGGACAAATACAAGACCGTCGCCAATTTGAAAAATTCAGTCGGTTGCAAGTTGAGCGGCCCGATATGAATCCAGCGCGTCGCGCCATTAATCTCACGGCCGACAAACAAAACCAGCAACAACAGCAAACCTGAAACAGCAAAATAAAACGGAATAATCCGCCGCCAGAAACTCATCTTCAGCAGGAAAAGCGGCAAGCATATAGCCACTGTAAACAGGATAAACATTGCCTGTTTGGACACAAAAGAAAACTGGCTGCCCCCTTCCGATGCTGCATACGCAATAGAAGCCGAATAAATCATAATCAGGCTGAAGACCGTCATTAAGACGACCATCCACAAGAGAGAAACATCAAACTTCCGACCATCGCGCGCAATCGGCCGGTCAAGCATTTTGGAAAGACTAATCATGAAAACATCCGTAACGGCTTGAATAAAATATTCAGACGGCCTGCAAATGGGCAAGAGGCCGTCTGAAAAAATGAATTAACGTTATTTTAAAGGTTTATTTCCAAACCAACAATTCAGAATCTACGGTTCAAAAAAGAGAAAGCGTGTTGACCTATCCTTAGAAAGGATTGGCGGCTTATTTTAGATAAAAATCCCAGTATCAAGTCCCCTGCCCTGTCGAGCTTTTCAGACGGCATGATAAGCAATCGACTACCCGTTACAACCGCCCCATCACTTCAACAGGCATAAAACCTACGGCAGAATCTCAATTTCCGCGTTGTGTTTTACGCTGCGGTAGAGTTCGTCGACTTCTTCGTCTGTTACCGCGATGCAGCCGTTGGTCCAGTCTTTTTGCAGGTGTTTTTTACCGATAAAACCCCAGCCGTTTTTCATGCCGTGGATTTTAATCAACCCGCCCGGGCTTTTGCCTTGTGCCGCAGCGTAGGCTTTATCGGCTTCGTTGGGATAGGAAACACCGAGGTTTTTATGGTAGCCGCTATTGGGATTACGCTCATTGATGCGGTATTTTCCTTCAGGCGTTTTGCCGTCGCCTTCAAACTGTTTATGCCCGACCGGTTGCTTGCCCAACGAAATGGGATAGGTTTTCAGCAACCTGCCTTGCGAGTACGCCGACATGGTGCGCTTGCTTTTATGCACAACCAACCTGTCGATAACGGCATTTTCAGGCAACGCCGCTTCGCTTGGCGTGGCTACGGTTGTCGTGGAACGAATCGGCGCGGCAAACCAAAATACTAAAGCGGCGACAGCCGAAAGCATAGCTACCGCCAAGCCGATCTTCAACCCAACTTTCATCTTTCAGACGGCCTTACAAAGCTTTGAACACTTCAATAAACACTTCCGAACGGTGTGCATAGCCTTTAAACATATCGAAGCTCGCACAAGCTGGGCTGAGCAACACGATATCGCCCGCTTCGGCTTGGGCGTATGCCTTCTGCACCGCTTCTTCCAAAGTGGCGCAGTCGATCATATTCAGACCGCAGCCGTCCAAATCGCGACGGATTTGCGGCGCATCGACACCGATCAGGAACACGCCTTTTGCCTTGCCGGCAAGCGCGTCGCGCAGAGGCGTGAAGTCCTGCCCTTTGCCCATGCCGCCCAAAATTACAAAGAGCGGATTTTGCAAACCGGCAATCGCGGCGGCAGTCGCACCGACGTTCGTGCCTTTGCTGTCGTCGATAAACACCACGCCGTTTTTCTCGCCGATTTTTTCCACGCGGTGCGGCAGGCCTTGGAAGGTTTTAACATGTTCGAGCAATGCTTCGCGCGGCAAACCGACCGCTTCGCACAAGGCGATGGCAGCCATAACGTTGGCGGCGTTGTGCAGACCTTGCAACGGAATGTCTTGCGTGGCAATCAAGTCCTCATTGCCTTGTTTCAGGCATCCTGTCTCACGTTCCAACCAAAAATCGGCTTTATGTTCCAACGAAAACCATTTCACCTCGCGCCCGGCACGCTTCATCGCACGGCAGAACGCATCGTCTGCATTCAAAACCTGCACGCCATCGCCACGGAAAATCTTGGCTTTGGTATGCGCGTAGTCGAGCAAATCGTCGTAGCGGTCGAGATGGTCTTCGGAAATGTTCAGCACCGTCGCCGCAGTCGGGCGCAGGCTTTCGGTGTTTTCCAGTTGGAAGCTGGAAAGCTCCAACACCCACATGTCCGCCTTTTCGCCTTCGCGCTGCAATTCCGCTTCCAAAACCGGCGTGCCGATATTGCCCGCGATGACAGTATCCAGCCCGCACTTGATGCAGAGATAGCCGACCAAGCTCGTTACCGTCGTTTTGCCGTTGCTGCCGGTAATCGCAATCACCTTGTCGCCGCGGCGGTTCACAATGCCCGCCAGCAATTCGATATCGCCCAACACGCGCCCACCGTTTTGCTTGAACGCCTCGATATCTGGCTGACGCTCGCTGATGCCGGGACTGAGCGCCAAAATATCGAAACCATTATCCAACGCATCTTTCAGACGGCCCGTATAAAACACCAGCCCGTCAAACATCTTACCGATTTGCGACACGCGCTCCGGTTTCAGCTCCGCATCATACGCGGCAACCTCCGCGCCGTTTTTGCGCAGGTAGGCAATCATAGAAATGCCCGTGCCGCCTAGTCCGGCGACGAGGATTTTTTTATTTTGAAAAGTCATTTTGGTTTTGTCCTAAGTTTTTCAGACGGCCTTTGAATAAGGATTCAATATCCTTTCTGATTCAATTCTCGGTAAGCATCGCAACCTCGTTGCAATCCATTATCACAAGCCTTACCAAACCAATCTTTGGCAATCTTATAATTCTGACGAACACCTTCTCCGTTGGCATACATCACACCAAAATTATATTGGGCTTCTGCATATCCTTGCTCTGCCGCCTTACGATACCAATGCACTGCCTGTGCATCATCTTGACGAACTCCTTGCCCTTGATCATACATTATACCCAAATTGAATTGCGCTTGAGCAACACCTTGTTCTGCAGCCTTGTGATACCACCTCACCGCCTGTACATCATCTTGACGAATTCCTTGCCCATTGGCATACATTACACCCAAATTATATTGGGCTTTAGCATGCCCTTGTTCTGCCGCCCTGCCAAACCACTGCACTGCCTGTGCATTGTCTTGACGGACTCCTTGCCCTTGAAGGTACATCATGCCCAAATTAAATTGAGCTTGAGCATCTCCCTGCTCTGCTGCCTTTCTGTACCACTTAATCGCCTCTACATAATCTTGACGTACACCTTCCCCACTCGCATACATATCGCCTAAATTATATTGTGCATCTACATTCCCTTGTTCCGCAGCTTTACGATACCATCCTATAGCCTGTATGTAATCCTGATGCACTCCTTCCCCGTTAGCATATGCCACACCTAAATTATACTGACCTATGGCATCTCCATGACCAGCCGCTCTACGAAACCATTTCAACGCCTTCTCATAGTCTTTGCCAACACCTTGCCCATTAGCATACAGCATACCCAAATTTAACTGAGCATCTGTATTTTCCTGATTCGCAGCCCTATAAAACCATTCCGCAGCCTGAGCATAGTCTTGACTAACACCTTGCCCATTTTGATACAACATACCCAAATTATTTTGAGCTCCAGTATCACCCTGTTCGGCAGCCTTACGATACCATTCTGCCGCCTGTACATAATCTTGACCAACACCTTGCCCCAGCTGATACATTACACCCAAGTTAAATTGAGCTTTAGCATTCTCTTGCTCTGCTGCCTTACGAAACCACTGCACTGCTAGCCTGTTGTCTTGACTAATACCCTGTCCATTCGCATACATTGCTCCAATACTTAATTGAGCTTCTGGATCTCCTTGCTCCGCAGCTCTCAGCATATTCTTAAAATCCGGAATACTTTCAGCTAAAGCTGCCTGCCCTAACCCAAAGCAAGCCATCACACCCATTATTATTTTTTTCACCGAAACCTTCATTTTAAAATCCATTACATTCAAATTATTATTTCTGTTTTATCCTAGTTTTTCAGACGGCCCTTAGCAAAATTTAATATCCTGCCTAATCCAATTTTTGATAAGCATCACAACTTTGCTTGTCTCCATTAGCACAAGCCTTCTTAAACCATTCTTTAGCAACTATTTTACTTTGACGTACACCTTGCCCTTTTAGATACATTACACCTAAATTGTATTGGGCCTCAGAACTTCCTTGCTCCGCTGCTTTACGATACCAATATAAGGCCTGCTTATCATCTTGACGAACACCGAATCCATTATGATAAGCCACGCCAAGATCTGATTGAGCTTTGATATTTTCTTGATCTGCTGCACGATGTAGCCATAGCACCGCCTGTTTAAAATCTTTTTGCACGCCTAAACCATGCATATACCTTGTAGCCACAGTATATTGTGCTTGATTATCTCCCTGCTCCGCCGCCTTTCGATACCATTGGAACGCCTTCTCAGGAGCTTTACCGACACCTAATCCGTTATCATACATAATGGCTAAATTGTATTGGGCATCAAGATACCCTTGTTCTGCCGCCTTTTCATACCATTGAGCTGCTTGATCATAATCTTGTTCAATGCCTTTACCAAAAAAATAGATTGTTCCTAAATCATACTGAGCTTTAGCAAAGCCTTGTGCAGCAGCTTTTTGAAACCAATATTTGGCTTGCTCATAATCTTGAGCAATACCTTGTCCCTTATAATATAATCCCCCTAGATTGCTCTGCGCTTCAACATCCCCCTGTTCTGCCGCTCTACGGAACCAATGTTCTGCCTGTTTATAATCTTTGGTAGCCCCTTTCCCCAAGTAATACATCAAACCTAAATTAAATTGGGATGCAGCATTCCCTTGTTTGGCTTCTTGCTCTGTTTCTGCAAAATTTGGGATATCACTTGTATTAGCCATCTGTCCGAATCCAAACAAAGCAACTGCTATTTTTCTTAACCAATTTTTCATTTTACATTCTCTCTTATATTCTTTAATGTCATAGCAGCATTTTCAAACAGACTTAATCTGAAAATTCCTCAAAAAATCTGTTTACACCGTAGCTACTCAAAATCTGCTGCAATTCCGGTGTGCGCACCCATGGGTCAACCGCCATTGGCGGCATAGGCGGTTCGATACCGTCTTCGTTTTGGTTACGACACCAATCTGCCATGGCAAAAACTTGGATTAAAACCGGCTCGGCAAGTGCTTTATCGATGTCCAGTTCGCTCATGGCTTGGGCAAAGCAGGCGATCCATTCGTTGCGGACTTGTACGTTGACGGCAAAAGGCATATGGCGGGCACGCAGTTGGGGATGGCCGTATTTTTCGACAAAGAGTTGTGGACCGCCGAGCCAGCCGCTGAAAAATTCGTAGAGCTTTTCGCGTATCAGGGTCATGTCTTCGCCGTGCATTTGGCGTAAGGCTTGGTATTTCGGCTCAAGTTCCATTAAGTCGTAGAAACGGTCGGTCAGGGTGCGGATGCCGGTTGCGCCGCCGAAAGATTGGTACATGTTTGGAGACTTTCTGTGTGGATTATTGCGGGATTTATTTTGGGACGTAGGATTCAGGCAAGCATGCTTACCTTACATAATGGCCGTCTGAAACTTTCAGACGGCCTTTGGAGATTTAGCGGATTTTGAGGGTACTTAAACCAATCAGCACCAAGACGATGGTGATAATCCAGAAGCGGACAACGACTTGGGTTTCTTTCCAGCCTTTTTGTTCGTAATGGTGATGAATCGGCGCCATCAGAAAGATGCGTTTTTTGGTTCGTTTGTACCAACCGACTTGCAACATAACGGAAATGGCTTCAACAACAAACAGGCCGCCCATGATGACGAGGACAAATTCTTGGCGGATGATGACGGCAACGGTACCGAGCGCCGCACCAAGCGCGAGCGCGCCGACGTCGCCCATAAAGACTTGTGCCGGATAGGCGTTAAACCACAAAAAGCCGAGACACGCACCACACATGGCGGTACAGAAAATCACCACTTCGTTTGCGCCGGCAACGTAAGGCAATTGCAGGTATTGGGCAAATTGGGAGTGGCCGCTGGCATAGGCAAAGATAGCAAGACCGGCGGCGACAAGTACAACGGGGAATGCGGCTAAGCCGTCCAATCCGTCGGTCAGGTTAACGGCATTGGATGTGCCGACGATGGTCAGGTAGGACAATACCAAGAAGCCAACTACGCCAAGCGGCAAGGCAACTTGTTTGAAGAAGGGAACAATCAGGATATTGTTGGCAGAATTTGTCGCAAGGTAGAACAACGCCAAACCGGCGATGATGGCAACGCTGGACTGCCACACCATTTTGAATTTGGCAGACACGCCGTTAGGGTCTTTATAAACCACTTTACGCCAGTCGTCGTAAAAACCGAGTGCGCCGGTAGCAAGCAAGACGCCTAAGAGAATCCAGATATAAGGATTTGCCCAGTTGCCCCACAAAATTGTGGACACGGTAATAGCGGTCAAAATCAGCGAGCCGCCCATGGTTGGCGTACCGTTTTTGATCAGGTGGGTTTGAGGGCCGTCAGTACGGACGGCTTGGCCGACTTTAAGCGCAGTCAGCTTGCGGATGGTCCACGGACCAAGCAATAGAGAAAACGCCAAAGCAGTCAGCGCAGCCATCACGGCACGGAATGTGGTGTATTGAAAAATATTCAGGCCGGTTAACCAGTTACTGAAATGTGCGAGCCATAAAAACATGGGGCTTCCTTTTTTGTTTTTGTTGTTACAGTGGGCTTATTGCCCAATTAAAAATAAATCGGTATGCCGTCTGAAATTTCAGACGGCCTTATTGAGTAAGATTATTTCTCTACCACGCAAATCGGATAGTTTCCGGGATTCTTTCCGCCGCCTAAATCCAAGCAGGTATCTTCATAGATAAATGCCTGTACTTTCATTCCGGCATAAAACGCGGCAATCAGCAAACCAGTCAATAGTAAAATCTTTTTCATATTTCAGACGGCCTTCTTAAGTTTTATTTTCTTGGGTCTGAAAATAATCCTTGGGATGTAAGCAAAACAAGCTGTAACAAATTGCAGCGCGAATAATGACATCCAACAATGGAAACCCGATTCTAGGGGAAACCAAATAACCGACCATATTGTAGACGATATACAGTATACAGCCATAACCTACGCGCCCAATCCTTACCTCTCCATAATCCAACAGCACTAACCAGCATCAATATCACTTGCACAAGCAAATGAAAATTTCCTAACCAAAATTCAAACCAACCCCAACGTCCTCTTGTGCTTTCGTATGCTTCGCTTATTGTCTCAAATCCTACATCTTTGATGTACTGCCACACTGCAACCGGCCATAAAACTGCTGCCACTACCATCATCCCAACGATAACCTGCAACAGTATAGGCCGTTTCCTTTTCTGTTCCATTTTCAGACAACCTCTTTATCCGTCAGTGCCTCGACCACTTCTTCCATCTTCATAAAGCGTGATCCCTTGACCAATACAGTAGCGCGTTCAGGCAAATCGTGGCTCAACACTTGAATCAGCGGATCTTTGTCAGCAAACCACAAACCTTCCGCGCCAAACGTTTCCGCTGCTTCAACGCTGTTGTCGCCGACAAAATATGCGGCCTCGATGCCTTTATCCCGTGCATACGCGCCAACTTCGGCGTGCATGGCGGCGGCTTCGTCCTCACCCAATTCGCCCATGTCGCCCATCACAAAAATACGCGGCGCAGGCATAGCAGCGAGCACATCAATGGCGGCTTTCATACTGTCGGGGTTGGCATTATAAGTATCGTCAATCAAAGTCGCGCCTTTAATGCCTTGCTTGATATTCAGACGACCTTTGATATTACTGAAATTTTTCAGGCCGTCTGAAACTTCGGCAAGGCTCAAACCTGCCGCCAAAGCCAGAGCAGCCGCCGCTACGGCATTATGCACATTGTGACGGCCGGGGACTGGCAACACCACGGCAACACGTTCATTGCCACGCACCAAATCAAATTCGCAGGACAACGGTTTCAACTCAATATTTTCTGCATGGACATCGCCACTGGCAACGCCGAAAGTCTGAGCATTCAATTGCGCAGTAGCAGCTTCAAATGTAGCGATATTGGCATCTTCGCACGGAATCAGCGCAATGCCGTCTGAAAGCAAACCTTCGTAGATTTCACTTTTTGCTTTAGCAATATCGCCGACGCCATCAAAACCGCAACCGACATGCGCGCGCAAAGCGTTATTAACCAGAGCAACATTCGGACCGGCAATTTGGGTCAGCAAAGACAATTCGCCAAAATGGTTCATACCCATTTCAATGACGGAGTAGCGGTGTTTTTCGTTCAGTTTCAACAAAGTCAGCGGCAGGCCGATATGATTGTTAAAATTGCCGGCAGTCGCCAACACAGCTTCATTACCGAATCGATGACGCAATACGCAGGCCAACATCTCTTTAACCGTCGTTTTACCGGAAGAGCCGGTAATGCCAAAGACAAACGGATTCACATTTTCACGCCACGCCTTCGCCAGTTTTTGCAAAGCCGCAAGCGTATCGTCAACCTTCAATGCGCCTTTCAAAGCCGCACAATCTTCGCGCGAAACCACAACTGCCGTTGCCCCTGCTGCCAAAACATCTTCAACAAAGTCATGCGCGTCAAAGCGCTCTCCGGCAAGCGCGAAAAATACGTCGCCTTCCTGAATATCGCGGCTGTCTGTAACAATACGCGAAACGGGTTGATTTTCAGACGGCACCGGAAGGCCGAGCGTTTGACAGATGAAATTTAGGTCTAGTGGTTTCATGATTGTGTTTCTTGTCCTTGTTCTACTTGTTCTAACGGTTCCACATTTTTATCCGTATTTTGGGAAACCATTTTTAAATGACGATAATTACGTCCTGCCAGCACAATAAAAAGAATAGCGGCAAAATTTACACCGACAGAAAGCTTATTTACCGTAAGGCTGAACCATAGTTTCAATACACTATCTATATAAAATACAAAAGAAAATACATCGCTTGCAAAAGCAATTTGCAATAAGCATGGCATGTACACATATGTCATTCTCTTAAAACCGACTTCACGGAATTTAAACGCATTCCATGCTGCAGACAACGCCAACATACCCAAAATGAAAAGTAAAATCCCAAAAAACACAGCCCATGCTATGCTGTTAATCAGTCCTTGCACACTCTGAATTGATGCCAGAATCAACCAAACCACGCCCTGCACAAAAGTCAGCCATGCCATAAATTTGCCGCTTTTGGGCAATTTTTTATATTCAGGAAATGTATTGGAAAACCAACTTTTCATACTACAAATCACTTTCTCTTATCAACTGCCGATTTTCCCGTACTGCTGGTAATCGGAAAAACACAATACAATGGTTTCACCGTTTTGGCGGTAGGGGTGGCAAAGGCTGTAATTGCCATCTTTTGCCTCATAACGTATTTCATTTGTTTGTCCAGCAAATACCCTCTGCAAGTATTCACGCTCGCTCAGATTTGGGGCATAAAGATATTGCGTTTTGCTGATTGTTTCTTTATTGCCATTCCGAGTAACGACAAAACCATTATCATCGCCTACTCCCCGAGCATTGGGTGCCTGCTCATCAATCCCACTTAACTGGGAATCAGCTGAGAAAGCCAAATAAACCTGTTTATTACCGATCGTATCCGGCACAATCACTGTAGCTGCTTTAAAGGCAGAATCTTCCTTCGACATCAGCTCAAGGATTAACGCTGCTTTTTTAATATACGCAAAATCAAAACGATAATCTGCCAATGCATTGATTTGCGATGGATTATCCTTGACGATACGCTCTAGAGATTGAGTCAAAATCTGACGTTTTTTCTGAACAGTCAGATAATTTCCGCCAAATAACAGGGCTGCTAAAACGGGAAATACTGCCAACAACAAATATAAGGTTTTTCGGCCACCTTTGCTTTCTTCCTCTTGTCCTCGCTCGGCAATACGGGTCAAATTCAGCATGATGTTCAGTATCAAGGCACCCGCCATCACGGCAAAAATCCCCAAAATACTCATCAGGAAAATTTCCGTAATGTATTCGCGGAACACCTTAAGCCCGAAAACATTGGATAGAATCAGAACAAATACCCAGTACACCAGCAGCACAACTGCCACCATACCGACGATATTCGTTGCCTTAACCAATTTCTTTGCGTTCATACTCTCAAATCTTGTTCAGACGGCCTATCTGTTCTGATTAATCAGCGGATACGGATTCACCGCGCCGTTCGGCAGATATACACCGTAATGCAGGTGGGCCGGTGTGGTTCTGGCATTGCCGGTTTTACCGACATAGCCGATGACCTGTCCTTCTTTTACTCGTTCATACAGGCGGATACGGGCAAATTTATTGAGGTGGGCATAGTAATGCCACGCACCCGGCCCTTGAATACCGATAACTTTACCGCCCAATCGGTTGCGCCCGATTTTGGTGACGATACCGGGCGTGGTACTGCGTATCGGCGTGTTTTTCTTAGCAAAAATATCCACACCTTCATGCCTTCGCCCCTGACTGCGCGCTGCGCCCCAAGTGTCGTCAAAACGCTTGCCTTTAACGGGATTCGGCAGGCTTTGCTCGACCGGAGGCTGTTGCGCCCTCAACTGCTCGATTTCGGCAGTAGGACGCGGAAGTTGTTTGGTTGTACAGCCTGCAAATAAAACTACGGCTGCACTGATTAATAAGGTTTTTGTCGGCATTTTCAGCATCAAATCGGTCTCCTTGTTGTTCAGACGGCCTTATTAAAAAGTCTTCCGAAACAAACAACTGTGATGGGTTTAATGGCTGACGTGCCGTAATGCGTGTGTCGTATTGCTTTTATTGTATATGTTTAAATCTTTTTCAGACGGCCTTAAGGTTTCGGGCCGTCTGAACATTTGCGATATGGCTTAACCGCGCTCTGCCAATGCTTTTTCTGCGATTTCAAAATCGGAGAAATGATGCTTCACGCCTTGTACATCCTGATAGTTTTCATGCCCTTTACCAGCAATCAGAATGATGTCGTTAGCGGCAGCCTGCTCAACCGCATAACGGATGGCAACGGCACGATCAACTTCGACACGTTCAGGATTAGATACAGCAGGCAAAATATCGTTGATGATGTCTTGAGGATTTTCCAAGCGCGGGTTATCGCTGGTAACCACTACTTTATCGGCACCCTGAACTGCTGCCGCACCCATCAATGGGCGTTTGCCGCAGTCTCGGTTGCCGCCGCAGCCGAATACGCACCACAAAGCCGCGCCCTGCGGTTTGATTTCCTGCAAAGTGGAGAGTGCTTTTTCCAGTGCATCCGGCGTGTGGGCATAATCGACAACGACCAAAGGTTTGCCGCTGTTCATAATGCAATCCATGCGGCCTGAAGCGGGACGGATTTTTGCCAGTACTTCCAAAACGTTATTGAGTGGATAACCGTTGGCACACAGCAAGGCAACGCAGGCGGCGAGGTTTTGCGCGTTGAATCGTCCGAGCAGACGGGTACGGCATTTTCCTTCGCCCCATGGTGTTTGGAATACGGCTTCCATGCCGTCTGAAGAAGCGGTGAAATCGGTAATGCGGATATCGGCTTGCTCGCTGAAACCATAGCCATAAACGGCTAAATCGGGACAGTCTTTTTTCAGACGGCCTGCGAGTTCTGCACCGTATTCATCATCGACATTGATGATGGCGTGTTGCAGACCATGCCAGTAGAACAGGCGCGATTTGATGGCACCATAGGCTTCCATGGTGCCGTGATAGTCGAGATGGTCGCGGGTGAGATTGGTAAAGATTGCGCTGCGAAACGGCACGCCGTTGACGCGCGATTGGTCAAGGCCGTGGCTGGAAACTTCCATCGCGGCGGCTGTTGCGCCTTGCTGGCGGAAGCGGTAGAGCAGGGTTTGGACATCGACAGGAGCAGGTGTGGTATGTGTGGTTTCTTCCAATGTGCCCCAAAAGCCGTTGCCGACTGTGCCGATAATGGCGGTTTTTTCGCCCAACAGATCGGCAGCTTGCGCCAGCCATTGTGTGATAGAGGTTTTGCCGTTGGTACCGGTTACGCCCCAAACTTTAAGGCTGTCTGAAACATTACCGTAAACCTGCGCCGCCAACATACCGGCGCGATGTTTCAGATCTTTAATGCCTTGATTAGGAACGTTCCATTCGGGATTCCATGTAAATTTGCCGTCATCATCCCAAAAAACAAAGGTTGCACCGTTGGCAATGGCGGCAGGAATATAGCTGCGGCCGTCTGTATATTCGCCCTGACAGGCAACGAAAATGTCACCCTGTTTAATTTGTCGGCTGTCTGAATGCAACAAACGCCCTGCTGCGTTTTCACACAGCAGAGGCGGAAAGTTGGTTTCAGCCAAGGGGGTTAACTTGCTGAACATAAACAATATCTCTTTGATTGTTTGGATTATGACGGTACTTTGACGGTAGCGGTATTACTTAAAGGCTTGGTCGGGGAAACACCCAAGATGTTCAAGCTTCCGCTCATGACTTCTTTGAATACGGGACCGGCAACCACGCCGCCGTAATAGCCGTTGGCAGTCGGTTCGTCGATGGTAACGGCCACAATCACGCGTGGATTTTTAGCCGGGGCAAAACCGATGAACGTACCAACGTGTTTGTTGTCTACATAGCGGCCATTGACCAGTTTACGCGCCGTACCGGTTTTCGCACCTACGTCGAAACCATCGACAGCACCGGCAGTACCGGTACCACCGGCTTCAGTAACGGAAACCATCAACTCGCGCACTTTTTTCGCAGTAGAGGCTTTGATGACGCGCTTGCCTTTAGGTGCAACCGCTTGTTTTTCAAAGCTGACAGGCAACAATTCGCCGTCATGGGTCAGGACAGTATAGGCACGCGCCAATTGCAACAGGCTTAATTGCAGACCATAGCCGAAAGACATAGTTGCCTGTTCGATTTTTTGCCATCTGCGCCAGCTTCTCAACAAACCTGCAGTCTCACCAGGAAAGCCTGAATGCATGCGCACGCCCACACCTAAATCGTGATAGAAATCGTACATTTCTTTAGGCGTAAACATGGCAGAAAGTTTACTGGTGCCGACGTTGGAAGATTTTTGCATAATGCCACGCACATCCAAAGTAGGATAAACGTGGGTATCTTGTACGGTAGCCGGACCGATTTTGTAAGGCAGGGTATTGAACGTATCGGTTGCATCCACTTTACCGGAATCCAATGCTTTGGCAATGGTAAACGGTTTCATTGCAGAACCGGGTTCAATCATATCGGTTACGGCGCGGTTACGGCGCTGTTCGCTATTGGCTTGACCCGGTTGATTCGGATCGTAAGCAGGGCTGTTGACCAAAGCCAAAATTTCGCCGGTTTGCGCATCCAATACCACAACCGTACCCGCTTTGGCTTTGTGATAAGCCACAGCCTTGTTCAACTCGTCATAAGCCAGCGTTTGAATACGCTGATCCAAAGACAAAATCATGTCTTGGCCATTTTTAGGCACGCTGTTGCGTGGAGAGTCGAGGCTGTCAACGATATTACCTTTGTTGTCACGCAATACGACTTTCGCACCATCTTCACCGCGCAGACTGTCTTCACGGGAAAGCTCCAAGCCCTCTTGACCTTTGCCGTCGATATTGGTAAAACCGATAACATGCGCAAACAGATTGCCCATCGGGTAATGGCGTTTCAATTCTTTTTGGAATGCGATACCTTTAATGCCCAATGCTTTGATTTCTTCTGCTTTCTCGTAGCTGAGTTGACGTTTCAGATAGATAAAGCCTTTGTCTTTTTTAGACAATTTATTTTTCAAAACTTCAACAGGCACATCGGCAATGGCCGACAGTTTTTCTAACTGCTCGTCAGTCGGCATTTCCTCCATGCCGGAAGGCATGGCATACAATGATTCGGTAGGCGCACTCAACGCCAATGTAGCACCATTGCGGTCGGTAATCATACCGCGTGATGCAGGCAGCGGAAGTGTGCGCACAAAACGTTGGTCGCCCTGATTTTTCAAAAACTCATGCTGACTGGTTTGCAGATAAACCCCGCGCACCAACAGACCGGTAAATGCCAGCGCAACGGCACCCAGCACCAAACCAATACGTCCGTTACTTGTCAGCGGTTTTTTTGTTTTTGTGGTTCCAGACAGCATTTGAGGTTTATATTCGTTCTTAATTAACATGTTGGACTTCTCATGACTTAGCTGCTCAGTGAGCTATTAATTCCCGTAAACACCTTGAAAACAAGGCTATATTCTTATTTTTTGCGTTCCAGCATAGCCGTATTATGCGCACCCGGCGGAAGCAGATGTTGCTTTTCGGCCGCCACTTTAATCAGTTTGTGGTTTGCCAATCTTGCTTGCTCCAGTTTCAAGCGCGCGTAATCCTGTTCCAACTGAATTTCCCGCTTTTGCGCCTTATCCAACTCGATAAAGTGCAAGCGCGACTGGTTTTGCTTAAACACTACGGCAAAGGCAGAAACCGTCACCAAAACCAGTAATAAAATATTCAACTTACCCATTTCAAACTTTCAGACGGCCTGTCAACAGAAACATCCCTTGCGACAATGCCGAAACGCTTTCCCTAGTCAACAACCGAAAATTCGCCGCTGCTGCGCTCCGCCACACGCAAAACTGCACTGCGCGCACGCGGATTGGTTTCAGTCTCTGTCGAACCCGGTTTGATTGCTTTGCCCACAGCCTTCAAAGGCGGTTGAGGCAAATCCGCTTCCTTGACCACCGCCCAACGGGGCAAAGGCGCATGTTGCGAATATTTTTTAATAAACTGCTTCACAATTCTGTCTTCCAGCGAATGGAACGCAATGACGGCCAAGCGTCCACCCTCTTTCAGACGGCCTGCAACCTGCGGCAAAACTGCCTCTACCTCTTCGAGCTCGCGGTTAATAAAGATGCGAACTGCTTGGAAGGTGCGCGTAGCAGGGTCTTGTCCGCGCTCACGAGTACGGACGTTTTGCGCCACAAGCTGCGCCAGCTTGCGGGTTGTATCGATGGGACTCTCCTCGCGTTGCGCAACAATGGCGCGCGCAATCTGGCGACTAAACCGCTCTTCACCATAATTCTTAATTACCTCGTGTAAATCCTGTTCGGATGCGGTTGCAATCCATTCTGCCGCAGACATCCCGCGAGTCGGATCCATCCGCATATCCAACGGCGCATCAAAGCGGAAACTGAATCCGCGGCTGCCATCGTCAATTTGCGGCGACGAAATCCCCAAATCAAAAAGCGCACCGTCAATCTTATCGATGCCCAATTCATCCAAGGCCGTCTGAAATGTTTCAAAACCATTGTGTACGACACTGACACGTTTATCTTGCACCGCCAGCTCATTGGCTACCGCAATCGCCTCAGGGTCTTTGTCAAAAACAACCAAACGACCCTGCTTGCCCAAACGCGACAAAATCAGCCGGGAATGCCCTCCCCTGCCGAACGTACCGTCCACATAAATCCCATCTTCACGGATTGCCAACGCATCCACCGCCTCATGCAACAAGACAGTAACATGCTGATAATTTTCAACTTTACTCACAATTGCAAATCCGTTTGACTCAATTGGAAAGCCAATTCATCAGGATCGATATCCAAAGCCTGATTCATTTCCTCTTCCCAATGTTCGCGGCCCCACAACTCCATACGGTTTGCACGGCCAACCAAAGTAACTTCTTTTTCAAAATCTACGCGTTTGCGCAGATTGGCCGGAATCAAAACGCGTCCGGCGCTATCCCACTCCAAAATCTCCGCATTGTGCAGCAGCAAATTCTGATACCGTTGCAAAGCTTCATTGCCGGCCACTTTCAACTTCAAAATCTGCTCGGCTTTTTCTTCCCAAACGGGCTCGGGGTACATCAATAATTTTTTTCGGGAATCCAGTGTGACCACAATTGCAGGCGTATAACGGCGCAGCAAAATATCGCGGAATTTGGCAGGAATCGCCAACCGCCCTTTACTGTCCATACTCAATTCATGAGCACCGCCAAACACATTACACCCCAAATTCGATTAAAATAAAACTAGAGTGGGATTAAAAATCCCACCTTCCTAAAATATTTCGTCTTCACTTCTACGGAACACTTTTTAGGAAAAAGTAACCACTTTCACCCACTATGCCCCACCAACCGACACTATAAGAAATTTTGGCAATCAGGTCAAATCAACCCTTTATCTGAAATGAAACACTAAACACTTAAAATTCAATAGCTTATATATACAAAAATGCATGACAAATTAATATGCTAGCCATTTTATATGGCATAAAACACCATATCTAGTATTGTTTATGTTTTTAAAATACTACATATAGTATTTTTACACCCGATTACCACCCCTCTCACAAGGGGCTATAATATACAAACAAATTCAAATTTTTTACATTATCTAACAGTCATGAAGCCACAACTCCCCCTTCCTTCCCCTGATGCACAAGCCTCTTCAGCACACCTGACCAAGCTTATAAAAAACGAAATTGAACAACATCAAAACTGGATACCCTTCTCCCGTTTTATGGAGCTTGCCCTTTACACACCTCAATACGGCTATTACAGCGGAGGCAGCCATAAAATCGGTACGGACGGCGACTTCATTACCGCCCCCACCCTCTCCCCCCTATTCGGACAAACCCTTGCCAAACAACTTGCCGAATTACTGCCGCAAACAGCAGGCAATATCTATGAATTTGGTGCAGGTACAGGTCATCTCGCTGCCACACTCTTGCAAAACCTTTCAGACGGCCTAAATCATTACTATATTATCGAACTATCAGCAGAGCTTGCAGAGAGACAACGCCAACATATTCTTGAACATACTTCCCCCGAAGCAGCCACAAAAGTCATCCACCTCACCACATTACCCGAACACTTTGACGGCATCATCATCGGCAACGAAGTATTGGATGCCATGCCGGTGGAACGCTTGATTTATCAAGATGAAGGGTTTCAACAAATCGGCGTGAGCCTAGAGAATGACGAGCTAATCGAAGCCATCAGACCATTGACCCAAGCCGAACTGATACAAACAGCCTCCTTGTACCTCCCTCCCCTCCATTCATACACAAGCGAGCTACATCCTGCACAATATGCCTTTATCCAAACCCTGGCCGCCAAATTGCAGCGCGGCGGTATGATATTTATCGATTACGGCTTCGACGCCGCCCAGTATTACCATCCGCAACGCAAAGAAGGCACATTTATCGGCCACTATCGCCACCACACCATCCATGACCCATTTTTCAACATCGGCCTGACCGATCTGACTGCACATGTCAATTTCACCGATATTGCACGCGCCGGCATAGAATCAGGTTTGGACTTAATCGGCTACCTGCCCCAATCTTATTTCCTGCTCAATCTCGGCATCACCGATTTGCTGGCACAAATCGGCAGCCCAGATTCAGTTGAATACATCCAAGCAGCCGCCGCAGTACAGAAACTGATACATCAGCATGAAATGGGCGAACTTTTTAAAGTGATCGCTTTTGGCAAAAACATCGATATCGACTGGGCAGGCTTTAGCCACGGCGATATTTGCCATAAGCTATAGCCTGACAACCTACTTTTTATTTTTTAAAAACAATAAGAAATAAAAAAAACCAAAATTAGCGCTTGCCAAATATTCAAAAAAAACTATAATAGCGACTTCACGAAACGGCGAATTAGCTCAGTCGGTTAGAGCAGAGGAATCATAATCCTTGTGTCCGGGGTTCGAGTCCCTGATTCGCCACCAAATTTCGGGGGTATAGCTCAGTTGGTAGAGCGCTTGCATGGCATGCAAGAGGTCAGCGGTTCGATCCCGCTTACCTCCACCACTAAACAAAAAAGCTCTTGTTAAACGCAAGAGCTTTTTTGTTTGGCTTAATTAATAACTGATTGCTCATTAATTTTGCCATTTCAATACCCAATCAATAAAGGCCGTCTGAAACATTTCAGACGGCCTTTTATCTTTAATTACTTCACAAGCTTCAATACTTTTTTCGGTTTTTCTTCCGCAGATTCAGCTTTTTTATCTTCGGCCACTGCAGCTTCGATAGAAGCAGGCTGATATGGTTCTACCTCAAACCCCATACCCTCTCCACTTTCGCGGCCAAATATACTGACAATATGACCGACCGGAATCCAAATCTCGTGCGCTACGCCGGAAAAGCGTGCAGAAAAATTGACCCACTCGTTGTCGATATTCAAGTTATGGCTGGCAGTAGGGCCAATATTTAAAACAATCTCATTGTCGCGTACATACTGCATCGGCACACGGGTATGTTCATTTACCCAAGCCACGATATGCGGTGTTTGGTTATTATCCAAACACCATTCATACAAAGCACGCAACAAATACGGTTTGGTTGAAGTTGCCATAGATCCGTCCTTTAACGGCGCATGGCTTTTTCAGCCGGTGTCAATGCTTCAATAAAGGCTTCGCGTTGGAAAATACGCTCGGCGTACTTCAGCAAAGGCGCAGCAGATTTACCCAGTTTGATGTCGTAATAGTCCAAACGCCACAACAGTGGAGATAAGGCAACATCAATCATGGAGAAGTCATCGCCCAAGATGTATTTGTTTTTAGTAAAAGACGGTGCCAACAGTGTCAAACCATTGCCAATGGCTTCACGCGCTTTGGCTTGTTCTTTATTGGTAGATTCAGGGTTTTCCAACACTTGCACCAAGCTGAACAATTCTTTTTCCATACGGTACAGTACCAAACGGCCGCGACCGCGCATAACAGGATCACCCGGCATCAACTGAGGATGAGGGAAACGCTCGTCAATGTATTCGTTGATGATGTTTGATTCGTGCAAAATCAAATCACGCTCAACCAGAACCGGTACTTGGTTATACGGATTCATCAAAGCCAAGTCTTCGGGTTTATTGAACACGTCCACATCTTTGATTTCAAAATCCATGCCTTTTTCATACAATACAAAACGGCAACGTTGGCTGAATGGACAAGTAATACCCGAATACAAAGTCATCATAATCTTCTACTCCTGATCAATCTTTTCAGACGGCCTTAAGCCTTATAAAAATTCAGAAAGAATTATACATAATTTCAAATACTTAATCCAGAAATTTAAAATAACACACTGTTTACATTAAGCAATTTTTAGATTTGCATTAATCCGACATAAATTGATTAAGCAAACAAAAAAGGCAAACCTGAAACAGGTTTGCCTTTTTGATTCAAAAGAATTAATGAACGTCTTTCCAGAATTCTTTTTTCAGGAAGTACGCCAACGGCAACATTACGGCAAACAGGAATGTCAAAACCATGTAACCGATACGGTGGCGTTGCAATTGAGCAGGCTCACCCATGTATACCAGGTAGTTTACCAAATCGCGCACATACGCATCGTACTCTTTTTGGATTACTTTACCATTAGGCAGACGACGGCTGTGCAGACCGGTAGATTCCCAATACAGTTTAGGAGTCAGGTTGCCATGCTCGTCTTTAATCATAACGGGCTGACCTTTGGCATCCAACTCAACGGCTTGAACACCTTGTTGCTCCCACAATGGGTGAGGCATACTCGCGCCGGCCAAAACGGTATTGTTCCAACCGTTCGGACGAGTTGGGTCTTTATAGAAACCGCGCATATAAGCGTACAGGTAATCTGCACCTTTAGAACGAGCAATCAGGGTCAAATCCGGCGGAGGCGCACCCAACCATTTGGAGGCATCTTTCGGATCCATTGCCGCTACCATTACATCACCAACGTTGTCTGTTGTGAACATCAGGTTTTTCTTGATTTCATCTTCAGTCAAACCAATATCTTTCAGACGGTTGAAGCGCATACCGCTTGCAGAGTGGCAAGACAAACAGTAGTTTGTAAAGATTTGCGCACCGTGCTGCAGACTGACTTGATCACGCAGGTCGATATCGACTTTTTCGTAGTTTGCATGGCCGCCGCTGGCGACGGCTGCACTCATAGGCACTGCCAGCAATAAGGCAGCAAACCAGTTTTTCAAAGTTTGTTTCATTTTCGCTGCCCTCATCAGATATTGGTTGCAAACAAGTAAGCACCGACAACGGTAATACCGACGTAAACAAAGAACATAATTTTTTGTTTAGTAGTGCTCATGGTTACGCGTTCAGGAACTGGTTTGTTGGTATCCAGTTTGGTATAGAACGGCATACCCAGGAAGAATGCAAAGTAGACGAAAGACAGGATACGTGCAACCAAAGTACGAGTATCAGTTGCTACCATTGCACCCAAAATACCCAAACCGATGAAGGCAATGATGAACAGAACCAACGCAGTTTTGAAGATTGGGCCACGATAGCGGACAGATTTAACCTCGCCTTTATCCAACCAAGGCAACAAGGCGATCAGGACAACTGCTGCACCCATACCGATTACACCCCATACCTGAGTACCGGCAAAGGAAGGAATCGCACGCAAAATTGCGTAGAACGGAGTGAAGTACCATACCGGCGCAATGTGCGGAGGTGTTTTCAGCGCATTTGCTGCATCGAAGTTTGGCGCTTCCAAGAAGTAGCCGCCGCCTTCAGGTGCAAAGAACAACACAGAACAGAAGACAATCAGGAATACAACAACACCCAAGATGTCTTTAACAGTGTAGTAAGGATGGAATGGGATACCATCGCGTGGAATACCGTTTTCGTCTTTGTTTTTCTTGATTTCAACGCCATCAGGGTTGTTAGAACCCACTTCGTGCAGGGCGATGATGTGAGCCACAACCAAGCCGAGCAATACTAGAGGTACTGCGATAACGTGCAGGGCGAAGAAGCGGTTCAAAGTAACGTCGGAGACGTTGAAGTCACCGCGGATCCAAGTGGACAAATCAGGACCGATAACAGGGATGGCGGAGAACAGGTTAATAATTACCTGCGCACCCCAGAAGGACATTTGACCCCAAGGCAACAGGTAACCCATAAAGGCTTCTGCCATCAATGCCAAGAAAATCAGGGAACCGAAAATCCACACCAATTCACGAGGTTTTTTGTATGAACCGTAAATCAGACCACGGAACATGTGCAGATAAACGACGATGAAGAAGAAAGATGCGCCGGTGGAGTGCATGTAGCGGATAATCCAGCCGCCGGACACGTCGCGCATGATGTACTCTACTGCGGTAAAGGCAGCAGGCAGATGGTAGGCGTTAAGGTTGCCGTCCGGTTTGTAGTTCATGGTCAGGAAAATACCGCTGACGATTTGAATTACAAGGACAAGCAGGGCCAAAGAGCCGAAGTAATACCAGAAGTTGAAGTTCTTCGGCGCATAGTATTGAGCCAAATGCTCATTCCACATTTTAGACAGAGGGAAGCGAGCGTCCATCCAGCCTAACAATGCTTTTGCTTTGCTATTGGTTTGGTTTGCCATAATTATCGTTCCTTATTTTTAGTCTTCGCCCACCAAAACAGTTGTATCGCTCAGATATTTGTAAGGCGGTACAACCAAGTTGGTCGGTGCAGGAACACCTTTGTATACTCGGCCTGCCATGTCGAATTTCGAACCGTGGCACGGGCAGAAGAAGCCGCCTTTCCAGTCTGCGCCCAAATCCGCAGGGGCAACGTCGGGACGGTAGGTCGGAGAGCAACCCAGGTGGGTACAGATACCGATAGCGACGAGGAGGTTCGGCTTGATCGAACGGGTCTCGTTTTTACAGTTTTCGGGCTGATGATCCACTTCGGAATTAGGATCTGTAACTGCGCCATCCAAACTTTTCAAGTCTTTGAGCTGTTGATCTGTGCGGTTGACCAGCCAAATCGGTTTACCCTGCCATTCGGCAGTCAGCATTTGACCTGCTTCGATTTTGCTGACATCTACTTCGACAGCAGCACCGGCAGCCTTAGCTTTCTCCGATGGGAAGAAGCTGGCCACGAAAGGCGTAGCTACGCCTAGAGCCGCCACACCGCCTGCACCGCATGTAGCCAGTGTCAGGAAACGGCGGCGACCGTTGTTGATTTCTTGATTATCCATTATTCAGTCGTCCTAAAATTTTGGGAATACCGAGCCATTAAACAGCGTAATTCTACCTAGTTTGTTGTAATACTCAAAGCATTATTTAAAATAAGGTAAAGTTTTTATGATATTGCTCAATACTCAGGCAGGGTTGTTTTCATCAAAGTGAACCACTTCGATACCGAATTTTTCTGCCACGGCATCGCCTAAGGCGCGTACGCCGTAGCGTTCTGTCGCATGATGGCCGGCACTGATAAATGCCACACCCGTTTCGTTGGCAAGATGATATTGCGCTTCGGAAATTTCACCGGTCAGATACGCATCGACACCTTCGTCTACGGCCGTCTGAAAAAATCCCTGCGCACCGCCGCTGCACCAGGCAATACGTTTGATTTCGCGTTCTAGATCGCCGATAACGGTCGGCTTGCGGCCGAATGTTGTCTCAATGTGTTCAGACAACTGCGCCAGCGTTTGCGTGGTTTTCAGACGGCCTGTATTCAACAGGTTTTGCTCACCGAATTGTTTTTCGAGCGCCCAATCAAGTTTCTCGGCCAACTGTGCGTTATTGCCTAATTGCGGGTGCGCATCCAGCGGCAGGTGGTAGCCTGCCATATTGATTTGGTTTTGCAGCAAGGTTTCAATGCGTGCTTTTTTCCAACCGGTAATCGTGACAGGCTCGCTTTTCCAAAACATACCGTGGTGAACCAAAAGCAGATCCGCCCCCTGCTCTACGGCAAAATCGATTGCAGCTTTGCTGGCGGTAACCGAAGTGGCGATTTTGGCAATTTCTCCTTTGCCTTCGACCTGCAAACCGTTGGGTGCATAGTCCTTAAACAGCCCGACCTGCAATGTCTCATCGCACCAAGCCAGAATTTCACGGCGTAAAGCCATATTCCGCTCCTTATATCTATCTTCAAAAACAGCTTCGCATTCTAACCGCAAAATCTGTTTATGCCTCAAATTCTTACATTCCGATTTCAGCAATCATTCCCAACATTAATCATTTGCACATCATCATGAATTATTTTAATATACACCACCTTACCCACAGGCCGTCTGAAAACACATGGACTCTATTATCGAATTGCGTCATCTCAAAACCTTGCTGGCTTTAGAAGAAACCGGCAGCGTTTCCCTTGCCGCCAAACGGGTTTTCCTGACCCAATCCGCCCTGTCGCACCAAATCCGCGCCTTGGAAAATTATTACGAAACGCCGTTGTTTGAACGTAAATCAACACCTTTGCGCTTCACGCCTGCCGGTATGCGCCTATTGCAACTGGCGCGTGAGCTGTTGCCGCAGGTTGCCGCCGCCGAACGTGATTTGGTGCGGATTATCGAAGGCGAAGCGGGCGAACTCAGGCTTGCCGTCGAATGCCACACCTGCTTTGACTGGCTGATGCCTGCCATGGGCGAATTCCGCCCCTTATGGCCGCAAGTTGAATTGGACATCGTTTCCGGTTTCCAAGCTGATCCGGTCGGGCTGCTGCTGCAACACCGCGCCGACCTTGCCATCGTTTCCGAAGCCGAGCCGCTCAACGGCATCAGCTACCGCCCCCTATTTGCCTATGAAATGGTCGGCATCTGCGCAGAAGACCACCCGCTTGCCGACAAAGACGTTTGGGAAGCGGAAGACTTTATCGACGAAACCCTGATTACTTATCCCGTCCCCGACGAAATGCTGGATTTGCCCAAAAAAGTGCTGTTGCCCAAAGGCATTAATCCGCCACGCCGCCATAGCGAGTTAACCATTGCCATTATTCAATTGGTTGCAAGCAAACGCGGCATTGCCGCCCTGCCCTATTGGACGGTCATGCCGTATTTGGAAAAAGGCTACGTCGTCCACCGCAAAATCACTTCAGACGGCCTGCAAAGCAAACTTTATGCAGCCATTCGTACGGAAGATGCCAACAAAGGTTATCTGGACAACTTCTGCCAAATCACGCACGACCGCTGTTTTGCCGACTTGCCGGGTTTGAGCGAATTGGCAATGTAAACTTGAAACAATCAAAAGGCCGTCTGAACAATTTTCAGACGGCCTTTTTTAATATATACAAAAATTTCACTGCTTCTATTCGGATTCATCCGAACCCAAACACGCCGACAAATCGATTTCAGACGGCCATGTTTTATCGGGCGCAATCCGAATATCGAAATGCTCGCCGCGATAATCAAAAACCAAACGCCAAGCGTGCAGAAACAGATGTTCCGCCTCATCGCCGCCATACAGCGTATCGCCCAAAATCGGACTGCCTATGCTTTTCATGGCCACGCGCAGCTGATGGGTTTTGCCGGTAAACGGTTGCAACACAAACAGGCGCAAACCGGGCTTCAGGCTTTGGCTGCTGAAACGGGTAACGGCAAAATTATCCTCATCACGCGTCAGCTTCCATGTACCGCGCCGCGAACGCGCCATACCGCCTTTCACCCAGCCCTGCTTTTTCGCCGGCTTGTGCGTACCGAGTGCCAAATAAGTTTTACGCATGGTTTTCTCGGCAAATTGCGCCGACAAAGCCGCCGCGCTGTCGCGGTTGAGCGCAAACAGCAACAGACCGCTGGTGGCCTTGTCCAAACGGTGAACCAGCCACACGCGTTCAACACCGAGCTGCTGCGCCAGTGATGCGGTCAGACAAACATCCCCTTCCGATTCGCTGTGCACCGATACGCCGCAAGGCTTATTAATGACCACAAAATCTTTGTGTTCAAAAACAATGTCCCACATTTCAGACGGCCTTCAACACGATACCGTCGCCAAGCAGGGTCAAAATACCCAGCAGGCAGAACAAGATACATGCGGCAATGCGCACTGCTTTGGCCGGAATCTTGCGCATCAGCATTTCGCCCAAATACACGGCAGGCACAGAAGCAATCATCAAACCGGCAATACTGCCGACCACGACCAGCAGGATAGATTGGTATTTTGCTGCCAAAAGAACTGTTGCAATCTGCGTTTTATCGCCGATTTCAGCCAAGAAAAACAGGACAACCGTCGCCGTAAATGCGCCGTATTTCAGCCACTTACCGTCAGGATCTTCGTCTTTGTCCGGCAATAGCAGCCACAATCCAACCGCAATAAAACTGCCGCCAACCACCCATTTCATGACTTCGGGCGAAATAGCGGATGCCAGCCAGACACCGAGTGCGGCTGAAACAAGATGGTTCAACAGGGTTGCAATAAAAATACCGGCAACAATCGCGTTTTTGTGGGCAAAACGTGCAGCTAAAAAGAGTGCGAGCAATTGCGTCTTATCGCCGATTTCGGCAATGGCAACGCCCAGCGTCGAGGAGAAAAAAGCTTCCATGATTTAAGATACTCAACCGAAAAGCGGGCAAACAAAAAGCGCTGTGCATACCGCCCGCAAGGGTATGGACAACGCTTACGTCTTGCCTGTCTTCCGATAAAGCAGAGAAGATACCGCTGCCACGGCCGCACAAGCCGATTATGTTGACAACGGTTTCGGCATTGCGCCGAATGGCTACTCCCGTAAGAGTGAAGCGCGAATTGTAAGGCAAACCATGGCTTGAAGCAACAGAAAGAAAAACAAAAGTCCGCCTGAAACCTGATTCAAGTAGGTTTCAGACGGCCTGCGATTACTTGCCGCATACTTCAAATTTACGGCCGAATCCTTTGCCATTGTATCTGCCAAAACCATGCGGCATATCGTTTTCAATCACTTTAAACAAACCCGGGCTGGCTGCAACCCCTTCAGGCATATTATCCGGCAGGGCCTGACGCATCTTGGCAGTAGCGGCTTTAAAATCTTCCATATTGCGCCAACGGGCTACGTTGACCAAATGATATTTACCGTTTGGATCTATATTTTGGTGCAGGCGCGTAGCTATATAGCCTGGCTGGGTTTTCAAAAAATCACGCGCTTTTTGCCAAGAAGCCAAAGCTTCGGCTTCTTTACCCTGCGGCACTTCAAAAGTATTAATGAGGACAACACTGTTTTGAAAGGCTTCACATTTTTCCTGCCACTGTTTGGCATTTGCAGTACAACCGACAGCGACAAAGGCAGTGGCGGCAGCGGCAATCAGAGCTGTTTTTTACGGATATTCATATGGATAGTTCCTTATAGGTTTGAATTGATGTGAGATATTTAAACTCTTCCGAACATTCGGGGCATTACGGATTCGCCTTTGATGTAGTGGTAAACGACCATGCCGATATGTCCCAGAGACAAGAACAGCAACGAAAATGCCAGTGCTCCGTGAATCTGTCCTTCCTGAGTAATTTGTCTCATAACACCTGTGACTGGAACGGCAAGCATCAGGAGATACATTGCCCAATGTCCAAATTTGGCAGCCATACTGCCAACCGGTCGATTTCTGGACTGGCGGATTGCCCGCATCACACGCCAAGCAGACAATATCAGCAGAAGAAAGCCAACCGCTTTATGAGGATTAGTCAAAAACTTCAGACTTTCATCCATATTCCAAGCAATGGCGGTTGCAAACATAAACAGATAGCAGGCCGCCATAGTCCAATGCAGAAAGCGGGTTGTAGTGCCGTAACGTTGCGGAATATCAGGTTTCATGATGTTTTCTCTTAAATTAACAATTAAGCGGATTTCAATTTGGGTTTACGGATAGAAAATCCGTCTTTCATGCTCAGTCCCAACAACGTCAGATTAGCCATACCGGCAATCAGTTCTACGATTTGAACGATATAAAACACGCTGTCAAACTGTCCTGCGGCGGCGCGGCTGTTTAAGAAAAACGCGCAAGGCAGCAAAATCAACATTCCGTTGGCAGCGATAAAGGGCATACGGCGGCGTTTCGCGGCAATCGCAGTATGTTTGCTTTTTCCACCCATTTTCATGCCTGTTGCACCTGCAACTGCCATACAAGCCATCAGCCCGAATAGCGCATAAACAATGGTTTGTTTTACAACAACGATGGTTTCATGCGAGCTGAAGAGTTCGCTTAATACGGTACTGATCCAAAATGAGGCGATGAATAAACATGCACCTGCTCCTGCCGCAGCATGGATTTTGCGTAAAGTATCGCGGTTCATAATATTTCCTTTGAATGTTTAAGATAGGCCGTCTGAAATTTATATAGCAAGCTATTAAGTTAAAATAAGTATAGCTTGCTATTGATTAATATAGCAAGCTATACTTGCGCTATAATTCATAAAGATCTGTTTTAAAAGGAAACAAAGTGAACGACTCATTCAAAGACCAATCAGCCGGCTATTTGATGAACCATATTGCCCGCCAATTTGCCATTTTATTGAGCGAAGGCCTAAAACCACTGGGGATTGCGCCTGCACAATTTCCAATTTTGATCGAGCTATGGAATAAGGACGGCTTGAGCCAACAGGAATTAGTTGAGCGTGCCGATTTGAAGCAGGCAACGATTGCCAACACTCTGGCACGGATGGAGCGAGACGGATTGATTACACGGGAGCCTAATCCTGAAGATGCACGCAGCCGTTTGATTATGCTGACAGAACACGCGCGTGCTTTACAATCAAGCTCCACCGAAATTGCCAAAGCCATCAACCAAGAATCCTTGGCTGATCTGTCTGCAGACGAGCAGAAACTGTTTTTGGAAATGGCACAGAAAATTATATTGAAACAACAAAAGATGATAAAAGTCTGAAAAATATAAAAAAGGCCGTCTGAAACTCAATGTAAACAGGTTTCAGACGGCCTTTTTCACAACGATTAATTATCGGAGAACAAATCGCCTACTTTTTCGCCTACTTTTTCCCAAAACGATTTTTTGCGCGGGGTTTGGCTGAGATTGAGGCCGGAGGAAATTTTTTCAAATTCTTCCAGCAACTCTTTCTGACGGTCGGTCAGGTTAACCGGTGTTTCAACCAAAATGTGGCAGTACAAATCGCCGGTCGAGCTGGAACGCAGAGACTTGATGCCTTTACCTTTCACGCGCATACGGCGGCCGGTTTGCGTTTCTTTCGGAATGTGCAGTTTGACTTTGCCGTCCAAAGTCGGCACTTCGACTTCGCCGCCCAATGCAGCAATGGCAAAGCTGATCGGCAACTCGCAATGCAAGTCCAAGCCGTTGCGCTCGAAGATTTTGTGCTGTCTTACGCGGACATTGACGTACAAATCGCCTGCCGGTGCGCCGTGTTGACCCGGTTCGCCCTCGCCGCTCAAGCGGATGCGTTGACCGTCGTCGATGCCTGCCGGAATGTTGACTTCAACCGTTTTGCTGGTTTTGGTGCGGCCTTCACCACGGCATTTGACGCAAGGATCTTTGATTTCTTTGCCTGTACCGTGACAAGTCGGACAAGTCTGCTGCATTTGGAAAATGGCTTGGCGGATATGCACCGTACCTGAGCCGTGACAGGTCGAACAAGTCGATGCAGATGTGCCCGGTTTGGCACCTGAGCCGTGGCAGACATCACATTCTTCGTAAGTCGGAATATTGATGCGTTTTTTCACGCCTTTGGCGGCTTCTTCAAGCGAAATCTCTATGCCGACCTGCAAGTCCGCGCCGCTGTAATCCGGCTGACGGCCGCCTGCGCTGCCGCCACCGCCGAACATTTGGCTGAAAATATCGGAAAAATCGAAGCCTTGCGCGCCGCCGAAACCGCCAAAGCCACCGAATCCGCCCGCACCTGCGCCCTGTTCAAACGCGGCATGGCCGTATTGGTCGTACATGGTACGTTTTTCCTTGTCAGACAAGGTGTCGTAAGCTTTTTGGACTTCTTTAAATTTTTCTTCCGCTTCTTTGTTGTCAGGGTTGCGGTCGGGATGGTATTTCATTGCCAGCTTGCGGTAGGCTTTTTTGATTTCATCGTCGCTAGCGCTGCGGGCAACACCAAGGGTTTCGTAAAAATCTTTATTGCTCATAATTTTGATAGTGTTAAGAATGAATTCAAACTGGGTGGGATATGTGGGCGAGTATCAAAAACTCAAGTCAGTATTTTCAAGGCCGTCTGAAATTGTGCTTTTCCGACATCCAAACATTCAGACGGCCTTTGTCAAACCGACAGGCCCGACAACCTGCTATAATCCCATCTTTATTTTTTCCAACGTTTTCAAGCGAAAAACAGAATGACCATGCAAGAACATTACCAACCCGCCGCCATTGAGCCTGCGGCGCAGAAAAAATGGGACGACGCCCGTATTTTCAACGTCTCCGAAGACGCTTCCAAACCCAAATACTACTGCCTCTCCATGTTCCCCTACCCCAGCGGCAAGCTGCACATGGGGCATGTGCGCAACTACACCATCGGCGACGTATTGAGCCGCTTTAAACTCTTAAACGGCTTCAACGTCATGCAGCCTATGGGTTGGGACGCGTTCGGCATGCCGGCGGAAAACGCGGCGATGAAAAACAACGTCGCCCCCGCCGCTTGGACTTACGACAACATCGAATACATGAAAACCCAGCTCAAAAGCCTGGGTTTTGCGATTGACTGGGAGCGCGAAGTCGCTACCTGCAAACCCGAATACTACCGCTGGGAACAATGGCTGTTTACCAAGCTGTTTGAAAAAGGCATCGTCTATCGTAAAAACGGCACGGTGAACTGGGACCCTGTTGATCAAACCGTCCTTGCCAACGAGCAAGTCATCGACGGACGCGGCTGGCGCTCCGGCGCGTTGATTGAAAAACGCGAAATCCCGATGTATTACTTCAAAATCACGGATTACGCCGAAGAACTGCTCAACGACTTGGACAAACTGGAACACTGGCCGGAACAAGTCAAAACCATGCAGCGCAACTGGATCGGCAAATCCCGCGGCATGACCGTACGTTTCGCCGTTTCAGACGACAGCAAACAAGGCTTGGAAGGCGATTACGCGAAATTCCTGCAAGTTTATACCACCCGTCCCGACACACTGATGGGCGCGACTTATGTTGCCGTTGCCGCCGAGCATCCGCTGGCAACCGCCGCAGCCGCCGCAGCCGCCGACAAACCCGAATTGCAGGCATTTATCGCCGAATGCAAAGCCGGCTCGGTTGCAGAAGCCGATATGGCGACGATGGAGAAAAAAGGCGTGCCGACCGGCCGCTACGTCGTCAACCCGCTCAACGGCGATAAACTGGAAGTGTGGATTGCCAACTATGTATTGTGGGGTTACGGCGACGGCGCGGTGATGGCTGTTCCGGCGCACGACGAACGCGATTTCGAGTTTGCCACCAAATACAATCTGCCGAAAAAACAAGTCATTGCCGTCGGCGACAACGCATTCGACGCAAACCAATGGCAAGAATGGTACGGCGACAAAGAAAACGGCGTATTGGTCAACAGCGGCGACTTGGACGGCATGAATTTTCAGACGGCCTTTGACGCCATCGCCGCCAAGCTGCAAAGCCAAGACGCTGGCGAACCGAAAACCCAATACCGCCTGCGCGACTGGGGTATTTCACGCCAACGCTATTGGGGCTGCCCGATTCCCATCATCCATTGCGAAAAATGCGGCGACGTACCTGTCCCAGCCGATCAACTGCCGGTCGTTTTGCCTGAAAACGTCGTACCAGACGGCATGGGTTCGCCTTTGGCAAAAATGCCAGAGTTTTACGAAACCACCTGCCCATGCTGCGGCGGCGCGGCGAAACGCGAAACCGATACCATGGACACCTTCATGGAATCGAGCTGGTACTTCTTCCGCTACATGTCGCCCAAGTTCGCAGAAGGCATGGTATCGGCTGAAGCCGCGAAATACTGGGGTGCGGTCGACCAATACATCGGCGGTATCGAACACGCGATTCTGCACCTCTTGTACGCGCGTTTCTTCACCAAACTGATGCGCGACGAAGGCTTGGTCAATGTTGACGAACCGTTTGAACGCCTGCTCACGCAAGGCATGGTCGTCTGCGAAACCTACTACCGCGAAAACGACAAAGGCGGCAAAGACTGGATCAACCCCGCCGATGTCGAGCTGACTTTCGACGACAAAGGCCGCCCTGTTTCCGCCGTTCTGAAAGCCGACGGCCTGCCTGTCGTCATCAGCGGCACGGAAAAAATGTCCAAGTCCAAAAACAACGGCGTTGACCCGCAAGAACTGATTAACGCCTACGGCGCGGACACCGCCCGCCTGTTCATGATGTTCGCCGCACCGCCCGAACAGTCCCTCGAATGGAGCGACAGCGGCGTCGAAGGCGCACACCGCTTCCTGCGTCGTCTGTGGCGCACCGTTTACGAATACCTGAAACAAGGCGAAGCAGTCAACGCGTTTGCAGGCAGCCAAGACGGTTTATCTAAAGAACTCAAAGACCTGCGCCACAAACTGCATTCCACCATCGCCAAAGTCAGCGACGACTACGGCCGCCGTCAGCAGTTCAACACCGCCATCGCCGCCGTAATGGAATTGCTCAACCAATACGACAAAACCGACACCAACGGCGAACAAGGCCGCGCCGTCGCCCAAGAAGTATTGGAAACCGCCGTACGCCTGTTGTGGCCCATCGTGCCGCACATCTGCGAAACCCTGTGGAGCGAATTGAACAGCGCGAAACTGTGGGAAGCAGGCTGGCCGACAGTCGATGAAGCCGCTTTAGTCAAATCCGAAATCGAAGTGATGGTTCAAGTCAACGGCAAACTGCGCGGCAAAATCACCGTTGCCGTCGACGCATCCAAAGCCGACCTCGAAGCCGCCGCCCTTGCCAACGAAGGCGCAGTGAAATTCATGGAAGGTAAACCTGCGAAGAAAATCATCGTCGTACCCGGACGCTTGGTGAATATCGTCGTCTAAACCGCTTTTAAGGTTTAGCCATACGGATAAAGGCCATCTGAAACTTGGAAACAGGTTTTCAGACGGCCTTTTATTTTTAAAACCGTTATTTCCTTGAATTGTAAGGTTTACCATTAAATTAAAGTTATGAAGATATTTTTTGAACCATCGTATTCAAATGAAGACCTTAGCTTTGATAAAAACTAAGGTTTAGACGAATAAAGAAAGGCTGAGACCTTTGCAAAAAAGCCCTTCCCACGACAGCCTAAATCCAAACAAAGGTCTCATCAGGTTCATTTAGCGGAATTCAAACAGCTCTTGATGCAATGAGCGTGTCTTAAGTTTTCCTGCAATACTGTTTGTAAAGCTACGACTACCACAAAGCCATAGACTGCGGGTTTCACTATTCTGAACGCTTTGTACAATATGATCAGCTGATAATCTTTGGGTTTCAGAAGGAATATAGTGGAATGTAACATTCGCTTGTTGAGCCAAATCTTTCCATTGGTTGATTATTTCTGCAGATAAATTTCTATCGGCATGGAACCAGTCAATTTGTTGATTGGATGGTTGTTTGGCTAATTCTTTGAGCCTTGCAAGGAAAGGCGTAAAACCAATACCGTTACTCACCCAAATTTGTTCATTTTTATCTGAAAAATTGAAGCGGCCATATGCACCATCAATTTTAACGGTATCACCGATGTTCAAACGTTGAGACAGACGATGGGTGTAGTCGCCCAAGTCTTTGATGATAAGATTGATTTGTTGATTTTCAGGATTCCAGTTTGAAGCGATGGTAAATGGGTGGCTTTCTCCATGTGCACGTAAATAGAGGAATTGACCGGCTTGGTGTCCCTGCCATTTTGGCGCATTCAGGGTAAGTGAAAGCAGGGAGCCGTTTTGGTTCATGGCAGTTACTGTTGCGGTTTGCGGTTTACCAATGCGTTTAAAGAGGGCGAGGAGGGAACAAATACTACCGAAGAATAGGGCGGTAGCCAGCAACCAGCCAAGTGGCTGAGCCCAGTAAGCAAAGTTTGCCAATACGATGGTGTGCCATACGAGTGCAATATAGACAGGGACAATTAAGATGTGAAGTTTGGCAAACCAACGGTAGGGAATAAGTTTGATCAGTGCGATAACCAATAAGACGACTGCAACGTAAAAAGCAATCTCACCCACTTCTTCAGCAAAATGGCGCTGGGTAACTAACCAATCTTTTAAAGTCAAGACTTCCTGCATCGGTGGGCGCGGTGGCTTTTTGCCGTCAAACAGACCGAGCTTTACCAGCCATTTGGGGAATTGCTTACTGATCCAATGCAGGATACTGCCTGAAAGGGCAATGATGCCCAACCATTTATGCAGGCGGTACATTTTATCCAATCCGCCAAATAGTCCTTCCAACATTTTGGGACGTACTGCAAGAATCATACAAGCACTCATGGCCAGTATGCTGATGCTGCCGGTGAACTGTAATAATAGGTTACGTACGGGAAATACGCCCCACTTGTCTGGAAATGGCGTGGCAAACAGCCATAAAGCGGATATGCCGACTAAAAAGGCAAATAAGGTAAATTTAATATTTTGGGTATACGGATTTAATGGTTGATGGGGCACCTTCACCCCATCAATCTGATACCACCCTCAGATGGTTGATAGATCG
>NZ_JBQCWL010000009.1:0-134319 GCF_051957375.1 Neisseria sp. P0017.S009
TGAGGAGATATTTAGGGGCAATGATGCGGAGTGTCGGCCTTTTACGGGGTAGAAACCTGATCTAAAGGGAGGAAGCGAATAAAGAAAAAGGACGTGGGGTACACGTCCTGGGAGAGGGTAGTTTAATTGTCCAGCTAACACAACCAACCTCAGTTAGCTAAGGAAGGAGAAGAAATATTTAGTCTTATCAGATTGGCACACTATCAATTTTCAGACGGCCCTTTGTTATAATCTTCTCTTTACCTGAATATAAAACAGGCTGTCTTATGGAAGTCATCCAATACCCCAATTCTCCGTTTAAACTCCACCAACCCTTTCCCCCCGCCGGCGACCAGCCTACTGCCATTGCCGACCTGCTCGAAGGGCTTTCAGACGGCCTGGCCTACCAAACCCTGCTCGGCGTAACCGGTTCGGGCAAAACCTATACCATGGCGAACGTCATCGCGCAAAGCGGCCGCCCCGCCATCATCATGGCGCACAACAAAACCCTTGCCGCCCAGCTCTACGCCGAAATGCGCGAGTTTTTCCCCGAAAACGCGGTGGAATATTTCGTCTCCTACTACGACTATTACCAACCCGAAGCCTATGTGCCCAGCCGCGATTTGTTCATAGAAAAAGACAGCGCGATCAACGAGCACATCGAGCAGATGCGCCTTTCTGCCACCAAAAACCTGATGACGCGCGACGACGTGATTATCGTCGCCACCGTGTCCGCCATTTACGGTATCGGCGACCCGACCGAATACCAACAAATGGTGTTGTCCGTCAAAGAAGGCGACACCATCGAGCAGCGCGACATCATCGCCACGCTTGTTTCCATGCAGTACGAACGCGGCGATTTGGATTTTAAACGCGGCAGCTTTCGTGTGCGCGGCGACGTGATCGACGTGTACCCCGCCGAAAGCTCCGAAAACGCCTTGCGCATCAGCCTGTTCGACGACGAAATCGACCGCCTCGATATGTTCGACCCGCTTTCAGGTAGCCTTATCCAACGCGTCGGCCGTTACACCGTCTTCCCGTCCAGCCACTACGTTACCCCGCGCGACACTGTATTGCGTGCCTGCGAGTCCATCAAAGAAGAACTGCGCGAACGCATCGAATTTTTCGCCCGCGAACAACGCCCCGTCGAACAACAACGCATCGAACAGCGCACCCGCTTCGATCTCGAAATGCTCTACGAAATGGGCTTCTGTAAAGGCATCGAAAACTACTCCCGCCACTTCTCCGGCAAAAAAGAAGGCGAACCGCCGCCCACACTGATGGACTATCTGCCCGACAACGCCATCATGTTCATCGATGAAAGCCACGTTACCGTTACTCAAATTGGCGGTATGTACAAAGGCGACGCATCGCGCAAGCAAAACCTCGTGGACTACGGCTTCCGTCTGCCTTCCGCCCGCGACAACCGCCCGCTCAAATTCCACGAATTTGAAAAAGTCATGCCGCAAACCATTTTCGTTTCCGCCACCCCCGCCAAATACGAAGAAGAACACGCCGGGCAAGTGGTCGAACAAGTCGTCCGCCCCACAGGGCTGGTCGATCCACAAATCATCATCCGCCCCGTTGCCACCCAAGTCGATGATTTAATGAGCGAAATCAACGACCGCATCCAAAAAGGCGAACGCGTACTCGTTACCACCCTCACCAAACGCATGGCGGAGCAACTCACCGACTATTACAGCGAACTCGGCATCAAAGTGCGCTACCTGCACAGCGACATCGACACAGTCGAGCGCGTTGAAATCATTAGAGATTTACGGCTCGGGCTGTTTGACGTACTCGTCGGCATCAACCTCTTGCGCGAAGGCCTCGACATCCCCGAAGTCTCCCTCGTCGCCATCCTCGACGCCGACAAAGAAGGATTCCTGCGCTCGCACCGCAGTCTGATTCAAACCATAGGCCGAGCCGCGCGCAACGTGAACGGCGTCGCCATCCTGTACGCCGACAAAATCACCGACTCCATGAAAGCCGCCATCGACGAAACCGAACGCCGCCGCGAAAAACAGATTAAATTCAACGAAGAACACGGCATCGTGCCGCAGCAGATTAAAAAACAGGTCAAAGACATCATCGACGGCGTGTACCACGAAGAAGACGGCGGCAAAGGCCGTCTGAAAGGCAAAAACAAAGTTAAAGTCGGCGAAATCCACAATGAAGAAGACGCGATCAAAGAAATCGCCAAACTGGAAAAAGCCATGCAGCAGGCGGCCAGGGATTTGCAGTTTGAAGAGGCGGCTGTGTTGCGGGATAAGATTCGGGGGATTAAAGAGAATTTGCTTTTTGGGGTGGAGTAAAAGCAATATTATTTATTAATTTAAATTAGAGAAATAATTATGAGCGATTTTGAAAAAGCAGTAACTTTAGCAAAACTGGTTAAAACATTTGATGTAGATGATAGCATGTTAAGTGTTCTTTTGAGTCAAATAGGAGATGATCAAATAAAAAAGAACTTTCCAAGAATTAAGAGAGGATTAAATTTTGAAGTAGAATACCAAAATTTATTTGAAACATTTCCGTGGATAAAGAATCTTCATGGATTAGATCAAAAGCAGAATCAAATACATAAAAAAGATTATCAAGTTCCCGACTTTTCATTACTGATAGAGAATAATGAAAAAGAAAATTTTCCTATTCTTGTAGAGGTAAAATCGGTAAAAAAAGACAAAGAGAATTTTGAAATAATGCCAAAACAGAAACATGCTTTATTGAATTATGCCAGAGACAATAATAAAGTAATTCTTTTAGCAATATATTGGGAAAAATATGCGTACTGGACTCATACAGTGTTGACAGCATTAGGAGGAAAAAAGAAAAACAAAATGAGTTTTGAGTATGCTTTAAAAAATGATATTTCTCATATAATTAGTGATTATACTTTTTTTTGCAATCAAAAATTTTATAGAAGAACAAAATTTTCTAATAAAAATAATAATGATATACAAGCACCTGTACATGGAAAATATGGAATTGTATTAGATATTGAGGTTAGTAAAGATGACGAAAAATATACAAAAATAGATGTATGTTATTCTGCAGTGATTGATTCAATAATCCCAATGAAAGAAGCACATTTTGATAAGCAGAAAAATACACTGACTGAAATATTTGAAGGCAATTTATTCATAAAATTATCAACATGGATATTAAGATACTTAGCTCTATGGGGTATAGAGGGTAATCAAATTTCAAATTCTAATCTTAAAGATAATAATGGGAATATTATGAATAATTTTGTTATGGCACGGTATGCAATCATTGATTTTATGCATCAAATGGATATGGTTCCAAGTTACTTGATTCCCGAATTTAAAGATAAGCATACTGAAACAATATTTAGTTTGGCTTATCCTGAATCTTCTGTGATGAGTAATTATTTACAAGCCTGTAATAAGCCGGCGTAATAAGTAAGCCGTAGCCTGCATCTCCACCTACCGCGTGCGTGGCCATGCCACACACACTACCTGTGAGCGGCACAAACTTTAAAACCGACGTGTAGGGTGTGTGCGGTACGCACGCACGCGTTCTTTGCTGTTCACACCATTATTTCAAACTTTCAGAAGACCTCAAACATCATCTGAAAACCTTTTGCAATAAGGCCGTCTGAAATCCAGTTTTCAGGCGGCCTTATTGTTTATTCACTCAAAATCTAACAGTCAAACTCGGCGATTACCGGTGCATGGTCGCTGGGGCGTTCTTGGGCGCGGGTTTCTAGGTCGACGGTAACGTCGGTAAGGGTGGCGGCGAGTTCGGGGCTGGTGAGGATGTGGTCGATGCGCAGGCCGAGTTTGCGTTGGAACATGCCGCCGCGGTAGTCGAACCAGGTGTAGAACGCGTCTTCGGGGTGGATTTTGCGCAGGCTGTCGGTTAGGCCGAGGTCGAGCAGGTTTTTAAACCATTGTCTTTCGATGGAGGAGCAATGGATTTTTTCGTGCCATTTTTCGGGGTCGTAGCAGTCGGCATCTGCCGGGGCGATGTTGAAGTCGCCGAGCAGGACGAGTTTGGGGTGGGCGGCCATTTCAGTGCGGACGAACTCGGTCAGTGCGGCAAACCATTGTTCTTTGTATTGGAATTTTGGGCTGTCCAGGGCTTCGCCGTTGACGCAATAGACGTTGATGACGCGCACGCCGTTGATGGTGGCGGCGATGACGCGGCGTTGCGGGTCGTCGGGAAGGGCGGGAAGGCCGCAATGTACGTCTTGCGGCTCGTAGCGGCTGATGATGGCGACGCCGTTGTAGGTTTTTTGGCCGCTCCAGACGCAGTGCCAGCCCATCATTTGCAGGGCGGCGGCCGGGAATTTGTCTTGGTCGAGTTTGAGTTCTTGTAAGGCGAGGATGTCGGCTTGGTGGTCGGCCAGCCAGTTTTGTACTTGGGGCAGGCGGACGTTGAGGGAGTTGACGTTCCAAGTGGCGATTTTCATGATGTTTCCGTGTGTGCTATTGGGTGGGAAGGCGGCGGATTGCGCCTGTGGGCATGGGCGGTATTGTATAGCGGATTGGTTTATTTTTCGATATGGGCTGAAAGGGGCAGGCCGTCTGAAAGCTGATGTTTCAGACGGCCTTGTTGTTGTGATGTGGAATAATTTGTTTATTCGGCTTGGTCTTTGAGCGTGCGCAGGGTATTGAGGATGGTGGCGGCTTCTTCGGAGATGAGGCGGTATTCGATGATGCGGTGGTAGCGCGTGAAATCGATGATGCCTTCGGTGCGCAGGCGTGCGAGGTGGTTGGCGATGCCGGTCGGGGAGGAGCCGAGTGCTTGTGCCAGTTCGGTAATGCTGCGGTCGCCGTCGAGCAGCAGGAAAAGGATGGCCATGCGTTCGGGGTTGGCAATCAGTTTGAGAATGGTAGACAGACGTTTGATTTCCATGTTTTTGTTCCTTTTATTATATGAACGCTTGATGTTGGTTAAATTGGGATGATTGTAGTTCTTATTACGATTATTCTTATAATTCAAAATCTTAAGTTGGAAGTGTACACGGTTTTGTAAATTTTGAGGGTATTGTGTTGCAATTTTTTTGTTAATTTTTGATATTTCGTTTCGGTTGCGAAACTGGATTGAAAAAAGACGAAAAGGCCGTCTAAAATGTTCCGTTGCAGATGATTTTGCTGACGGATTTTTCAGACGGCCTTTGATTTGGCTTTAAGTTGTTTTTTCTTTTGCGTTTATTTTGTTTGGGTGGATTAATTGGTTTTAAACGAATAATGGGTTTCTATGCCAAAGGCTACGCGTCGGGGGCTTGTCAGACGCTTGGCGTGTTGTCGAAATGCGACTACTTTTTCTTCCAGCCTGCGGTCATGGCGAAGGTGATGGGATCGTAGTATTTCGGCAGCTTGGACGGAATGCCTACATCGTTACGGTACACGACGCGGTAGCGGTCGGCGAACCAGTTTGGAACGATGGTGTATTGGTGGCGGATCAGTCGGTCGAGCGCGCGCGAGGTGGTTTGCAGCTCTTGGCGGTTGGTAAAGCTGTTGAAATGGGTCAGCAGTTTTTCGACCGCAGGATGACAGACGCCGGACAGGTTGCGGCTGCCTTCGGTTTTGGCGGCGGCGCAGCTGAAGTAGTCGTATTGCTCGTTGCCGGGGCTTTCACTGTTGCCGTAGTAGCCGGTGGTCACGTCAAAATCGAAGTCGTTCATGCGTTTTTGGTACACAGCGGAATCGGCGGTGCGCACGTTCATGGTAATGCCGATTTTGGCGAGGTCGCGCTGCCATTTGGCGGTAATGCGCTCGTAGTTTTTGCTTGGTGCGAGGAATTCAAAGGTCAGCGGTTTGCCTTGTTTGTCGACTGCTTTGCCGTTTTTGTATTGATAGCCGCCTTTTTCAAGCAGGGCGCGTGCTTTGAGCAGGTTCGGGCGCACGCCCAGCTTAGGGTCGGTAACCGGCGGCATAGGGACGTCTTGATCCAATACGCCGTCGGGCAGCTTGGTGCCCAATGATTTGAGCAATGCGGTTTCCGCGCTGTCAGGCTTGCCGGTTGCGGCCATGGTGCTGTTGGTGAAGAAGCTGTCGGTGCGGCGGTATGCGCCGTAGAAGATGCGGCTGTTGACGCTTTCGTAGTCGAAGCTTTCAATCAAGGCGCGGCGGACGTAAATATTGTCCAAGGGCTTGTGGCGCATATTGATGACGAAGCCTTGCATACCGGCGGTGCTGTTTTGCAGCCATTCGTGTTTGGACAGGTTGCGTTTTTTGAGGACTTCGTCTGAGTAGGCGCGCGCCCAGTTGCGGGCGACGTTTTCTTGTACGAAGTCATATTGGCCGCCTTTTAACCCTTCGATGCGGACAACTTCGTCTTTGACGTATTTGATGCGGATGTGGTCGTAGTTGTAGCGGCCTTTGCGTACGGGCAGGTTTTGCGCCCAGTAGTTTTTGTCGCGGACAAACTCGCTGATGCGGCCGTTTTCAGCTTTGGCAAAACGGTAGGGGCCGGAGCCGATGGGCAGGCTGTTGGGCGCGGCGGCCAGGCCTTTGGGATAGCTTTTATGCGAGAAGACGGGCAGGCTGCCGAGAATCATGTGCAATTCTGAGTTGCGCTGCTTGAAGCGGAACACGACGGTGCGGTCGTTGGGCGTTTCTACTTTGGCCACGTCGCTCCAGTAGAAGTGGTACATGGGGGCGGCGGCTTTGTCTTTGGTCAGGATGTTAAATGAAGCGGCAACGTCTTTGGCCAAAACGGGGTCGCCGTTGTGGAATTTGGCTTTGGGGTTGATTTTGAAGGTAACGGAAAGACCGTCCGGCGCCAGGGCGATGTCTTCGGCAATCAGGCCGTAAACGGCATAAGGTTCGTCCATGCTTTGCTCGGTCAGGGTGTCGAGCGTCAGCATACTGATGCCGTATTCGTGGTTGCCTTTGAGGGTAAAGGGGTTGAGCGTGTCAAAAGCACCGAGGAAAGGCGTGGTAAATGTGCCGCCTTTGGGGGCGTTGGGGTTGACGTATTCGAAAGAGGTGAAGTTGGCCGGATATTTGGGTGGTTGGCCAAGGCCTACGCCGTGGGCGGCAAAGGCGGCAGATGGAATCAAACCGAGCAGAGAGAGTAGGGCTGGTGTTTTCATCTATTTTTCCTTGTAGGTTGAATATTGTATTCAGTAGTGTGCCGATTATAGCAAAGGCCGTCTGAAACTTGATATTTTTGCTTTCAGACGGCATCAGGTTTAAGAGGATTGTTTTTTTGTATGGGCACCGAACTCGGCAAGCGTCATGTTCAAGGTTTCCAAGCAGGGCTGCATGATGTGGTCAACCGTTTGATTGACCTTGTCTTTATTAAGCGTTTGCGGACGGTAGACAAAGAGTTTGAACAGCTCCGACAAGTCGATGGACTCCGCCCCCATTTTCAAGACCCAGCCCTGACGGCCGGAATAGACATAACCGTGTCGCGCCAGTTTTTCTAAAAGCTCGCCCAATTCGTCAAAGCCCATATTGATATGCCGTCTGAACTCCTGCACCGGCAATGCCTTGCCGCTTTGTTGGGCAGAGTCGAGCAGCAGCAGGATTTTCAATACATCGTCAAAGCGGCCGCGCGCATCTAGACTGCGGCGGAACGCTTCGCCGCGCCAGTAGGACAGGGACGAGGTCAAAACCGCGCCGCCCAATACCAGCGTCCATAATAGGTTGAGCCACAACAGGAAAAACGGTACCGCGGCAAACGCGCCGTAAATTGATTTGTAGCCGTCAAAGTTGCCCATGTACCAAGCGAATAAAAAGCGTGCCGTTTCCAAGCAAAACGCCGTTACGGCCGCGCCGACCAAAGCATGGCTTGCCGGTACGAAACGGTTGGGCACAAAGCGGTATAAACCCCACAGCAGCACCGTAATAAATGAAACCGTAGTGATAACCCTCAGCCATTCCGAGCCGCCCACTACTTGCACCTGACCGATTACGACCGACAAGCCCACGCCCAAAGACAAAGGCCCAAACGTCAGCAACGCCCAATACACCAAAAACTGCATCATCCAAGGCCGTTGCGAATTGACGCGCCAAATCCGGTTGAACGCATTGTCTATCGTCCGAATCAGCATCAGCGAGGTTACGACCAACATCACACTGCCGATGGCCGTCAGCTTGGTGGCCTTATCGCGGAACGCATTGATGTAGTCAAACACCATATCCGCGCCCTGCGGCACAATGGTACGATTGATGAAAGAGACAAATTCCCCCGACCATTGGTCAAAAACAGGGAAGGCCGAAGCGATGACGACCATCACCGTCAACACGGGCACCAAAGCCAAAAGCGTCGTAAACGTCATGCTTGCCGCAACCTGCGGCACACGCTCCTCATCAAAACGGCGCACGACAAACCAAGCGAACGCCATGCCTTTACTCTTTAAAAAACCTTGCCACCATTGCGAAAACGGCATAACCTTTTCCCACTTTTGAATAGAAATTTTTCTTTTCAGACGGCCCGAGTATTCAAAAGGCCGTCTGAAACCTGACAGCATTGTAACGGAAACCCCAAATGAACCCAAATCCTCTGAAAATTCTCGTTCTCTTTTATTCCCAAAATGGCAGCACACGCAACCTTGCCCGCCAAATCGCACGCGGTATCGAAAGCGTGGACGGTTGCGAAGCCGTATTGCGTACCGTTCCCAAAGTTTCCACCGTTTGCGAAGCCGTTGAAAAAGACATTCCCGACGAAGGCGCGCCCTACGCGACTGCCGACGACCTCAAAAATTGCGCCGGCCTCGCGCTCGGCAGCCCGACACGTTTCGGCAATATGGCTGCCGCGATGAAATACTTTATCGACGGCACCATTCCCCTTTGGCTCGGCGCAGAACTCGTCGGCAAGCCTGCCACCGTATTCACCAGCACATCTTCGCTGCACGGCGGCCAAGAAAGCACCTTGCTAACCATGATGCTGCCCCTGTTGCACCACGGCATGGTCATCAGCGGCATCCCATATACCGAGTCCGCGCTCAGCAATACCCAAAGCGGCGGCACACCTTACGGCGCAAGCCATGTTTCCGGCCACGACAGCAAGCCGGCATTGACTGCCGAAGAAAACGATATTGCCTTTGCACAAGGTAAACGTTTGGCAGAATTGGCACGAAAATTGGCAGACTGATTACCTTGTAATAAAAAGATTAAGGCCGTCTGAAAACCTGATGATGCGGGTTTTCAGACGGCCTTTCTAGTTAATTATGATTAGTCTTAAAGAAATATTTTTAATGAAACAAACTACTTAGAAAATAGTGATTAGAACATAGTTTCATCGGACTACATCTTTTTGATAGAATCTGCGACCAAATTGTAAAGATAAGCTAATTGGAGAGGCTATGTCACTACCTGTATTTCCCTATGGCAAATTAAGCTTTGCCGTCAGTCTGGCGCTGTGTTCGGCGTATTCTTTCGCAACCGAAGTAGAAAATACCCAGCCGCAAGAACGTGTCGATTTACCGACAGTTACCGTCCAAGGTGTCGGAAAACAGACTACTTCCAACTACACTATTCCTGCTTCCTCTGCCGCAACAGGCATCCGCCTGACCCAGCGCGAAACGCCGCAGTCCTTGTCTGTCGTTACCGAAAAACAAATGGACGACCAAGGTTTGGATACCTTACAGGACGTGTTGAAACAAACGCCGGGCGTGTTCCACAGCAAAATGGGCAACAACGTATCCGGCCACAGCCAGTTTATTTCGCGCAGTCAGGCGATTGACAGCATTTCCGTGGACGGCGCGCCCAAATTCCTTTACGACGGTAAAGCCATCCGCCGCGGCACCAACAATCTGGACAGCACGTTGTACGAACAAGTCGTCGTCGTGCGCGGCGCAAGCGGTTTGTCCAACGGTGGTATGGGCGAGCCGGGCGGTACGGTTGCGTTGGAACGCAAAAAACCGACTGCCAAACCTGCCGTCAGCGTAGAAGCCGGTGTCGGTTCGTGGAACCACTACCGCTTCGTCCTTGATGCCAATCAGCCTTTGAATGCAGACAATACCTTGCGCGGCCGCGCTATTTTGGTCAGCGACCATGGCGGCGATTACCTGCCGAACACTTCGCGCCACAATCACACTTTCTACGGCACTTTGTCTTACGATATCACGCCGCAAACCCAATGGCGCCTCGGTACGGAAATACACCGTTTCCGCAATACCGGTAGCTCGCGTTTCAGCTATCTGACCGCAGCAGGTTCGCGCCGTACTGGATTCATACCGTTTGAGTCTTCGCCGCGTAGCAATTCGTCCGCACGCTGGGCATACGGCAAAGACACCAGTGCCGAAGTGTTCACTTCCCTCAGCCATGAGTTTGACAACGGCTGGAAACTGACAGGCGATTACAGCCATGTTTCGGGTAAAAACGACATCGTTTCAGGCATTGCCGGTACATTTGAAATCAATTCCGATTACTCTGCACTTTTCACTTCAGACCGCGACCGCAGCAAATACCGCGACCAGAATTTTTCATTGACCTTGGACGGTAATTATCCAGCGTTGGGCCGTTCGCATGAGTTCAATGCGGGCATCAGCTATCAGGACAACAAAGAAAACCTGTCTTTCTATGAAGAAGGCGAATCGACGATTCCTGATTTGCGCCTCTTTAACGGCAATATCGCCAAACCCGATATGCCGTATCTGCGCGATGGTTTTTCACGCATGAAAAACCTGTCGGTTTACGGCTCGACCCGTTTCAAACTGACCGACAAACTCGCCTTTATCGGCGGCAGCCGTTTTGTGGATTGGCGTTACCGTTACAGCACCAGCCGTAACAAATTCGCACACAGCAGCCACAAACAAAATGTTTTCATTCCTTATTTGGGCGTAACCTACGACATCGGCGACAATCTGACCGCCTATGCATCTTACACCACCATTTTCCGTCCGCAAGTACGTTACCTGACCAAAGACGGCGCGGCGCTCAAACCGCAGCGCGGCAAAACCTACGAGACCGGTTTGAAAGCGTCATGGTTTGAAGGCCGTCTGAATGCTTCCGCTTCCGTTTTTATGAACAAACGCGACCATTTGGGCGTTGTCGCAGGCAAATTCGCGAATGGCGAGGAATACTACCGCGCAGCCGACAACACCACAACAAAAGGCGTGGAACTCTCTGTCGGCGGCCGCCTGAGTGATAAATGGCTGCTGAATGCGTCTTATGCACGTTCTAAAATCAAAGACAGCGAAGGGGTTCAACTGCATCCGTCTTATCCGGTTCATTTGTTCAAACTCTTTACCGCGTATGACGTGACAGACCGTTTGAACCTGGGTGCCAATGTCAACTGGCAAAGCCGCAGCCACACGCTGGATGAATACCCTGCAGACATCAATCCGGCTGCCGCCGCCGCGTTGACCCAACGTCCGTATGCAACGCTGGATTTGACCGGTCATTACAAAATCGGCAAATCCACCCGCATCAGTTTGGACTTTGAAAACGTCTTTAACAAACGCTATCGCACCATGCCGGATATTCACGTTTACGGCACGCCGCGTAGTGTGACTGCAACGGTTAAACATACGTTTTAATTGAAAAGAAAAGTAGAGTAGGCCGTCTGAAAACCTGAGTGATCGGGTTTTTCAGACGGCCTGAATATTCTCTAACATACTGTTTTTATGTTGAACCTGACTAAAAATTGCTCGGGATCTTGAGCAAAGAAATCAAAATGACAGACGCAAAAAAGACCGGAATATATCCGGTCTTTTAAATGGTTTCGCACTTACGCTTGGTAACCTTTCGCTTCGGCAAGCAGGGCCAGCAATTCTTCAGTCGTATCCCAACCGATGCAGGCATCCGTAATACTTTGACCGTAAACTTCTGGCTTATCTTGGCGGCCTTCAACCAAGTGGCTTTCCACCATCACGCCCATAATGTTTTCTTCACCGGCTTTCAGCTGCGCCGCAACATCGCACGCCACGTCCATTTGTTTGCGGAAGTCTTTACGGCTGTTGGCATGGCTGCAGTCCACCATCAGTTTGCTGCTCACGCCGGCTTTTTGAAGCTGCGCCACCGCGTCTTTAACGTGTTCCGTGCTGTAATTAGGCTCTTTGCCGCCACGCAAAATCGCATGGCAGTCAGGGTTGCCGCTGGTGTGGACAATCGCGGAATGACCGGCTTTGGTTACAGACAGGAAGTGGTGCGGATGATTGGCGGCGCCGATGGCGTCGATAGCGATTTTCAGATTGCCGTCCGTGCCGTTTTTAAAACCGACAGGGCAGGAGAGGCCGCTGGCCAATTCGCGGTGTACCTGGCTTTCAGTCGTACGCGCACCAATCGCGCCCCAAGAAATCAGGTCGGCGTAGTATTGCGGCGTAATCATGTCCAAGAATTCAGTCGAAGCAGGCATGCCCATTTCGTTCAAAGTCAGCAACAACTGACGCGCTTGGCGCAGGCCGTAGTTGATGTCAAACGTACCGTCCAAGTGCGGATCGTTAATCAAGCCTTTCCAGCCAACGGTTGTACGCGGTTTTTCAAAATACACGCGCATCACAATCAGCAGCTCTTTCTCATATTTTTTGCGCAAGGTCAGCAATTTTTGCGCATATTCAACCGCCGCCTTAGTATCGTGAATCGAACATGGGCCGATGATGACCAGCAAACGGTTGTCGCGGCCGTGAACCAAATCCGAAATCTCATGACGTGTTTTATAAACCAAATTGGCAACCTGAGGCGTAACAGGCAGCTCATATAAATGTGCAATTGGAGGAAGTAACTCTTTGACTTCTTTGATCTTAATATCGTCGGTAGGGTGGTGCTGGGACATGATGAACTCTCTTGTTTATTTTTGATACAGGTTACAGGTTTTAGCAGAATTAAACAAGGCTTAGTTTTTTGTTTTAGCAATTTTATTCTAAAATTTCTTTATTTTAATTATTTTATAGAATTTAAAAGCAGTTTATTTGTTTAAATTAATATTTAATGCTATTAAAAATTTTATATAATAAAGGGCTTTGAGCTTTTATCAAAATACAGGCCGTCTGAAAATGTTCAGACGGCCTGAAGTTTTACATAGACCAAAAAATTGAGAAGCGTGAAGGCTATCGGTATTGTTCCAGCAAGGGCGAAGAAAAAGGAGTCCAATAAACGCCTTTCAGGCCGCTTTCCACCAATTTGTCATTCAACCAAGTGTTACAAGTATTGAATAAATGATAGCGCCCTTTGGCTTCGTAAAAAGCATCGTTAGACTGATGATGAATTCCTTTTAGCAAGATGGGTTGCCCATTTTTTTGTTGAAAACCGGCCAAGAGCGATTTTGTTAAATCCCTGTATTGCTCAGGCGTGACCAAAAATTTGACGACGTGGCTATTTTCTCGTGGTTCAAAAGGATAATAAGTAACATGAATCAGCGTACGGTTCAGCCCGCTTAATGCACCTAAAGCATTGGAGAACGTCAAATCTTTCCACTCATGTGTGTATAAATAAAAATTGCGCTCCCCCCAGCCTAAACCTATATGCGTTATTTGAGGATTAGTAGAAAGCGTGTCTTTTGGATTGACGACATTCGACCAATCAAAAATATCATTCTTCAGCGGCATGACTACATCAGTATGCACGCCGTTACTGACTAAAAATAAAGTAATTTCCCCTTTGGGCTGCTCTTCATTACGCGACAATGAAGCCATCATCCAAGCAGACAAAAAATACAATAGGGCAAAAATAGGGATGATCAGCGCTATTTTGCCGATTTTCTTGAGGATGTGAAGGAAGGAACGCATTCGTTTTTTTAAGGCGATTAAGTTTGAAGGTGTGTATTTTCCATTAAATTTGTATTTTTTTCATTAGAAATGAATAGATGGTATCTTGCGATTAATGATAAAAATGGTTGTTTAATTTAAATAAAAGAAAGGCCGTCTGAAATATCCAGACAGCCTTTCTTTTATTAAAACGGGATACTAAATCTCATCTCAATCTATGTTGTAAACGATTGATTATTTTGTAGAGCTGCTGACCTGTTTCATCCAGGCAAACAGTTCGTCCAAGTCATAATCGCCGCCGTGTCCGACATCCCAAGGCAGGGCGTAATCGACGGTGTAGCCGTTGTTTTGCAGCTTGGCGGCTAATATGGCGGAGACTGCCAACGAGGTATCGCGGTCGTTGGTGCCGACGCGGATGCGCCAGTTTTGTGGCAGGTTCGCGCCCGGTTTGCCGATGTAGTTGAGCGGGTTCATGATTTTGATGGTTTCTTCGTCCGCGATTTCGGCGTTGGAGGCGGTGTTGTGTTGCATGGAGAACGCGGTGAAGTGGCGTTTGTCGACGGTATTGGTGCCGAAGAGTTGGTTTTCGCCTGTGCTTAAATCTACGCCGTCAAAGGCCGGCGGTGTTTTTTGGCGGCCGGCGGCTTTGGCGTAGGCATCGAAATCGACGGAGACGATTTTGCCTTTGCGGACGGTCAGCCAAGTGCGGTCGCTCAGGTTTTTGCCTGCATCAAGCTGGGCTTGTGCGGATTTGGCAATTAAACCGGCAATATGGTTTTTAAAGCTGCCGTTGCCTTGGGCATCCAACGTCAGGGGTTTGCCTTCGGGGGATTTCAGGTTCAGGCTGTTGAGGTATGCAGGGTATAGGGGTTTGAGGAGGTCGGACAGTTTTTTCTCGTCATCGGTCAGTGTGCCTGCGACCAGCTCGCGTTTGACGCGGTAGTCGAGCATGGAAATGTTCATTTTTTTGTAGTCGTTGATACCGTTGAACTGCCATTCGTAAGCCATGTCGGCATGGTCTAAATCGGTAATCGGGCAGTAGGCGGATACGGCGAAAACTTTGTCGCTGCCGTCTGCCGCGCCTAAGGCTTTGAGGTGGTTTTCGTAATCTTTTTGGTCGGCTGTTGCGCCTAAGAGGGCGGACATCGCGCCGCCTGCGCTTGTGCCGTTGGAAATGATTTTTTCGGCATCGCCGGGCATAACTTTGTCGTTGGCTTTCAGATAGCGGACGGCGGCTTTCAAATCAACGATGGCGGCAGGTGCTTTGCCGGTGGGTTCTGTCCGGCCGCGTGCGCCAGGAGATGCGACGACGTAGCCTTTGGAGAGGGCAACCAGGGCGGCGTTAGGCGATTTTTGGCCGTCTTCAGGCTCGCCGCGTTTGCCTTCTAAAGCGGGTTTGCCCGGTTCGGCAGGCATATATCCGCCGATTTGGTTGGGCAGGAAAATCGGTGCGGTTTCGGCATTGAAACCGTCTATCTCGCCGCCGTTGTAATAGGCTTCGGGTACATAAATATTGATGATTTCGTAACGGGTATCGACAGGATTGCGGACGTAAACCACGCCTTCGTAAGCGCGGAATTTGATGGCTTGACCGTTCACTTCGATGCTTTGTTCGGTGTATTTTTGTTTGGAGAAGTCTAGGTCGTAGGTGTCTGCGGTTTTGACGGAAGCGCAGGCGCTCAATCCCAGCGCGACAGAAACGGATAAGAGGGTTTTGTTTAGGGCGTTCATCATCATACTTTCTGAAGAGGTAAGCGGATATGATAACGAATACTCAGGCCGTCTGAAACGCCAAGTCGGGTTTCAGACGGCCTGATTTCTTTGTAGCGTTATGTAGTGTTGTACGTTACGTCGTAAAGTAATATGGGCTTAAACTTCATCTATTTGATAAATATGAATTTAATAAGACATTATGCCTTAAAAAATCTATTTATCCGGTATCTGTAAAAGTTGAATCTGTCTTGTAAATCAATATGCAGGACAGGCATTTTTGCTTTATCTACAGATTGATTCTACTTGTCAGAACGTTTTGCTCAATTCGACAAACATTTTGGTTTTGCCGTATTCGTAGAACTTGTCGTTGCTCCATGTTTTGTTGTGGGCAATGGTCAGGTGCGGGGTGATGCCTTTGAAATGGAGGGCGCGGTGCCATACGCTCAGGGAGGCGGAGGCTTCTTTGTCGCGGCGGTTTTGTTCGTTGCTGAAGAAGGCGGGGGCTTGGTAACGGCGTTGGGCGGCGCTGAGGCGTAGGACGGTGGAGAGGCCTTTGAGCCATTCTTGTCCCCATGTGGTGCGCAGGGCGTAGCGGTTGAAGCTGTCGCTTTTGTCGTCGCGGTTGCGTTCACGGTAGAGGTCGATACCGGCTACCCAGTATTGGCGCGCGTTGCGGTAGTAGACGATGGAATTGCTGAGCAGTTGGCTGGTATCGTCGGAATGTTCGCGGCGGCTGTTTTTCAGACGGCCTGCTTCAAATGCGCTGAGGGTTTGCAGCTTGGGTTGCCACCAATGGTTGTAGTGGAGGCGTGCGCCGTTGGTGTAGGTGTAGGGGTCGTTGCCGTAGAAGCGGCGTTCGTGGAACGGGGTAATGCCGATATCGCTGCGTTGGTCAGCATAGCCGATGCCTGCCGAGAAGCGTGTGGTGAGGTCGTTGTAGTTGGTGTGTTTGGGATAGATTTTGCCGTAATGGTCTGCGCCTGCCGTGGCATAGAAGCCGCGTGGCAACGACCATTTTTTTTCTGCACCGATTTGGTAGTGGACGGCGGTGGCATCGATGGGTTCGGGGAATGTCCAACCACGGAAGCAGTCGTCGTCGGGATAGACAAGGCGCACGGCGCGGCATTGTTCGTCGCTCAGGTAATTGCCCAGACGGCGTTGGCCGGGAGCTTGGTTGATGTTTTGTTCGCGTGTGATGTTCAAGCCGGCGTTGAATTGCCATGAGTCGCGTTCGCGCAGGGCTTTGCGGTAGGTTTCGAGGCGTTCTTGCAAGGCGGGTGGGAGGGATTCGGTTTGCAGTTTGTCGAACTGATCGGCTGCGGCTTCGTTTTGTTTGTCTTCAAACAAGGCGGTTGCAAGCTGCCAGCGGACGGCGGAGGCGTCGGGCTGCTCGGCGATAAAGCGGCGGTAATGGCCGACAGCTTCGGCGGCGCGCCCTTCGGATTGGGCAAGCAAACCTTTGGTATAGCGCGCCATGGCGCGGTCGTGTTCGGGCCATTGTTCGTAAATGGGCAAAATGGCTTTGATGCCGGGGATGTTGTGGGCGACGACGGCGGAATACATGGCGCGTGCCAGCAATTCGGTGTTGGCAAGCAGGATGTCGGCATCGACGTTGATGATTTTTTCAGACGGCCTGTTTGTCTGCTCGGCAGGGATGTCGTGCGCTTCGGGTTGCTGGGGTTCGGCTGTGTTGACTTGAAGCTCGGGTTTCACATCAGGTGGTACATCGGCGGCGTGAAGGGAAAGGGGAAGGATGGTGAGGAGGAGCAGACGTTTTTTCATGGCAATGTTTGGAATGTTATCGGTATAAGTGGGCAGATTGTACAGTGTTTTGAGTCGGAAATTTTGCAAACCGATTGCCATTTTATCCGATAAAGACGACAAAAGGCCGTCTGAAACCCGATGGGATTTCAGACGGCCTTTGTTTGCGAGTCGGATTTAGTTTTTGTCCAAGTCTAAATCGGCTTTGTATTCGATACGGCCTTGGCCTTTGTCTTCGATGGAAACGTCCAGCTCTTGTTTGCCGCGTTTGAATTTCAGATCGGCATCGTCGTGTTTGATTTCAGACTCAACCACATGGAAACCTTTGCTGCGCGCGTGGGCGATCACTTTTTTGGCCAAGGAAGGAATGGAATTACGTTGGCCGGAAAGTTCGGCTTCGTATTCAAATTCGCCATTGCCTTGATGATCGGCTTTGATGGTGTGCGCGCCATCCGGACGGTAAATTTCGGAAGGCAGCGGGGAGGCGAATGCCGTGGCGGAGAAAAGAGCCAAAATGCCGGTGGCCAGTAACGATTTTGCTTTGGTCATCGGTTTTCCTTTCTGAAAAGGGTTTTGAGAACGACATCATCTTATCGGCATGCCTGAGGGGGCGGCAAGCGGATAAACCTGATTTTACGCGCGGCTACATGATTTGTTTGGAGGACGTTGATTCTTTGCTTTGGGCTGGTGTTTGCTTGCAGAAAAATGCTGCTGGAAAGACTTAGCCGAGGTGGAATAATTCGCCGCCGTGCGCCTTCAGCCATTGTTTGGCTTGGTCGACATGTGGTGTGAGCGAGTGGGTCAGTGCCCAAAATGCAGGGCTGTGGTCGGGATGGCGCAGGTGGGCGAGTTCGTGCAGGCAGACGTAGTCGGCGACATATTCGGGCGCACCGATAAGCCGCCAGTTGAGGCGGATGCCGGTAGTGTGGCGGCAAACGCCCCAGAAGGTTTTGGCGTTGGAAAGGGAAATGGCACTCGGGGTTAGGCGGGTGGTTCGGATATGGCCTTCGAGGCGCGGCAGCAGATACTCGCGCGCACGCTCGTGCAGGAAGCGGCGCAAATGGGTGAGTTGGGCGGCGGTTTCTTTTTCGGGTAACAGGATTTCAGACGGCCTGATTTGGATGTGGTTTGCCGTGTGGACGGACAAGGCCGTCTGAACGCCTTGATACCAAATCCATTCGGGAAGCGTGTCGGTGGGTGTTTGTCGGGCCGGTGTTTTGTTTAGTGTGCGGCGCAGGAGGGCTTCGTTGTCGTTCAGCCATTGGGTAAAGGTGTGCTGGGTAACAAACGGAGGGATATTGATGCTGACGGTATCGGCGGAAACGGGGCGCAAGATGAGGTTTTTCTTGGCACTGCGTTTGAGCTGGATATGAATGGTGAGGCCGTCTGAAAGGGTATGGGTATGGAGGTGGGGCATGATGTTGAGAAAAATATTGGACGGCATGGAAAGGGCGGGTATAGCGGCCCACCCGATGGAATGATTTATTTGGTTTTGGGCGCGAACGGGCCTTGTCCGGTAATCAGGGGCTGTTGGCTTTCGATCCATTGCTCGCATTGAGCCATGAGTTCGGCTTCATTGCCGTTGTTGTGGGCAATGGGTTTGCCGATGATGACGCTGACCGTGCCGGGGTATTTGAGGAAGGAATTGCGCGGCCAAAACTCGCCGCTGTTGAGCGCGACGGGGACGATGTCCATCTCAAACATTTTTGCCATGCGCGCGCCGCCGAGCTTATAGCGGCCTTTTTCGCCGGGCGGCAGGCGTGTGCCTTCGGGGAAAATGGTAATCCAATAGCCTTCGTTTTTACGCGCAAGGCCTTGTTCTAAGAGTTGTTTGTTGGCTTCGCGGCTGTTGCTGCGGTCGATGCCGATGGTTTTGACCAGCTTCAAGCCCCAGCCGAAGAAAGGGATTTTGAAGAGTTCGCGTTTGGCAACATAGACTTGCGGCGGAAAAATCTCTTGCAGGGCGAGGGTTTCCCAGCCGCTTTGGTGTTTGGCGCAAATAATGGCAGGGTGGTCGGGAATGTTTTCCGCGCCGCTTAAGGTGTAGTTCAAACCGATGATGTGCTTGAGTGACCAGTTGAGGATGCGCACCCAAACTTGCGCCATTTTGTGTGCACCGCCTTGGAAGGGCAGGGCAAGCAGCATAAAGGGGAACAGTAAAATAATGCTAGAGGAAAGGATGAACCAGTAAATCAGGTTGCGGATAATCAGCATATCGGGGAAAAGTCTGTCGTTTGAAGGCCGTCTGAACGCCGTTGTCGGCTGGTTTCAGACGGCCTTGTCGTTTATAGGATAGCTTGCGCGGCTTCTTCGATTTGTGTGTTTTCACGCATGATGTATTGCGAAAAAGCCAGCAGGTTGTCGAAGACTTGGGTGTGTTCGGGCAGGTCTTGCTCGTGTTTGGCCAGCGTTTTTTTGCCTTTGCCGGTCAGGACGAGCGCGGATTTGCCGCCTGCGGCATCAATGGCTTGCAGGTCGCGCAGGCTGTCTCCGACCAGCCAGGTTTCGGCGGCATTGGCCTTGAAGCGTTCGATGATGTCGATAATCATGCCGGGCTTGGGTTTGCGGCATTCGCAGTTGTCGGCGGCAGTGTGCGGGCAAAACCAAATGCCGTCGATGGTGCCGCCTGCTTGAACGGCAAGGCGGTGCATTTTTGCGTGCATTTCGGTCAGGTCTTGCACGGTAAAGTATTTGCGGCCGATACCGGATTGGTTGGTGGCCACGGCGATGGTGTAGCCTGCCTGCGTTAAGAAGGCGATGGCATCCATGCTGCCTTCGATGGGAATCCATTCGTCAACGGATTTGACGAAATCGTCGCGGTCTTGGTTGATGACGCCGTCGCGGTCGAGGATGATGAGTTTCATGGTTTGGGCTCTTATTTTTCTGCTTTCAAACTGCTTTTCCATTTTTCAAAGGCCGTCTGAAAAACGGGTGTCAGTTTGGCGAAGGTTTCCGGGGTGTTTTTGACGTGGTAGAAGCCGCCGAGCGAGGGCGTGTCGAGGGCGAGGACGTAGTCTTCCATAAATGCGCCGTAGCCGTCTTCTTCGTCGGTGTAGTAGAACTCGGTAAACCGTTGGCCGAGTTCGGTAAAGTCGTCCGCTGTCAATGCGCCGTCCATGTGTTTGAGCAGGAAGTGCCGTCCGCTGATTTTGCCCGAGGTCATGGCGGCGAAGTCGGCTGCGGTTTCGGGGGCGGTTTGCCAGACGGGGTTGACGAGGCCTGCCTGCGCCGCCCACTGCCAGTACATGCCGATGTGGGTGGCGGCGTTTTCGGGCGGGAGCTGGTCGGGATAGTCTTCGTCGAGATGGAAACGGATATTGTCGTACATGGACGGTGTTCGTTGGGGGGAAAGGGGATATTGTAGCGGAAAATAATGAATTAGGCCGTCTGAAAGAGGGTGTTTCAGACGGCCTTAAGGGAATTTAACCTTTAAATACGGGAACAAGCTCCATTTGGCTCAATATTTGGGCGGCAATGTTGATGATGCCGAAGAGGAAGACCCAAACCATCAGCCAGAATCCGCCGTAAACTTTGTAGTTTTTGCCGGCACCGAATTTATGGCGCGAGCGGTAGAGCAGCATGGCGGGGATGATGCCGGTCCAGATGGTGGCGGCCAGGCCGACGTAGCCGATGGCGGTAACGAAGCCGGTAGGGAAGAGCAGGCAGGAAATCAAAGGCGGCAGGAAGGTCAGTGCGGCGGTTTTGGTGCGGCCGGAGATGCTGTCGTTCCATTTGAAGATGTCGGCAATGTAGTCGAACAGGCCGAGCGTTACGCCGAGGAAGGAGGTTGCGATCGCCATGTAGGAGAACAGGGTCAACACTTTGTCCATATTGCCGGTTTGGGCGAACTTGGACAGCGTTTCGATCAGGACGGAAACTTGTCCTTCTGCGGCGATAACCGGTGCGAACTCGTTACGCGGCAGGTTGCCTTGGATGGCGATTTGCCAGAGGATGTAAATCACAAGCGCAATCAGCGTTCCTACCCATAGGGATTTGGCCACTTTGGGCGCGTCGCCTTTAAAGTATTTGAGCAGGCTGGAGACGTTACCGTGGAAACCGAATGAGGCAAGGCAAACGGGCAGGGCGGTAGCGACATAAATCCAGTAGCTGGTGCCGGCAGGGGCTTGGGTGTCAAACAGGACAGGCATTTTGGCATCGGCAATCAGGCCGCCGGTTGCCCAAATAAAGGTCAATACCATGCCGCCGATGAGGATGCTGGTGAAGCGGTCAACCAAGCGTGCGGATGCCCAAACGCAAAAGGCGAGAATGCCGAAAAAGACGAGTTGGCCGATGGTGAGCGAAATTTCGCCGCCTACCGCGCTGCCGATGCCTTTGGCGGTCAGGTCGCCGCCGACGAAGATGTAGGCGTAGGTGAGCAGGTATAAAACGAAAGCGACGGCAACGCCGTTGATGACGTTCCAAGCCGGGCCGAGCAGGTCTTTAACCATAGTGTCGAAGCTGGCGCCGTGCGGATAATGGGTGTTGACTTCCAAAATCATCAGGCCGCTGGAGAGCATGGAAAACCAGGTGTACAGCAACACGGCCAGCGAGCCGGTAAACCATACGCCAGAGGTGGCGGTCGGGTTGGCAAGCATGCCTGCGCCGATAACCGTACCGGCGATAATCATCGCTCCGCCGAATAGGGATGGGGTTTTGGTTGACATTGTTTATCTTTCTTCTAGAAATGCGTGGCTGCCATTATGCCGTAAAGTGTAAGAAAAGGTAAAGCAAAGGCCGTCTGAAAACCCGATTGTCGTTTTCAGACGGCCTTTGATGTGTATAAACGCAACTGATTAAATCAATTTTCGCAGTTTCAATTCGTTTTTCAGATACGCGTAATAAACCGGCGCGACGATGATGCCGCCGATGCCGAAAATGCGTTCAAAGACGACCATCGCCACCAGCAATTCCCATGCGCTGGATTCGATTTCCGAGCCGATGATTTTGGCGTTGAGGAAATATTCGAGCTTGTGGATGACAACGAGGAAAACCAGCGATGCGAGTGCGACGTAAAGCGATGCGCCGAGGCTCAAAATAATAATGATGGTGTTGGAAATCAGGTTGCCTGCCACCGGAATCAGGCCGACGATAAAGGCGATGATCAGGACGGTCATTTTAAACGGCAGGTCAACGCCGAACAGCGGCAAAACCAAGTAAAGGTACAGGCCGGTCAGGAAGGTGTCGATCAGCGAGATTTTGACTTGGGCGAGGAACACGCGCTCAAAGCTGGTTTCAAAATTGACGATGCGCCGCATCAATTCGGCTTTAAACAGCGGCATTTTATGGCGGTTTTTGCGCATTTCCAGGCGGTGGAAACTGAGCATGGCGCCGATGATGATGCCGATGAGGATGTACACGAAGGACGTGATGCTGTTTTTACTGATACGGGTCAGCGCGGCGCGGTATTCTTCAATCAGCTTGATTGCCGAGGCTTTGATTTCGGCCATATTGTTGGGCAGCATATTGAGAATGGCAGCAGGCAGGTCTTGGCTGTTTTTGGTGTCTTCCAAAATCGCCGCCAGCTTGGCCAGCATAAAGCCGACGTGGCCGCCATGTATCAGGTGGTAAATGCCCAAAGACATCATCGCAATGATGCTGAATACGATGGCCAGCGTCAGCGTGGTGGAAATTAGGTTGATATTGTGCGCATTGAGCGACTTATGCAGCCGCGTGTTGCGCGGTAAAACACGGCGGCGGAGTTTGAGGATGACGCCGTTGGTGCGCGTAATAAAGATATAGGTCAGGATAACCGACAGCAGCAGCGGCAGAAAATGGTAGTGCAAGACAATCAGCAAGGCCAAGCCCATCAGGATATAGGAAGCGTTGCGGAAAGTCGGGTTGTCGGCGTGGGAAGAGAGTAAGGACATGTGAAGCCAATAAGGTAAAAAGCAAAAAAACAGGTCAGGCCGTCTGAAAAATCATGTTCAGACGGCCTAACTTAATGACAGTGATTAGTCGTGTAATGAGGCCGCGTGTACCGTGTTTTCCAACAAAGTGGCAATCGTCATCGGGCCGACGCCGCCGGGAACAGGCGTAATCATGGATGCGCGTTCTTTAGCGACATCAAACTCCACGTCGCCGCACAGGCTGCCGTCGTCCAAGCGGTTGATGCCCACATCGATAACGACTGCGCCGGGTTTGACCCATTCGCCTTTAACGAAATTCGGAATGCCTACGCCGACCACCAAAATATCTGCGGCGGCAACTTCATCGGCAAGGTTTTGCGTGGCGCTGTGGCAAATGGTTACCGTCGCGCGGGACAGCAGCAATTCCAACGCCTGTGGGCGGCCGACAATATTGGACGCGCCGACGACGACCGCTTTTTTGCCTTTCGGGTCGATGCCGTAGGCTTCCAACAAAGTCATCACACCTTTGGGTGTGCAAGGGCGCATCAGCGGCATTTTGACGACCAGGCGGCCGACGTTGTAAGGGTGGAAGCCGTCCACATCTTTATGCGGCTCGATACGCTCCAAAACCGCTTGGCTGTCGATGTGTGCCGGCAGCGGCAGTTGCACCAAAATACCGTCGACGGCAGGGTCGCCGTTCAATTCGTCCACCAGTTTCAGCAAATCGTCTTGCGTGGTTTCAGACGGCAGCTCATAAGAGCGCGATTCGATGCCGCTTTTTTGGCAGGCCAGTTTTTTATTGCGTACATAAACCGCGCTAGCAGGGTCGTCGCCAACCAATACCACCGCCAAGCAAGGCGTGTGCAAACCTTTTTCCTGACGCGCTTTTACCGCCTGTGCGACCGCCTCGATGCGTTGCTGGGAGATTTTTTTTCCGTCTATAAGTTGTGCAGCCATGATTTTTCCTCCTCAATAGGGATAAATATTGCGTTTAAATTATCGCATTTTTCAGACGGCCTGACACAAAAGAGTAGCCCTGATTGTGAAACATAAAAATAAATAACGATTAAAAATAATAAGATAATCAAAAAATGAAAAAATAAAGCAAAGTAGATGTTGACCGGGTTAAAAAGGGTCTGTATAGTTCAGGTCTTCAGTCGGGGCGTAGCGCAGCCCGGTTAGCGCATCTGCTTTGGGAGCAGAGGGTCGTGAGTTCGAATCCCACCGCCCCGACCACAAAATTCTTAGCACGAATCGGCATGAGCGCCCGTAGCTCAACCGGATAGAGCACCGACCTTCTAAGTCGGGGGTTACAGGTTCGATTCCTGTCGGGCGTGCCAATTTTTACGGTGGCTGTAGCTCAGTTGGTAGAGCCCTGGATTGTGATTCCAGTTGTCGTGGGTTCGAGCCCCATCAGCCACCCCAGATGAAAGCCTGCATATTGTATGCAGGCTTTTTTCCATTTATACCCGAATTTTACTTCAGATTTAATTGGGTTTCAAAAAAGTATTTATCAAACCGTTTCATCATGGCATCGGCAAAAATAGCATTTGCTGTGTTATCAAATATCAATGAATACGCAGTCAAGCCCGAATATTGTACCGTTCGGTATCTTTTTATGGCGTTTCGCCGTTATCCTTTATAATACCCCGATTATTTTCTGTTTCATTCCCAAAGGAACCGCATCATGTCCGAATGGCCAGCTCCAGAATTTGAATCCAAAATCTGTCCGCCCGAAAAGCTGGCGGAGCGTTTGGCGGCATTGCCCCGTCCGCTGGTGTTTACCAACGGCTGTTTCGATATTCTCCATAGGGGCCATGTAACGTATCTGGCGCAGGCGCGATCGGCCGGTGCGGCTTTGGTGTTGGCATTGAATACCGATGCTTCGGTGCGCCGTCAGGGCAAAGGGGACGATCGTCCGATTAATCCTTTGGAAAACCGCGCGGCAGTGGCAGCGGCATTGGCGAGCGTGGATTTGGTCACATGGTTTGATGACGATACGCCGGCTGCGTTGATTGAAATGGTCAAACCTGATGTATTGATTAAAGGCGGCGACTGGCCTGTGGATAAGATTGTCGGTGCGGCTGAGACGTTTGCGCGTGGCGGCAAAGTATTTTCGATTCCGTTTTTACACCAGACTTCGACCACCAAAACGTTGGCGAAAATTCGCGAAGCCGGAGGAGGCGAATGACGGATTTGAACAGCCGCCATTGGGCCTTGCTCGCCGCACTTTCAGACGGCCTGCCGCAACACGTTTCTCAGTTGGCGCGCGTGGTCGGTATGAAGCCGCAACAATTAAACGGATTCTGGCAGCAGATGCCGGGCCATATCCGCGGTTTGCTGCGCCAGCACGACGGGCAATGGCGTTTGGTGCGCCCTTTGGCTGTGTTTGCCGAAGAATCTCTGCAACAAATGGCCGGAAAACAGGGTTTTCGTGCGCAGTTGAAACACGAATGTTCGTCCAGCAATGATGAAATCATGGCATTGGCGCGCCAGTCGGCAGATTTGGCGCATAAGGCCTTGTGCGTGGCGCATTTCCAAACCAAAGGACGCGGACGGCAAGGGCGAAGCTGGGTCAACCGACAGGGTGAATGTCTGATGTTCAGCTTGGGCTGGGCGTTTGACAAGCCGCAGTATGAGCTGGGTTCGCTGGCGTTGGTGGCGGCATTGGCTTGCCGACGCGCGCTTGCCGATATCGGTTTGGACGTAAATATCAAGTGGCCGAACGATTTGGTCGTGGCCAACGATAAATTGGCCGGTATTTTGATTGAAACGGCGCGGGTAGAGAATAGGACTGTCGCCGTCATCGGCATCGGTATCAATTTTGTATTGCCGAAAGAAGTTGAAAACGCCACTTCCATACAGGCATTGTTTCAGACGGCCTCTAAGCAGGGCGTAAGCGTCAAAACCTTATTGAATGCGGTATTGGCGCAACTCGATGCGCTGTTGAACGAATACGCGCAAAACGGATTCGCGTCATGTGTCGGCGAATACGATGCCGCCAACCGCGACACAGGCAGGCCGGTCTTGCTGCTTCAAGAAGGGCGCATTGTTCATGAAGGCGTAGTCAAAGGCGTGGATGCGCAAGGCGCGTTGCGTTTGTTGACCGACAATGGCGAGAAAACCATTGTCAGCGGCGAGATCAGCTTGCGTCCGGATAATCGTCCGGCGCAACCTGCCGCGACTAAGCCGGAACGCTTTTTGCTGCTGGACGGCGGCAACAGTCAGTTGAAATGGGCGTGGGTAGAGAACGGCACATTTTCCGAAGTCGGCCGCGCGCCGTATCGTGATTTGACCCAGCTGGGCGAAGAATGGCTGCAATTTGCCGATGATGATGTGAAGATTGTCGGTTGCGCCGTGTGCGGTTCGGTAAAAAAAGCGATGGTGGAAGAACAATTAACCCGTCCGGTCGAATGGCTGTCTTCCATGCCGCAGGCTTTGGGTATCCGCAACCATTACCGCCGTCCTGAAGAACATGGCTCCGACCGTTGGTTTAATGCGCTGGGCAGCCGTCGCTTTACGCAAAATGCCTGCGTCGTCGTCAGCTGCGGCACCGCCGTAACCACCGACGCGCTGACGGAAGACAATCATTATCTCGGCGGCACCATCATGCCCGGTTTCCACTTGATGAAAGAGGCGATGGCGCTCAAGACCGCCAACCTCAACCGCCCCATCGGCAAGGTATATCCGTTCCCAACCACAACGCCGAACGCCATTGCCAGCGGCATGATGGATGCCGTTTGCGGCGCGTTGATGATGATGCATGGCCGTCTGAAAGACAAAACGGGCGAAGGCAAACCGGTCGATATTATTATCACGGGCGGCGGCGCGGCCAGAGTCGTGCAGGCGCTGCCGGAGTCATTCGTTCATGACAATCAAGTGAAAATCGTCGATAATCTCGTGATTCACGGGCTCTTGCATTGGATTGCCCATCGCAACGGACAATAAAAAGGAAAACGCATCATGAAATGGCTGTTTGCGGTCTTGGTCGCACTCAACATCATTGTTTTTGGCAGCATGGTTGCCTATCGGACACAACATAAAACCGCGAAACCCGAATCTGCCTTGGAAGGCGGCACGCACGAATTATTGCGCCCGTCTTCTTTGGACGCGCCCAAAGCCGAGCCTCAGCAGGCATCGCAACCCGATTGGGTGGCGGATGAATCAGACGGCCTGATTATGGCAGAACCTGAATCCGAAGAAGCAGAAGCCTTGCGTAAAAAGCAAGAAGCGCAGCAGTTGAAAGAGAAAAAAGAAAAAATGCGCCGCGAGAAAGAAGCGCAAGAGCGTCGCGCAGCCGAAGAAGAGATGGACGCGGCCGGCGTGGAACGCTTGTGTACCAGCAGCGCCACCGTAGTGATGGATGAAGACGATTACCACCGCATCAAAGGCTTGTTGGGCAAATGGCCTCATGCGGCCAGCCGCAGTATCGAAAAACGTAACGGCGCATCCGGTGGCGAAACTTCTTCCAAAACCTTCCGCGTGGTCTTGCCTGCCGACGGCGACACTTCCGCCCAGCTTGATGCCTTGGGCAGCCGCGGCTTTAGCGGCAGTATTCACAACGGCGAAATCAGCATTGACGTAACACGCAGCCGCTCTTCCGCCCAAGTTTTGATTTCACGCTTGTCCAGCGCAGGTTTTGGCGGTGCGCGCATTGTCGAACAGGAAGACAGAAGCGCACCCGATACCGGTTTGAGCGTAGCACGCATGACCGTGGTCTTTATGGCGGTCGACGAGCGCGATGCCCAAGACATCAGAAACATTGTCGGCCGTTATGGCAAGTTGAACATGAAAACCTGCCGATAATCAGGCCTATTCGGTTTCAGACGGCCTGATAAGCAGCCGGCCAAGCCTGATAAACCGAACGCCAAAAAACACGAAACCCACTGTATCGGCAGTGGGTTTCATGTTTTTCGGTTTTGAGTATCTGATATAAAGGGGAACAGGTATGTTTCGTATATGCGCACTCCGAGTATCAAGAGATAATGGGAAAGAGGGGGATAAAATCTGTCGTTTAATGGCTCGGATTAGGACGTCTTCCGAGTGGTTTTGATTATACGCTAATAATAACTATTATCAATAGCAAAATTGAAAAAATAATGGTTTTTGTTGTAATGCTTTGTTTTGTATGGAAATTAAATTGTGGCATTGGCTTTGCCGTGATTGAAAAGGCCGTCTGAACGTCAAACGAACAGGCCGGTTGAAATAGGGTAAGGCAAACATTTCAACCCTATATTTCAGACGGCCTTTTGATTTGTTTCAATCACTCATAAATCCAAGCAATCAACATATCCAAAGCCATATAAAATACCGTATAATCAAGGCCAAATTAACTTTGCCTGCTCGTCGGGCCGTCTGAAAAATTATGCAACAAACCTACGCCGCGGTACAGCGAGATTTGCTCGAAGCCAACCACCTTTCCCCCGATTTGCTCGCCCAAAGCCTGAGTATTATCGGCGCCAACCATGTCGATTATGCCGACATCTATTGCCAGCGTACTGCCTATGAAAGTTGGCATTTGGAAGAAGGCATCGTCAAATCGGGCAGCTTCCAAATCGATCAGGGTGTGGGCGTGCGTGCCGTTTCGGGCGATAAGACTGCTTTTGCCTACGCCGACAGCCTGTGTATCGATTCGATCAACCGCTCTGCCAAAGCCGTGCGCGTGATTGGTGCGGCTGGCGGCGAAGCCAGCGTCAAAGTGCCGACACCTGCCTACGGCAAGCCTGTCCATATGGCGATTGACCCTATTGCCAGTCTTGATTCTGCTGCCAAAGTCGCGCTGTTGAACAAAGTTGAAACGCTGGCCAAAGCCGCCGATCCGCGTATCGTGCAAGTGATGGCCGGTTTGACCTGCGAATACGACATGGTGTACATCGCCCGTCTGGACGGCAAACACGCTGCCGATATCCGTCCGATGGTGCGCATGAACGTAACCGTCATTGCCAAGCAGGGCGAGCGTCGCGAGCAGGGCAGCGCAGGCGGTGGCGGGCGTTATGATTTGGCGTATTTCGATGAAAACTTGGTGCATCGGTTTGTCGATTCCGCCGTCAAACAAGCCCTGACCAATCTTGAATCCCGTCCTGCGCCTGCCGGCGAGATGACCGTTGTTTTGGGCAACGGCTGGCCGGGCGTGTTGTTGCACGAAGCGGTTGGACATGGTTTGGAAGGCGATTTCAACCGTAAAGAAACCAGCGTTTTCTCCGGCCGAATCGGCGAGCGCGTGGCTGCCAAAGGCGTTACCGTTGTGGATCAAGGCGATATTGCCGACAGACGCGGCTCGCTCAATATCGACGACGAAGGCAACGAAACCCGCCGTACTGTATTGATTGAAGACGGTATTTTGGTCGGCTATATGCAGGACGAAACCAACGCCCGCCTGATGGGTATGCAATCGACCGGCAACGGCCGCCGCGAAAGTTACGCTTCCGCTCCTATGCCGCGCATGACCAATACCTTTATGGAAAACGGCGGCTATGAGCCGGAAGAAATCATCGCGTCCATCGACAAGGGCATTTACGCCGTCAACTTTGGCGGCGGACAAGTGGACATTACCAGCGGCAAGTTCGTGTTCAGCGCATCCGAAGCGTGGTGGGTGGAAGGCGGCAAACTGCAATATCCTGTCAAAGGCGCGACCATCATCGGCAACGGTCCCGAAGTGCTGAAACACGTTTCCATGATAGGCAACGACACTGCGCTCGACAGCGGCATCGGTGTCTGCGGCAAAGAAGGGCAGAGCGTTCCTGTCGGCGTCGGACAACCGACACTGAGGATTGATGCCGGACTGACCGTCGGCGGTAGCGAAATTTAAACGGCAGGCCGTCTGAAAGGTTTTCAGACGGCCTTTTGCATTAGGATAAAACCATGCAGGAACAGAATCGGAAATCAAGTTTTCCCATAGTGATGTTGCTGGTGTCGGTTGCACTGTGGATAGCATCTTTGTCCAATGTTGCATTTTATTTGGGCAATCATGAAAGCATGAAGGGTTTGACCGTTTTGATTTTGGGGTCGATATTTGCTTCTTTGGATATCAGATATTGTGCGGCCTATGCGAATTATGTTTGGTTGGCGGCCATTGTGTTGCTGGTGTTGCGGAAGAAGGTTGTGCCTGTCCATACGGCACTTTGGGGCTTGGCGCTGGTGGCTTTCAGTGTGAAAGCCGTACACGTCGATGAAGCAGGGAATACATCGGATATTGTGCGCTACGGCGCGGGATTTTATTTGTGGTATGCCGCATTTGCGGTTGCCACCATCGGCACGTTTGCCGGAAAGATTAAGGAAAGAAAAGCCACAACGCTGGCAGATGGGACGAGAAATGACGCTTGATGAATGGTTGCGCCAATCGGCACTGCCCAAAAATGAAGCGCGGATGTTGTTGCAATATGCGCTGGGTTACACGCGTGCGCAGTTGGTTACACGCGGTACGGACGATTTGGCGGAATCTGACCTGCAAATCTTGGAGGCTTTGGCGCAACGCCGTCTGAAAGGCGAGCCGATGGCCTATCTGTTGGGCGAGCGCGAGTTCTACGGACGACGCTTTACCGTCAATCCCCATGTGCTGATTCCACGCCATGAAACTGAGCATTTGGTGGAAGCCGTGCTCAAACGCTTGCCGTCGCAAGGCCGTGTGTGGGACTTGGGGACGGGAAGCGGCGCCATTGCCGTAACCATCGCGCTTGAACGCGGTGATGCCGATGTTCGTGCATCCGACATCAGCGTCGGTGCTTTGGATACTGCCCGTCAAAATGCGGCCGAATTGGGCGCAAAAGTGGAGTTTGCGCAGGGTTCGTGGTTTGATACCGACAAGCCGTCTGAAGGCCGATACGATGTGATTGTTTCCAATCCGCCGTATATCGAGGATGGCGATGAACATTTATCGCAAGGTGATTTGAGGTTTGAACCGCAAAATGCGCTGACCGACTTTTCAGATGGCCTCAGCCATATCCGCCACATTACCCAAGAAGCCCCTAAATACCTGAAAGCCAACGGCTGGCTGCTGTTTGAACACGGCTATGACCAAGGCAAAGCAGTGCGGAACATTATGCTGGAGAACGGTTTTGCAGAAGTGGCAACCGAACAGGATTTGGCTGGATTGGATAGGGTAACGCTGGGGCGTTTGCCTGCTTAATGGGCATGGTTTGTCGAAATATAAAAAAGGGCGTGTCGATCACGCCCTTTTGGTTTTTTGGTTTAGCTGTTCAGACGGCCTGATTTAACGCCAAGCAGCGACGAACTCCGCCCAGTGTTGTTTTTCTTCGGCTTGTGCGGCCAGATAATGTTTGATGCGTTTGATTTCGACTTCGTATTCGTCGGCATCGAGCGCGCCGCTCATCATGCGAAAGCGCATATACATCAGGTAGGTATTGGCGGCATCGGTTTCACAATAATCGCGGATGTCTTTCAGACGGCCTGCATGATAAGCGTCCCAGACCTTGCTACCGTCCATGCCCAGTTTGCCGGGGAAGCCGCAGAGTTTGGCCATATCGTCCAAAGGCACGCTGGCACGCGGTTGGTAGAGGGCGAGCAAATCCATCAGGTCGCAATGGCGGGAGTGGTAGCGGCTGATGTAGTTGTTCCACTTAAAGTCGCGGCTGTCGCCAAAGTCGCCGTCGCCCATGTCCCAATAACGGGCGGCGCTGATGCCGTGTATCAGGGCGCGGTAGTGGAGGACGGGCAGGTCGAAACCGCCGCCGTTCCAGCTGACGAGTTGCGGCGTATAGTTTTCGATGACCTCGAAGAATTTGGCAATCATGACTTCTTCGCTGTCTTCGGGATCGCCGATGGTACTGACGCGGATTTTGTCCTGACCCCAGCGCATACAGCAGGAGATGGCGACGACTTGGTGCAGATGGTGTTGCATAAAGTCGCTGCCGGTTTTGGTGCGGCGTTGCTGCTGGGCAAACAGGACGACTTCGTTGTCGGGCAAATCGGCAGGCAAATCGTAAAGCTGGCGGATGCCGTTTACGTCGGGAATGGTTTCGATGTCGAAGGCAAGTATCGGAGTCATGGCGTGATCGGGTTGGATAAGGGATGATGTCATTGTGGCATGACGGCGCAGATAAAAAAAGAGGCAATCCCCCACAGGATTGCCCCAATACCTCAAATCAGAGATTTACGCTTCACAAACAATACAGGCTTTCACCTGCGGCTTTACAGATGCAGCTCAACTCTGCATCGGTAAACTTTCATTTCGGGCATTGCACCGAAATCCTCTAAAATACCGCAATTTCTTGCAATATCAGAAAATTGCTTACAAAAGTATCTAAAACCAGCGAGGCCGTCTGAACGTTTTGTAATTTGATGTAGTGAAATTTACGCGAATTTTTACAGTTTGCCAAGTATTTTTTTCTGAAGGCTAGTTTCGGTATAAATTTCAGGTATTGTCATATTTTTGCAATTATATTTCATAATTGTTTTAAATTTAGATATTTATTTTGTTTTTTTAAATTTTAATTTAATTTTATTTCATATTTTGAATGATTAAAATGTATTTTTTCAGATGGACTGTTTTTTAATATATTGTTTTTAAAAGAAATTAAATTTAATATGTAAATGAAAAAAGTGTATTGGCCTGATGTTTTTCATTTGAGAAAAAATATAGGGTTGTTTGAAAGTTTCAATCACGATGAAAAAAGTTGTTTTTAAAGCATTTAAAGCAGAATATTATTTGATTGTTTAAAACCAAACATGAGTTTCGGTTTGATTCAATTAAAATGAAAAAGCGGCGAAAGAAGGATTTCGTCGCTTTTTGCATATTCAAATTGTAATTCAATGTAGTCAATAAAAGCTGCTTTCGCCTTCGGGACGGGTTTTGAAGCGTTTATGCAGCCAGAAATATTGTTCGGGATGCTCGCGTACCCGCTCTTCGATGAAGTCGTTCATGCGCTGGGTATCGGCTTCGACATCTTCGGTCGGGAAATTGTCCCAAGCCGGATAGAAGCGCAGGGTTACGGTATTGTCGGCTTCGCGCGTGGGAATGGCGGGAATGATTTTGGCTTTGGTCATGCCGGCGATACGGCTGAGGCCGGTAATCGTGGCCGTCTGAATGCCGAAGAAATTGACGAAAATGGAATCGTTGCGGCCGAAGTCTTGGTCGGGCAGATAAAGAAAGGGCGCATCGCTTTTGCGCAGGTGTTTGATGATGGCGCGCAGGCCTTCTGTGCGGCCGATCAGGAAAACATTGTTGTAGCGGTGGCGGCCTTTCAGGATCTGCTCGTCCAGGGCTTTGTTTTTTTGGTGCGAATACATGCTGGTCAGCGGCACATCCTGATTGAGCGTGTAAACCGCCATTTCAAATGCGGTAAAGTGCGGATAGAGGATGATGACTTTTTCGCCGGCGGCGAGGGCTTCGTCAAGATGGTGTTTGTCTTGATAGCGTACCAACGAGCGCAGCTTATCCGCAGGCGCGTACCAGTAGAGGCCGTATTCGAGCATCAGCTTCGCCATGTGTTGGAAATGGCGTTTGAGCAGGGCAGTGCGCTGGCTGTCGTTTAGCTCGGGAAAGCATTTTTTGAGGTTTACCTCGCCGACTTTGCGGCGTGGTTTGACTGCGTAATAGGCGAGAATACCGATCGCGTCGGCAATCTTGTGCAACACGCAAAAAGGCAGCAGGCGGATGAGATAGAGAAAAAGGAAGGCGGCTTTCATGAAGGCTCGCTGTATGTGGGCAAAGGGCTATTATAACCGAAAGGCCGTCTGAAAACGGGCTGGAACATATTTCAGACGGCCTGAATGTCGGCCTACCATTGAAAACGGCCGCGCTTGACCTGCAAGCCGTCGGGGTTGAGTTGCGAAGCCAATCCGTGATTGCGCAGGGCGTGGGTGAGGGCGACGGCGAGTCCGTCGGCGGCATCGGCTTGCGGTGTACCTGAAAGTGCAAGCATTTGGACCACCATATGCTGCACCTGCTCTTTGGCGGCCTTACCCTTGCCAACCACCGCCTGCTTGACCTGAAGCGCGGTGTATTCAAACACGGGCAAATCGTGCATGACCAAAGCGGCAATCGCGGCACCGCGCGCCTGACCGAGCATTAACGTCGCGGCTGGGTTGACGTTGACGAACACTTGTTCGATGGCTGCCTGATGCGGCTGATAGTGGCGGATGATTTCATCGATATGGCGGACAATCACGGCGATGCGTTCGGAAAGCGACGCGCCGGTCGGCGTTTTGATACAGCCGGAAGCAACATAATGATGTTCGCGGCCGTGGACATCAATAACGCCGAAGCCGGTTACGCGACTGCCGGGGTCGATGCCGAGAATGCGTGTAGGTTGGAACTGGGACATAGTGCGTGTTTAAAGTAATCGGTGTTTCAGGGCAGGCAGGCGCGTGCGCACGCTTTGCAGTCGCGCGGTATCCAAATCGGCACAAATTACGCCTTCGCCTTCCGACAACGTCGCCAACACATCGCCCCAAGGGTCGATAATCATACTGTGGCCGAATGTGCGGCGGCCGCTTTCATGCAGTCCACCTTGTGCCGACGCGATGACGTAGCATTGGTTTTCCACTGCGCGGGCGCGCAGCAGCAATTCCCAATGCGCCTTGCCGGTCGTGTAGGTAAACGCGGCCGGCAACAGCAAAACATCAAACGGCTGCTGGGCGCGGAAAAACTCAGGAAAGCGCAAATCGTAGCAGACGCCGGCCGCCAGCGGAACATCGTCCACGCTCAATTTCGGCACATCGCTGCCTGCCAGTATCGTATCGGCTTCGGCGTAGCGTTCGCCCAAACCGGAAAAGCCGAAAAGGTGCATTTTGTGGTAAAGCCCGACTCGGTTGCCGTCGCGGTCATACACCAGCATCGTGTTCATCACCTTGCCCGCGTCTGGGCTTTGCAGCGGAACCGTACCGCCAAACAACACCACGCCGCATTCCCTTGCCGTTTCGCTTAAGGCCGTCTGAAAACGGGTGTCGCAGGTTTCGCCGACGCGTCCATCGTCCAAAGGCTCGGCAAATGCCAGCTTGTCCGTATCGTTTTTGCCCATCAGCGGCCAATATTCGGGCAGCAACACCCAATCCGCCCCTTGTTCGGCCGCCTCGCGGACAAGGCGTTTCATCGTGGCAATATTGGTTTCGGGGTTGGTGGACGACACCATTTGCACCGCGGCAGCGCGTAAAGAGTGCATCATCAAAACTCCTGTCAGATTTTGCAAGAATTGTAACTTGTTTACGCACAAGGCCGATACAATCGCCTCACAATTCCTCTCCAAAAAAGGATAAACCATGAACTTGAAACTTCTCCTCACTGCCGCACTTTCCACCGCCGCACTGGCCGCACATGCCGACGTACAGCTTTACGGCAGCATCAAAAGCGGCATCGAAACCTCGCAAACCCGTTTTGGCGGCCAAACATACAGCCGAACTGCCGTTGCCGACCAAGGCAGCCACATCGGTTTACGCGGCTCGCATCCGATTGGCGGCGGAACGAATTTTATTTGGGAAGTCGAACAAGACACACCGGTCGGCAAAAGCGGCTCCATCCGCCAAGACTGGCGCGAACGCCGAGATAATTTTGGCCGTTAAAGGAAAGATTGGATAGTAAAGGCCGTCTGAAAGATTTTCAGACGGCCTGTTTTTTATAGTGAGGTCGATTGATTTAAAGAATACACGTAAAAGGCGGTAATCAATAATATCTTAATATTTTCAAAATTTAACAATTTTATATAACTTATTGATTATTTATAAAATTAATAAAATATTGGGTAGCTGATTAAAAAATCAGCATTGGCATTGCTTGCAAATTAAAAAATTATCAAGTAAGGTTAAATGCAAGCGGTTTTATCAGTGAATTAAATATTAATCAATAAGATAGGATTATATAACTATGAATGAAGATATTATCAAAGGAAAATGGGAGCAACTTAAAGGTAAAGCCAAAGAAAAATGGGGCGAGCTGACAAACGACGATTTGGACATCATCGAAGGCAAGCGCGATCAGTTGGCTGGTAAAATCCAAGAGCGTTACGGTCGCACTAAAGATGAAGCTGAAAAAGAAATTGATGATTGGTTGAACAGCTAAGACCGTTGAATTTCATAATAAACGGTCGTATCCCCCTCGACCGTTTTATATTAAACCGAAAGGAAAAAATCATGCTTCATTATTCGATCGTTTTCTTTATAATCGCTATTATTGCAGCTGTATTAGGTTTCGGTGGTATTGCAGGTAGTGCGGCAGGCATAGCCAAAATTTTATTTGCCGGTTTCTTGATCTTGTCGGTGATATCACTGATTTTTGGCAGGAAGAAATAATACCTGTAAACCAATAAGGTTGTATCAAGCCACCATTCCGTCAAATAGGCCGTCTGAACAATCAGGATAACTGGTTTTCAGACGGCCTTTGTTCTTATAATAGCGGTTTATTGTTTCCACACACACCTAGCAACGGAGTTTCCATGCAGTTTTCAGCATTCGGTGAAAAATTCACACAACACAGCGGTATTTTGCAGTTGATGGACGATTTGGGCGATGCGCTCAAAAGTGACAAGCCCGTCAACATGCTTGGCGGCGGCAATCCGGCGAAGATTGCTGAAGTCAATGCGGTGTTCGCCGATGTGTTTTCTAAACTGGCGGCGGAACACGCTGTTGAGAATATCGGCAATTATTCCAATCCGCAGGGCGATGCGGCGCTGATTGCGGCTTTGACTGAGTTTCTCAACCGCGAATACGGCTGGAACCTGACGGCGGACAATATCGCGCTGACCAATGGTTCGCAAAACGCGTTTTTCTATTTGTTCAACCTGTTTGGCGGCAAATTCAATCTTTCAGACGGCCAAACGGCTGAGAAAGCCATTTTGTTGCCGCTTGCGCCTGAATATATCGGTTATGCCGACGTGCATGTCGAAGGGCAGCATTTTATTTCGGTGAAGCCGAAAATCGAAAATGTCGAACACGAAGGCGAAGCAGGCTTTTTCAAATACCGCGTGGACTTTGACGCGCTGGAGAGCCTGCCTGAATTGAAAGAGGGCAAAATTGGTGCGATTTGCTGTTCGCGCCCGACCAACCCGACCGGCAATGTGTTGACCGACGGAGAGATGGCGCGTTTGGACGCTTTGGCGCAGGAGCATGGGATTCCGCTGATTATCGACAACGCTTACGGAATGCCGTTCCCGAATATTACTTACAGTGATGTGACGCTCAACTGGCACGAAAACATCATCCTCTGCTTCAGCCTTTCTAAAATCGGCCTGCCCGGCGTGCGTACCGGCATTATTGTCGCTGCGCCGGAAGTGGTCAAAGCCGTCAGCAGTTTGAATGCGATTGTGAACCTGTCGCCTACGCGTTTCGGCGCGGCGATTGCGGCTCCGCTGTTAAACGACGGCCGTCTGAAACAGCTGGCCGACCAAGTGATTCAGCCGTTTTACCGTCGGCAGGCGCAAACGGCGGTTTCCCTGCTCAAACGCGAATTGGGCGCGTATCCGTTGAAAATCCACAAGCCTGAAGGTGCGATTTTCTTGTGGCTTTGGTTTGAAAACCTGCCTGTTTCGTCGCAAACCTTGTACGAAATGCTTAAAGCCGAAGGCACGCTGATTATTCCGGGCGAGCATTTCTTCGTCGGCATCGACACGCAGGATTACCCGCACGCCCGCGAGTGCATCCGCATGAGCATTGCGCAGGACGCGGAAACGCTGGAAAAAGGCATTGCCGCGATCGGTCGCGTGGTGCGCGGTTTGTATGATAAAAAATAAATGCTTTGAATAGGCAAAGGCCGTCTGAAACGTGGGTAATCAGGTTTCAGACGGCCTTTTTGTCGGATTTAGATATGGTGGATAACCAGTTTTTTGCCTTCGTAATCGAGGACGTTGACGTCCATATCGAATAAGGTTTTGATGTTTTCGGCGGTGAAAATATCGTTGGGCTTGCCCTGCATGGCGACTTGGCCGTTTTTCATGGCGACGACGTAATCGGCGTAGGCGGCGGCCTGGTTGATGTCGTGTAGGACGACGACGGTGGTGCGTTTGTGTTCGTCGGTCAGTCGGCGCAGGATTTGCATGAGGGAGCGGGCATGATACATGTCGAGGTTGTTCAGCGGTTCGTCCAGCAAAACGTAGTCGGTGCGCTGGCAGAACACCATGGCAATCATGGCGCGTTGGCGTTGGCCGCCGGAAAGCTCGGTCAGGTAGCGGTCGGCAAAGTCTTGCAGGTGGAACTCGGTGAGCGCTTCTTCGACGATGGTTTTATCCGTTTCAGACGGCCTGCCTTGGTGGTAGGGATAGCGGCCGAACATGAGCAGGTCGCGCACGGTAATGCGGCTCATGATGCTGTTTTCTTGGGTGAGGATGGAAAGCGTGCGGGCGAGTTCGGCGGTGGGGGTGGTTTTGATGTCTTTGCCTGCGTAGCTGATGTCGCCGCGTACCAAGGGCTGCAGGCGCGCCATAAAAGAGAGGAGGGTGGACTTGCCTGCGCCGTTCGGGCCGATCAGCGCGGTAATGCCGCCTTCGGGGATGTCGAGGCTGACGTCGTTGAGGATGGGGTTGCTGCCGATGGTGTGGCTGACGTTGCGGATGGTAATCATAGGCGGGTCCGAAAATGGGAAATTGGGGTTTCAGATGGCCTTGAGTTTTAAGGCCGTCTGAAACTTATTGATTATGACGTTTTAGATTTCGCTGACGGTGACAAATTCGGGATTGTCGGCTTGGTCGATCAGGAAGGCGCGGACGCGTTCTTGCCAAAGCTCGCCGAATTGTTTGAGTTCGTCGGTACTTGCGCTGCCGCTGACGGCTTTGGGCATGATGTCGCGCATTTGCGGCGCAAAGGGTTGGAGCGCGGCGTTGAGGCTGACGGCAACGGTTTTGCCGGTATCGCGGCGGCGGAGCGCGAGTGTGCCGTTGATTTCGCCTGCACCAAAGGACAAGAGGTGGCGGCGGGCAAAGCGTCCGGCTGGGCCTACGCCGCCAAAGCCGGTTTCGGGTGCCGCGCCGGTAAGGAGTTGGACGACGGAAGCGGTTACGCCGGTCGTGCCTTCGTCACGCTCGCCCTGCATAAAGGCTTCGATGTCGCCGCGTTGCGGCAGCTCTTCGCCGTAAAGGGCTTTCAGGCCTTTGACCACCATCAGGTAGGCACCGGCGACGGTCGGGCAGGAGTGGCCGCACAGGCGCACGGCATCGGCGTAGCGGTAAGTGAGGATGCCGTTTTCGGCCGCGCCGAGGAAGTCGGCCAATGCGTCTTGGACGGTAATGGTCGGGGCGTCATCGAAGAATGAAGGGAGGCGTTCTTGTGTCATGAGGGTTATCCTTTATGGGTTTGCTTAGGCCGCCTGAAGGTTTCAGACGGCCTGAAACCTTTGCGGCATACTGTTTGCTGCGCTTTGAGCGGCATTTGCATTCAGTATTGCGGCAAAGGTTTCGGACTGAAACTGCGGTGTTATTTTAGGAGTATTTTTTTGTCCTGTATAAATTTTTCCGCCAGTTTTGTCGCGCCGTGGGTGTTGAGGTGGTTGGTGTCGAAATATATCGGCAGGCCGTCTATGGTTTTGTCTGCCGGAATAGGCTCCATGATGTTGACCCAATGCACGGCAGGCCGCTGTTTGACTATGTTTTCTATGGTTTTTTCCGCTTCGGCGGAGCGGGCAATTTCCGCTTTTTTATGCTCGGAAACGTATTGCATATCGATGCCGAGACGCTGTTTCAGGTAGTAATGGCGCAGGGGCAGTTGCGCGTTCATCGGCGTGTCGGCAAAGACGTAAACCTGCTTGCTCTGTTGGATCAGGGTATCGAGCATTTTGCCGAAATGCTCCGTAAAACCGGGCTTGTCGGTATGCAGGAACCAACGTTGCGAGATAAAGACCACCGGATAGTTTTCGACCTTTTGTGCAATAAAGCGGTTGTAAGGGTTGCAACGGTTGGCACGGCGGTCGCTTTGCGGCAACATAAAACCGAAGGCAACGCCGCAGCTGTTGGACGAGATAATGTCGGCGGCAAAGCTTTCCTGTTTACCCACCATATCGATAAAGGGCGTCAGGTGGGCGGCGTGGGAGTCGCCCATCAGCAGGACTTTGCTGCTTTGGTTTTCTGCGCCGACCGCGCAGTCGGTTTTAGTCAAGGTATCCGCGCAGATTTTACTTTCGTCAACCGTATATAGGTTTGTCTCGTATGCGGCCGGTTTGGCAGTCAGCAGGTAGCCGGCGGCAGGAATCAGCAGGGCGAAATAGGCGGCGATGACCCTGATGAATTTCTTGGTGGTGAAATTCTTTATCCGTCGCGCCGGTGTTTCGACGAAGTAATAGGACAAAACAGACAAGCCGGACATCAGCACCACTGCCAATACAATCGCGGACATCGGCAAAGCGTTGTCCATGTAAACATAGCGCATGACGGCCAAGACCACCCAATGCCAGAGATACAGTGAATAGGAAATCAAACCGATAAACACAACGGGCTTGAGGCTCAACAGTTTGGCGGTATTGAAGCCACTTTGCGTTTGCAGGGTTTTGCCTGAGTAAATCAAGCCGCCAACCGCCGTACAGCACAGCAATCGTTCGATATTGCCTTCGCCGGGCAACACGCCGTAAGGAAGCAGTAGCATGGCGGCAATAACCGCCATCATCGCCCAGCCGACCAGAGGCGTGCTGAAACGGTCGTTGGTTTGGGAGGGCGGAATAAAGGCAAAAAGTGCGCCGATCAGCAGCTCATATGCGCGCACATAAGGCAGGAAATAAGGATCCATGCCGAAGGTGGGCAAAAAGACGGACAACAGGCTCAATACAATCAGCAAAAGGATGAATTGGCGGATGTTGCGCCCTTTGCTGAATCGGAAAAAAGCAGTCAGCAAAACTGGAAAAACAAAGTAAAACTGCTCTTCCAGCGATAAAGACCAAATGTGTTGCAAAGGTTTTTCCGCCGCGTCGGCATCAAAATAACCGCCGCGCCGTGCAAAAAACAGGTTAGCCGAAAACAGCAACGCAAACACTGCGGATTTGACGTATTGGCGCAGGTCAAACGACAAGAAAAAGATTGCGGCGGCCAAGCTTGTACACAGCAATACGCAGGAAAAAACAGGCAAAATGCGCTTCGCGCGGCGTTTGTAAAACTCTAAAAACGAAAAACTGCCGTTTTGCATTTCGCGGCTGATGATGGTGGTGATCAGGTAGCCGGACAGGACGAAAAACATATCCACGCCGAGAAAGCCGCCGGGCAGCCAAGCGGCATCAATGTGGAAAATAATGACAGCCAAGACTGCCAACGCCCGGATGCCGTCCAAGTCGGGACGGTATTTTAATGTCGTGCTCATTTTTTGTAATTCTAGTAAATCCAGTAATGTTTACTATGAGTACATGTCAGAAATTTAGTTTCATTTCAAGGATTAAATATTTTTTAAACATGGATTTCAGACGACCTGAATTTATTTTTGCGAACGTTTGGGCACGTTTAATTTATTTCTTTTTCAACACCAAATATAAAAATACCAATCCACCTGCAAATTCGACGACCACGCTCAATACGGCCTGCATGCCGAGGAAGTGCTCGAAGATGGTTTGCCCGCCGACCAGCAGGATGCCGCCGACACAAAAAGTCATGGGCAGGCGGACAGAATGTTTGACCGACGGAGAAAAATGGTTGGCCAGCGCGGCAACCAGCAGGCCGAAAAAGCTTACCGGGCCGACAACGGCGGTCGCGGTCGCAACCAATGCAGCGATCCACAACAGCAGCCATAAGGTATTGCGCGTGTAGTTGATGCCCAAATTGATGGCTTGATTGCGGCCGAGCAGGTAAACATCGAGGCGGTGGCGTTCTCGCCAAATCACGGCGGCGCTGATGAGCAACACGACTGCGCCGATACCCAACAATTCCGAGTGGACGGTATTGAAAGTGGCAAACATATTCGCCTGTGCGGCGGTAAATTCTTCGGGGTCAATCATGCGCGAAAGCAGCGATGACAGGCTGCGGAACAAAATCCCGAAAATCACGCCGATTAAAATCATGCGCGACAAATCGCGTCCGCCTTGTTTGATGAGCGTGTAGAACAGCAGCAGCGAGCCGCCCATCATGACGACCAGTTCAAAGCCGAATTTGCCCGTCAACGGCAGGGAAGCATAGCCCACGCCGCCGAGCGTAAACACCAGCAAGGTCTGCAAAAACACATACAGCGAATCGAAACCCAAAATCGAAGGGGTCAGAATCGGATTGTTGGTCAGCGTTTGGAAGAGTTGAGTGGACACGCCGACTGCATAGGCAACCATCAGCAGCGCGGCAAGCTTGGTCAGGCGCAGGTGCAAGACAAAGTCCCAATCGCCTTTGACGTTGAGCGTCATAAACAGGACGCAGGAAACCAGCAACAGCGCAAAGGCGACCCACAACGGACGGCTGCTTCCTGCCATAAAACCGATATTTTTTTCAGACGGCATGAGCAGGTTTCCTTAATAAAAGCCACAAAAACAAAACCGTCCCCATCACGCCAAAAACCGTAGAGACCGGAATTTCAAACGGAAACACAATCACGCGTCCGACAATATCGCACAGCAACACCAAAGACGCGCCCAGCAAGGCCACTGCAGGCAGGCTTTGGCGCAGCTTGTCGCCCATCAGGCGGCTGATGATGTTCGGCACGACCAAGCCGATAAACGGAATATTACCGACTGTCACGACCACCAAAGACGTAATCAGCGCCACAATAATCAACCCCGACCACAGAATCGCCGTCCGGTTCAGCCCCAAGTTTACGCTTACTGTTTCGCCCAAACCCAAAATCGTCAGCTGGTCGGCAATCAAATAGGCAAACAAAGCCAAAATTCCCGTTGCCCACAACAGCTCATACCGCCCGAGCAACACGCCGGAAAAATCGCCCTGTTGCCACACGCCCAGCATTTGCAACATTTCGTTTTCATACGCGATAAAGGTAGCCACCGCCTCAATCACGCCGCCGAAAATAATCCCGACCAAAGGCACCATCAGTTGCGCGGTCGGTGGCAGGCGGCGGATCAGCAGCATAAAGACCAACATCCCGATCAGCGCGGCAACGGCGGCAACCGACATTTTTGCCAGCAGCGGCGCGGCCGGCAGCAGCAGGGTCATCAGCAGCAAACCCAAAGCCGCGCTTTGACTTGCGCCCACCATCGACGGTTCGACAAAACGGTTGCGCATCAAAATCTGCATAATCATGCCGGCCACCGCCATCGACGCACCCGTCAGCACAATCGCAAACGTGCGCGGCAGGCGGCTGATGAACATGACCTGCTGGCTGTCGGATAGCGAAAACAGGGCGGACCATTTGAATTCGGCCACGCCGACCGACAGGCTGACGGCAAACAATATCAAAAGCGCGATGCCGTTGATAAGGTTTAAAGAAAAGGGCTTGTGAAACATAAACGATAAAGTCGTAAAAGAAACAAAGGCATTATTTTATAGTTGTATCGTTTTAAAATATAACGAAGCAAACGGGCAAGAATGCCCGTTTCAGACGACCTGATGACCAAAATACAGCTTGGGCAAAGGCCGTCTGGATGCCGTAAAACGGAAGGGTGGACATTGCCGCCCGCCGAAACAATTATTTCGCCGCGTTGAATGCGTCGGCAACCTGTTTGGAAGCATTCAGCAATTCTTGCGCGCCGCCGGCCGCCAAATAAGTTTCAGGAACAAGGTAAACCACCTGTCCTTTTTTCCAGGCGGTCGTTTCGGCAACCAGTGGATTGTTCAACACATCTTTCGCAGCCTGACCTTCTTCGCCGATGGCCGCGCCGCGGTCTAAAACAAACAGCCAATCAGGGTTTTTCTCTTTCAGGTATTCAAAGCTGATAGGCTGGCCGTGGCTGCCTTCTTTAATCGATTCATCAACAGCGGGAACGCCGATGTCTTTATGCAACCAACCGCCCAAACGTGAGGAAGGGCCGAAAGCCGACATCTTACCGCCGTTGACCAATACCACCAAACCCTTGCCTTTGCCTTGCGCAGCAGTTTTCGCCGCTTCAAACGAAGCATCGATTTCCGCTTTCAGCTTGTCCGCTTCGGCCTGTTTGCCGAAGATTTGCGCCAGCGCGTCGATGCGCTCTTTGGAACTTTCTTTCAGATTGGCGGTTTCGGCGGTCATTTCGATGGTCGGTGCAATCTCGTTCAACTTGTCAAACGCTTTGGTTGCACGGCTGCCGATGATGATGAGCTGCGGTTTGTAAGCGTTTAAGGCTTCGTAGTCAGGCTCAAACAGCGTGCCGGCAGGTTTAGTCGTTTTGAAATATTCGGCCAAGTAGGGCAGGCGGTTTTTGTCGATGGACAAACCGGTTTTCACGCCCAATTTGTTTAAAGTATCGAGCATGCCCAAATCGTAAACGGCGATACGCTCTGGATTTTGCGGCACTTTCGCATCGCCGCGAGCCGTTTTAACGGTCAGGCTTGCACCTTCGGTTTGGGCGGCAGAAGCGGAAGCAGTTTGGGCTTGGTTGGACGCAGAATCTTTCGGTGAACACGCACCCAAAGCGAGGGTGCAGCATACGGCTAAAGCGGTCAAACGTAACATAGGGTTTCTCCGTGGTCGGAAATAAAGTAAATCGAAATGATAACTTGTATCGGGCTATAAAGCTAGATGCCGTCTGAAAACTTTTGTTTTCAGACGGCTTTTTCAAGCTGATTGCTTAGAAGCGGTAGTTCACGCTTAGGCGGACATCGCGGCCTGGTTCAGGCAGAGAATTGGCACCTGCGCGTTGGCTGTGCGGCTTGTAGTTTTTATCAAAGACATTGTTGACGGAGAAGTTGACGTTCAAGTCGTCTTTGCCTGTCGGTTTCCAGTTGGCGAATATATCGTTGACGCCGTAGCCTGCGCGGACGACATTCAGAGCCACATCAGAGCCGCGCGAGGTTGGGGCATAGCCTGCATTTTGGACATAACGTCCGCGCCAGCCGATTTCCAGATTCGGATTGTCGAATTGGTACGACAGACCTGTTGTCCATGTGCGTCCCATCGGGATGGCGGTCGTTACTTTGTCGGCGGTATCGCCGTTCAGCTTCGGTTTGCTGTAGGCTACGCCTGCACGTGCGGTCAGACCTTTCCAGCGGTAGGCGGCGTTCAGTTCGTAACCTGTGTTTTTCAGCTTGCCGCCGTTATACCAGACGTTGTTTCGTCCTTCTTGACGGATGGCCTGTACATCTTTGATTTGCTGATGGAAATAGCTGCCGGAGAGCGTCAGGGCAGAATTCCAGTGGTAGTTAAAGCCGATTTCTGCATTTCGCGAGCGTTCTGCTTTCAAGTCAGGTGATGAAATAATCGGCCTGTTGTTTGCTAAAGCTGCTTCGTACAGGCGGGGGCTGCGGGTTGCATAGTTCAGGCTGGTGTTGATGGAAAAATCAGGGGTAATGTCATAAACCAACCCGATGCTTGGATTGAGGTTGCCGTCTGAATTTTCTGTATTACTGCTGGTTTTCATTTTCCAGCGGTCATAGCGCAAACCTGTGGTCAGCGTAACCGGTGAGAAATCCCAAATGCCTTCTACATATACGCCGGCATCGCTTTTCTTCTCGCTGTTTTCTCCTTTTGAGCTGCTTTTTTGAGTGCGCCAGTTTACTCCGTATTTCAAGGTATGGCGGTCAAATAGACGGCTGTCGAGATTGAGGTTGGCTCCGTATGTCCGTACTTCGCCGTCCAATTCATAATCTGGACTGGGGGCTTCATCACGTTTGGTATTCAAACGGTAAACATTGGCTTTGATTTTGTCAATAAAGCCCAAGTTTCCGCCTTTGAATTCCAAGTTGGTGGTGTCTTGGGTCAGTGTGCGGTAACGCGGCGAGTTGGTGGCGACATTCGGAATACGGTTGCCGTTGGCATCCAAAACGTATTGACCCGTACGGCGGTCGGTTTGGAATACTTGCGAGAAATCGAACTCTTCGCGCAGGGCGCGTTCCCCATATTGCTTCTCTTGGCGGTGGCTTAATTCAATACGGTTGTCCTCGTTGAAACGATAGCCGATTTTGCCCAGCAAACCGCGTGAACCCAATCCACTGTTTAAAACCTTATCGCTTCCGAGCAGATTACGGTAGCCTTTGCCTGCCGTGTATTCTTTGTCGCGTACGAAATTGCCTGAAACCAAAGCGTCAAAACCGCCTGCCTGACCATAAACGCTTGCGCCGCGTGAATAGCCTTTATTGCTGCTGATGCCGGCATTGACTTTGAAACCGACGTTTTGACCCTCTCTCAGCAAATCTTTGGCTTCAACCGTTTCGGCAACAATCGCGCCGCTGGTTGCACCGATACCTGCGGAGGCCGAACCCGTACCTTTTTGCACGGCAACGACTTTTACCAATGCGGGGTCAAGCATAAAGCGGCCGTTGTGGTGGAAAATCTGGCTGTCGGTGTAAGTATCGTCAACTTTATAGTCTATTTGGTCTTGTCCCATACCGCGGATGGTTACCCACTGCGACTGACCGTTGCCGCCGCCGAAACTGATAGAGGGTTCGTTGAACAATACGTCTTTTAAATCAGTGGAAGTCGTTTCTTCCATACGTTTTGTCGTTACGCGATGTGTGGCGCTTGTGGCCTGACCTTTGACGGTAACGGTATCAAGCACAACATTGTCTTTGGCTTCATTTTCTGCATGGGCAAAACCGGCTGCCAGTGTCAGTGACAGCAGGCTCAGTCGGAACAGGGGCGTATTCATTGAGAAATGTCCTTAATAAAATGACAGTAATAAAAAATAAAAGCAAATAAAGAGAAATTATCTTTAAAATATGCAATTAAGAATAATCATCATTTATAATAATGCATTAAAAAGAAATAGTTGTAAAGAGTTGTGTTGCATTTGTAAAGAAATTGTGTTGTTTTTAAACGAATTTTGCAGTTTGTATGTCAGGCCGTCTGAAAAATAAGTGATCGGGCATTTTTGCGTATGAAAATATTTGGAAAGACTGCATAGAATTTTTTACTTTTTCCCTTGAATTTGTCGCAAACAACCCAAATCTACCCGCCATTACGGCAGGCTTTCTACTAAGTGTGCCGCTATTTTCAAGCAAACCGTGTCTGTCATGTCCGACAGACAATTGTTTTCAATCTATTTATTTATCGGAGCATTAAGACATGACCATCCGCCCTTTACACGACCGCGTAGTCGTCAAACGCTTAGAAGCTGAAGAAAAAACCGCCTCCGGCATCGTTTTGCCGGGTGCGGCTGCTGAAAAACCCGACATGGGCGAAGTAATCGCCGTGGGTGCGGGCAAAATCGGTAAAGACGGCGAGCGCCGTCCGCTGGATGTTAAAGTCGGCGACAAAGTGATCTTCGGCAAATACAGCGGCCAAACCGTAAAAGCCGACGGCGAAGAGCTGTTGGTAATGCGTGAAGAAGACATCTTCGGTATCGTTGAATAATTGTTGAATTAAGTTTCAGAACCAAAGGCCGTCTGAATCAAACATGAAGTTTTCAGACGGCCTCGAACAGATTTTTAATATTGATTTGGAGAATTTAAATGGCAGCAAAAGACGTACAATTCGGCAATGAAGTTCGCCAAAAAATGGTAAACGGCGTCAACGTATTGGCAAACGCCGTGCGCGTAACTTTGGGCCCTAAAGGCCGCAACGTGGTACTTGACCGCGCTTTCGGCGGCCCGCACATCACTAAAGACGGTGTGTCTGTTGCAAAAGAAATCGAATTGAAAGACAAATTCGAAAACATGGGCGCGCAAATGGTGAAAGAAGTCGCGTCCAAAACCAACGACGTAGCGGGCGACGGTACCACTACCGCCACCGTACTGGCGCAAGCCATCGTTGCCGAAGGCATGAAATACGTTACCGCCGGCATGAACCCGACCGACCTGAAACGCGGCATCGACAAAGCCGTTGCCGCTTTGGTTGACGAGCTGAAAAACATCGCTAAACCTTGCGATACTTCCAAAGAAATCGCCCAAGTCGGCTCGATTTCCGCCAACTCCGACGAACAAGTCGGCGCGATTATCGCCGAAGCGATGGAAAAAGTCGGCAAAGAAGGTGTGATTACCGTTGAAGACGGCAAGTCTTTGGAAAACGAGCTGGACGTAGTTGAAGGTATGCAGTTCGACCGCGGCTACCTGTCTCCTTACTTCATCAATGACGCTGAAAAACAAATCGCTGCTTTGGACAATCCGTTTGTATTGTTGTTCGACAAAAAAATCAGCAACATTCGCGATTTGTTGCCTGTTTTGGAACAAGTGGCCAAAGCCAGCCGTCCGCTCTTAATTATCGCTGAAGACGTAGAAGGCGAAGCCTTGGCAACTTTGGTGGTGAACAACATCCGCGGTATTCTGAAAACCGTTGCCGTTAAAGCCCCTGGCTTCGGCGACCGCCGCAAAGCCATGTTGCAAGATATCGCCATCCTGACCGGCGGCGTGGTGATTTCCGAAGAAGTCGGCCTGTCTTTGGAAAAAGCAACTTTGGACGACTTGGGTCAAGCCAAACGCATCGAAATCGGTAAAGAAAACACTACCATCATCGACGGCTTCGGCGACGCAGCCCAAATCGAAGCGCGTGTTGCTGAAATCCGCCAACAAATCGAAACCGCAACCAGCGAATACGACAAAGAAAAACTGCAAGAGCGCGTTGCCAAATTGGCCGGTGGCGTGGCAGTCATCAAAGTCGGTGCCGCTACCGAAGTGGAAATGAAAGAGAAAAAAGACCGCGTGGAAGACGCGCTGCACGCTACCCGCGCAGCCGTTGAAGAAGGCGTGGTTGCAGGCGGCGGCGTAGCCCTGTTGCGCGCCCGTGCTGCTTTGGAAAACCTGCACACCGGCAATGCCGACCAAGACGCAGGCGTACAAATCGTCTTGCGCGCCGTTGAGTCTCCGCTGCGCCAAATCGTTGCCAACGCAGGCGGCGAACCTAGCGTGGTTGTGAACAAAGTGTTGGAAGGCAAAGGCAACTACGGTTACAACGCAGGCTCCGGCGAATACGGCGACATGATTGAAATGGGCGTACTCGACCCTGCCAAAGTAACCCGTTCTGCGCTGCAACACGCCGCATCTATCGCCGGCTTGATGCTGACCACAGACTGCATGATCGCTGAAATTCCTGAAGAAAAACCTGCTATGCCTGATATGGGCGGCATGGGTGGTATGGGCGGCATGATGTAAGGCCGTCTGAAACCTTCAGACAAAAAGCAAAACCGCACGGCAAGCAGCCGTGCGGTTTTTATTTACCAGTGGGAAGCGTGAGAGGGTGCATGAGGAGTTGTAGAGAAAGGGCAGCCAGTTCCATTGAATCAGAAGCAATCAAATAAACTTCATCATCAAAAAAAAGGCCGTCTGAAACTTTATTTTGCGTTTCAGACGACCTTCTTAATGATCTAAACCGTTACTTTTTGCCCGAACGGCTGTATCGGACAGCTTGAGACAAGATTTCTTCAATTTCTATCCACATAATGCCTCCTTACAGTAAACCAGGTTGACCTAAAGCCGGGTCGTTAGCTCGTGCAGCTTGGGCATCTTCGACAGTCAGTCCAAGGGCTTTGGCTACGCCTTCGCCGTATGCCGGGTCGCAATAGTAGCAGTTGCGGATGTGGCGGTATTTGATGAAGTCTGGTGCATCGCCCATGGCTGCGGCGGTGTTGTTAAACAAAGCTTGTTGTTGCTCATTGTTCATCAGCTTGAACAAGGCGCGCGGTTGGCTGAAGTAGTCGTCATCGTCTTGGCGGTAGTCCCAGTGCGCCGCGTCGCCGTTGATTTTCAAAGGCGGTTCGGCGAAGTCGGGTTGTTGCTGCCATTGGCCGAAGCTGTTGGGTTCGTAGTGTGGCAGGCTGCCGTAGTTGCCGTCGGCGCGGCCTTGTCCGTCGCGCTGGTTGCTGTGGACGGGGCAACGCGGGCGGTTGACGGGAATTTGGCGGAAGTTCACGCCCAAACGGTAGCGCTGCGCATCGGCGTAATTGAACAAACGGGCTTGCAGCATTTTGTCGGGGCTGGCGCCGATACCGGGCACAAGGTTGCTTGGTGCAAAAGCTGATTGTTCCACATCGGCGAAGAAGTTTTCGGGATTGCGGTTCAACTCGAATTCGCCCACTTCAATCAGCGGATAGTCTTTTTTCGGCCAAACTTTGGTTAAGTCAAACGGATGATAAGGCACTTTTTCCGCATCGGCTTCAGGCATGACTTGGATGTACATCGTCCATTTTGGAAACTCGCCGCGATCGATGGCTTCGTACAGATCGCGCTGGTGGCTTTCGCGGTCGTCGGCGATGATTTTTGCGGCTTCTTCGTTGGTCAGGTTTTTAATCCCTTGCTGGCTGCGGAAATGGAATTTCACCCAAAAACGCTCGCCCGCTTCGTTCCAGAAGCTGTAAGTATGTGAACCAAAGCCGTGCATATGGCGGTAGCTGGCGGGGATGCCGCGGTCGCTCATGACGATGGTGACTTGGTGCAGGGCTTCGGGCAGCAGCGTCCAGAAGTCCCAGTTGTTTGTGGCGGAACGCATATTGGTGCGCGGGTCGCGTTTGACGGCTTTGTTCAGGTCGGGGAATTTACGCGGGTCGCGCAGGAAGAACACGGGCGTGTTGTTGCCGACCATGTCCCAGTTGCCTTCTTCGGTATAGAACTTCAATGCAAAGCCACGGATGTCGCGTTCCGCATCTGCTGCGCCGCGCTCGCCTGCCACGGTGGTGAAACGGGCGAACATCTCGGTTTTCTTACCGACTTCGCTGAAGATTTTGGCGCGGGTGTATTTTGTGATGTCGTGTGTTACGGTAAACGTACCGAACGCGCCTGAACCTTTGGCGTGCATACGGCGTTCGGGGATGACTTCGCGCACGAAGTCGGCAAGTTTTTCATTCAGCCACAAATCCTGCGCCAGCAGAGGGCCGCGCGGACCGGCAGTCAGGCTGTTTTGATTGTCGGCAACGGGCGCGCCGTTGTTCATGGTCAGGTGGGTAACAGGGCATTTAGAGACGGTCATGATGATTTCCTTTGCAAAATGGTCAGTGATTTATAAAACGATTTGCCGAAAAGCATATTCGTAGCTGGTTTCTTGATATTCATAAATTCCTTGTATCGACATTTGTTTTTCCTTTTATTTAAACTATGAAAAGAACTATACAGAAAGGTTTTGACTATTGGAACTATGAAACCGATTTAGAATAGATATAATAAATCAATTATTAAATATCATTAGTTTTAATAAATAATTTGATTGTGAAAAAAGGCCGTCTGAAACTTTATTTTGTGTTTCAGACGGCCTTTTTTTTAGTCAAAACAAAGGATTATTTATCCAGTTTGGCTTTGCGTTCTTCCAACCAATGTTCCAAGTAGTGGATGCTGACGCCACCTTTTTGGAAGCCTGGGTCACTGAACAAGTCGCGATGCAGCGGCGTATTGGTTTTGATGCCGGTAATTGCCAGCTCGGCAAGGGCTACGCGCATTTTTGCCATGGCTTGGTCGCGGTCTTTACCGACGACACAGATTTTGCCGATCAGGCTGTCGTAGTAAGGAGGGATGCGGTAGCCTTGGTAGATGTGGCTGTCGACACGGACGCCGAAGCCGCCGGGCAAGTGGCAGCTTTCAATCAGGCCCGGGCTTGGAATGAAGTTGTACGGGTCTTCGGCGTTGATACGGCACTCAAACGCATGGCCTTCAACTTGGATGTCTTCCTGTTTGTATTGCAAAGGCAGGCCGGATGCGATGCGTAATTGCTCTTGGACGATGTCCACGCCGGTGATGAGCTCGGTAACCGGATGCTCAACCTGAACGCGTGTGTTCATCTCGATAAAGAAGAATTCGCCGTCTTCGTACAGGAATTCAAACGTACCTGCGCCACGATAGCCGATGCGTTTGCAAGCGTCGGCACAGGCTTTGCCAATTTTGGCGCGTTCTTCTTCAGTGATGAACGGGGCCGGTGCTTCTTCGATGACTTTTTGGTGGCGGCGCTGCATGGAGCAGTCGCGCTCGGCGAGGTAGATGGCGTTGCCGTGTTCGTCGGCAATCACTTGGATTTCGACGTGGCGCGGACGTTGCAGATAGCGTTCCATGTAAACCATCGGGTTGCCGAATGCCGCGCCTGCTTCGGCTTTGGTCATTTCGACAGACTGGAGGAGGTCTTCTTTTTTCTCGACGACGCGCATACCGCGACCGCCGCCACCGCCGGATGCTTTGATAATGACGGGATAACCGACTTTATCGGCAATTTTGAGGATTTCTTCGCCGTCGTCCGGCAATGCGCCTTCAGAGCCGGGAACGCAAGGCACGCCGGCTTCGATCATGGCGTGTTTAGCGGATACTTTGTCGCCCATCAGACGGATGGTGTCGGCTTTAGGGCCGATGAAGACAAAGCCGGATTGTTCGACTTGTTCGGCAAAGTTGGCGTTTTCGGCGAGGAAGCCGTAGCCCGGGTGGATGCCGTCGGCTTCGGTTACTTCGGCAGCAGCAATGAGGGCGGGAATGTTGAGGTAGCTTTGTGCAGATGCGGCAGGGCCGATGCACACGGATTCGTCGGCGAGTTTGACGTGCAGGCTGTCTTTGTCGGCTTCGGAATGGACGGCGACGGTGGCGATGCCCATTTCACGGCAGGCACGCAGGACGCGCAGGGCGATTTCGCCCCGGTTGGCGATCAATACTTTTTTCAGCATGATAATCTTTCCGGATGGTTCAGACGGCCTATTGGCGGCCGCCTAATGCGTTGCGGATTTTCTGGTCGGTTTTGTATTGGCTCAAAGCGTAAACCGACCACATGGCTGCCGGTATCCAGCCAACCAGCGTACACTGCAGAATCAGACAGATGATGCCTGCAAACGGACGGCCGATGGTGAAAAACTGCAACCAAGGCAAGAAAATAGCCAAAATCAGACGCATGGTTTGTCCTTAATGAACAGAAAAAGGAATTTCAGACGGCCTTGAAGATAAAGGCCGTCTGAAAAAGCGGATTATTCAATGATGAAGAGCGGCTCGCCGTATTCGACCGGAGTACCGTTTTCAACCAGAATTTCTTTAACGACACCGGATTTCTCGGCTTCGATTTCGTTCATCAGCTTCATGGCTTCGATAATGCACAAAGTATCGCCGGCTTTTACTTGTTTACCTACTTCAACGAAAGCTGCAGCGTTCGGGCCGGGAGCGCGATAGAACGTACCGACCATAGGCGATTTTTGCGCGTTGGACAAATCGCGAGCGGCAGGGGCGGCTGGAGCGGCTGCGACCGGAGCCGCGGCAGGGGCGGCAACCGGAGCGGCTGCGGCAGGTGCCGGAGCAGCATAAATAGGCGCTGCGGCGGCAGTGGTGCGCGTAATGCGGACTTTTTCTTCGCCTTCGGTAACTTCAATTTCTGCAATGCCTGATTCTTCGACCAAATCAATCAGTTTTTTCAATTTACGCAAATCCATTGCTTTTCCTTTTTAGCGCGGCATAAAGTACATATTGGGTATGCGCCGCTGTGGTTTTAGATGATTTCCTGAGACGTCGGAAGACTGGTTTGCCATCCGGCGTTTAAATAATGTCGGAACAGGGCGGAGCCTGAGAAATGAATCCGGTTATTTTCCCGAACTTGTCGGTAAATGTCCAGTAAAAGATAGAAAAAAGGCGTTTTTCGGCGAAAAAAGAAAGGAACGCTGATTTTCATTAAAAGGTGATTTTTTCAAGAGCGTTTATTCTAATTTATTGGTTTTTCGACAAAACATGCCGTCTGAAAACCAACTTTGCGCGTATAATGGCGCCTGTTTTTTTAAAGTATGCACGACAATGGATATTTCCGATTTTGATTTTGAATTGCCCGAAAAACTGATTGCCCAGCATCCTCCGGAAGTGCGCGGCAGCAGCAGGCTTCTGGTTGCCTTGCCGACATTGCCGATTGAAGACCAATATTTCGGTGATTTACCCGATTATGTCGCACCGGGCGATGTGCTGGTGTTTAACAATACCAAAGTGATGAAGGCGCGCCTGTTCGGCCAAAAAGCCAGCGGCGGCAAAATCGAAGCCCTGATTGAGCGGGTATTGGACGCGCATACCGCATTGGCGCATATCCGCTCGTCCAAATCGCCGAAACCGGGTACGGAATTGATTTTTGAAGGCGATATCCGTGCCGTCATGATGGAGCGTGCGGAAGAATTGTTTTGCCTGAAATTTGAAGGCGAGCAAACCGTTTACGAACTTTTAGAGCAAAACGGCCATCTGCCCTTGCCGCCTTATATCGAACGCGCGGCCGATGATGAAGACGACAGCCGCTATCAGACCGTGTACGCCAAGTATCAAGGCGCAGTGGCCGCGCCGACGGCAGGTTTACACTTTACCGATGAATTGTTGGGCCGTCTGAAAGCCAAAGGCGTAGAAACCGCAGAAGTAACCCTGCACGTCGGTGCCGGCACATTCCAACCCGTGCGCGTCGATAAAATTGAAGAACACAAAATGCACAGCGAGTGGTTTGACGTACCGGCCGAGACCGTTGCCGCCGTTGAAGCCGCCAAAGCGCGCGGCAATAAGGTGTGGGCGGTGGGCACAACCTCCATGCGCGCCTTGGAATCCGCCGCACGCGAAACAGGCCGTCTGAGAGCCGGTCGCGGCGATACCGATATTTTCATTACGCCAGGCTACCGCTTCAATGTTGCCGACCGATTGATTACCAACTTCCACCTGCCCAAATCAACCTTGCTGATGCTCGTCAGCGCGTTTTCGGGCATGGAGCATATCCGCAGCGTTTACCGCCATGCGGTGGAACAGGAATACCGCTTTTTCAGCTATGGCGATGCGATGATTTTGGGGAAAGCGGAATAAATTTGAAGCGGATTGGAGCGTTTCAAATGGGGTATTTGGGTTGTCCCGAATCTGAATCAGTTGGAATGCTCTAAAATACGCGAATCAAAATAAATTATTGAAGTAAACACGCAAAGTTGTTGGGATTTGAGTTGTAAGAAATAAAGTACAAAAACAAAAAAGGCCGTCTGAAAATAGTTTTTCAGACGGCCTTTTATCTTTCCATGCTTAGGCGTCGATGTTTTGCGCCAGCAGGGCGTTGTTTTCGATGAAGGCACGGCGCGGTTCGACTTCGTCGCCCATCAGGGTAACGAACACTTCGTCGGCGGCGATGGCGTCTTCGATGCGGACTTTCAGGAGGCGGCGGACGGTAGGATCCATCGTGGTTTCCCAAAGTTGTTCCGGGTTCATCTCGCCCAAGCCTTTGTATCGTTGGATGGACATGCCTTTTTGGGCAACGCTCATCAAGATGTCCAAAGCGGCTTCAAAGCTGTCGATGTCGTATTCGTTGTCGCCTTTGTAGAGCTTCGCCCCTTTGCCGACCATGCCTTTGAGTGCGGCGGCGGTTTGGGTAAGGGTTTGGTAGGCTTTGCTGTTGAGGAACTTAGGCTCAAGGTAGCTCACCATCACATTGCCGTGCAGTTTGCGTGTGATTTTGATGAACTGGTGTCCTTCGTGGCCTTCGATACGTTCGAGCGCGACTTCTTTTTCGTCCAAGAGACCGCTCAATTCGGCAACGGCGCGGTCTGCGCTTTCTACTGTACTGAGGTCGACCGGCGAAGCGTGCAGCATGGCATGCAGGACGAGTTCGTCAATGATGCGGCTTTCTTGCTCGATGACGGTTTTGGCCAACAGGAATTGTTTGGCAGTATTGGCAAGCTCTTCGCCTTCGATGGTGCGGCCGTCTGAAACGATTTTGGCTTTTTCCAAGGCCAAACCGAGCAGCCATTGGTCTTTTTCCAATTCGTCTTTGAGATAGCGCTCTTGTTTGCCGTATTTGGCTTTGTACAAAGGCGGCTGGGCGATGTAGATGTAGCCGCGTTCGACCAGCTCGGGCATTTGGCGGTAGAAGAAGGTCAGGAGCAGGGTGCGGATGTGCGCGCCGTCCACGTCGGCATCGGTCATGATGATGATGCGGTGGTAGCGCAGTTTTTCGGCATTGAATTCTTCTTTGCCGATGCCTGCGCCCAAAGCGGTAATCAGCGTGGCGACTTCTTGGCTGGCCAGCATTTTTTCAAAACGTGCTTTTTCGACGTTCAAAATCTTACCTTTGAGCGGCAAAATCGCTTGGAATTTACGGTCGCGGCCCTGCATGGCGGAACCGCCTGCGGAGTCGCCCTCGACGAGGTAGAGTTCGGACAGGGCAGGGTCTTTTTCTTGGCAGTCGGCCAGTTTGCCCGGCAGGCCCAAGCCGTCCATCACGCCTTTGCGGCGGGTAATTTCGCGTGCTTTGCGGGCGGCTTCGCGCGCACGCGCGGCATCGACGATTTTGCTGGTGATGATTTTGGCTTCGGTCGGGTTTTCTTCAAGGAAGTCGGTCAGGGCTTGGTTGATGACCTCGTTGACGACGGGGCCGATTTCGCTGGAAACCAGTTTGTCTTTGGTTTGCGATGAGAATTTCGGGTCGGGCAGTTTGACGGACAAAACGCAGGTCAGACCTTCACGCATATCGTCGCCGGCGGTTTCCACTTTGGCTTTTTTGGCTACTTCGTTGGCTTCGATATAGTTGTTGATGGTGCGGGTCATCACTTGGCGCAGCGCGGTCAAGTGCGTACCGCCGTCGCGTTGCGGAATGTTGTTGGTGAAACATTGCACGCTTTCTTGGTAGCTGTCATTCCATTGCATCGCGCATTCGACGCTCATGCCGTCTTTTTCGCCGAACGCGTAGAAGATTTTTTCGTGCAACGGTGTTTTTTTGCGGTTCATGTATTGTACGAAGCCGGCCACGCCGCCGGAGAGGGCAAAGCTTTCGTGTTTGCCGTCGCGTTCGTCGGTCAGCTCAATGTCTACGCCGTTGTTCAGGAAGGAAAGTTCGCGGATGCGTTTGGCGAGGATGTCGAAGCTGTATTCGACGTTGCCGAAGGTTTCCGCGCTGGCGAGGAAGCGCACGGTCGTACCTTTTTTGTCGGAATCGCCGACAACCTTCAACGGCTCTTCGGTTTCGCCGCGTACGAAGCGGACGAAGTGTTCTTTACCGTCGCGGTAGATGGTCAGCGTTACCCAGTCGGACAGCGCGTTGACGACGGATACGCCCACGCCGTGCAAGCCACCGGAGATTTTGTAGCTGTTGTTGTCGAATTTGCCGCCTGCGTGCAAGACGGTCATGATGACTTCGGCGGCGGAGCGGCCTTCTTTCGGGTGGATGCCGGTCGGCATGCCGCGGCCGTTGTCGGCCACGCTGACGGAATTGTCGGCATGGATGGTTACGGTGATTTTGTCGCAATGTCCGGCGAGCGCTTCGTCAATGGCGTTGTCGAGCACCTCGAACACCATGTGGTGCAGGCCGCTGCCGTCCTGCGTGTCGCCGATATACATACCGGGGCGTTTGCGTACCGCTTCCAAGCCTTCCAGCACTTGTATGCTGTCGGCGCCGTATTCTTCGTGTTTTTGGTCAGTCATGGTCTTTTCTTGCTGAATTTCAAGGAATTTTTCCGTGCGCGCAATGAAATGTCAAACGGGCGCGGCAGATGTGTTCCGAAAGGTCAAAATAATAGGCAATTATACCTGATTTTGCTGGAATATTCAGCGTTTTAAGTACAAAAAGGCCGTCTGAAAGATTAAATTTCAGACGGCCTTTGTATCGGAAAACAGGTTTAGCGTTTGACGCCGCTCAATCGCGCCCAGCCTTCTTCGATTTCGGCAGGCTCAATGTCAAACCATTGGCTGTAAATGCCGCTGAGTTCTTCGACTTGTTCGTCCAAAAGGCCGGACAAGACAATGCGGCCGCCTTGTTTGGTACGCGCGGCAAGCATTTCGCCGAGCATACGCAGCGGGTTGGCCAGAATGTTGGCGACAACGACATCAAATTGGCCTTGCGGCAGGCCGTCCGGCAGGTAGAACTGCGCGTCAACGTTGTTTTGCGCGGCATTGTCTTTGCTGGCGCGGATGGCTTGTTCGTCAATATCTACGCCGATGGCGGAGCCTGCGCCGAGTTTGAGGGCGGCAATGGCCAAAATGCCTGAGCCGCAGCCGTAGTCCAATACGCTTTCGCCGCCTTTGAGCTGTGTGTCGAGCCATTTGAGGCAGAGGCGGGTGGTCGGATGGCTGCCTGTGCCGAAGGCAAGACCCGGGTCAAGTTGCAGGTTGACGGCATTGCCGTCGGGCGCTTCGTGCCAAGACGGGGTAATCCATAGGCGGTCGGAAATTTGAATCGGGTCGAATTGCGCTTGGGTCAGGCGTACCCAGTCTTGATCTTCAAGGATTTCGCCGGTGTATTTCAAATCGTTCAAACCGCATTCCTGCGCGGCGGCTTTGATAATGGAAGCGGCATCATCGCTTTCGCCGAAAAGGGCGATAACTTTGCTTTGTTGCCAGATTTGCTCGGTCGGCATGCCCGGCTCGCCGAAAATGGCCTGCTCGTTTTCTGTACCGGCGTAGGCATCTTCAATGGCGGCAGACAATGCGCCGTGTTCCATCAGCGCGTCGGCAAGGCGTTCGGCGACGGCATCGTTGACGTTGATGGTGATTTGTTGATAGGACATGGTGGGGCTTTCTTTGTTAATAAGGCCGTCTGAAAATCGACGTTGTGCTTTCAGACGGCCTTGTAAGGTATGAAACCTGATGATGCGGGTTTATCGGTTTTTCAAACCCAGTACGTCTTGCATATCGTACAGGCCTTTTTTGCCGTTTGCCCAAACTGCGGCGCGTACGGCACCGGCAGCAAAGGTCATGCGGCTGCTGGCCTTGTGGGTGATTTCCACGCGCTCGCCGTCGGTGGCGAAGAGGGCGGTGTGGTCGCCGACGATGTCGCCTGCGCGGACGGTGGCAAAACCGATGGTGGACGGATCACGCGGGCCGGTATGGCCTTCGCGGCCGTAAACGGCGCATTCTTTGAGGTCGCGGCCGAGTGCGTCGGCAATGACTTCACCCATGCGTAACGCAGTGCCGCTTGGGGCATCGACTTTGTGGCGGTGGTGGCCTTCGATGATTTCGATGTCGTAGCCTTCGTTTAACACGCGGGCGACGGTGTCGAGGATGTGGAAGGTCAGGTTGACGCCGACGCTGAAGTTGGCTGCAAAGACAACGCCTATTTTTTCGCCTGCGGCTTGGATGGCGGCTTTGCCTGCATCGTCAAAACCGGTCGTGCCGATGATGATGTTGACGCCTTTTTCCACGCATTTTTGCAGGTGTTTCAGGGTTGGCTCGGGACGGGTAAAGTCGATAAGGACATCGCTTTGAGCCAGTACGGCATCCACGTCGTCTGAAATGGTAACGCCGGTTTTGAGGCCGGAGGCGAAGCCTGCATCCAAACCCAATACTTCCGAACCAGAATGCTCGAGTGCGCCGGAGAGGACGGCATCGGGATGGTTGTTGACCGCTTCAACCAAAACGCGGCCCATGCGGCCGTTGACGCCGGCAATGGCGATTTTCAATGCGCTCATGGGATTTCCTTATTTCGCGTTGGTTTCGGTAGTCGGAACGATGTTTTGTCCGGCTTGAACGGCTTCGATGGATTTTTGGATGGCATCGCCTTCGGCGCGTGCGAGGACGTCGTTTTCAAAGTACAGAGTCAGGTTGCTTTGTTCTTTGATGATGCCGTTGCGGCTGGTGTTGAAAGTGTAATCCCAGCGGTCGGCATGGAAGGCATCGCGCAGGAGTGGCGTACCGAGCAGCAGTTGGACTTGGTCGCGGGTCATACCTTGGCGCAGGGAAACCACGGAGCGGGGATTGAGCTCGTTACCTTGAATGATTTTGAGTTTGTAGGATGGAAAGTTGGATACGCGCTCGGCACTGCATGAGGCCAGACCTAAAATAGCGGCGATGGCAAGGCATAAGGCTTTATTCACGGGCTTACCTTTCTGTGTCATTTCGGGAAAGATGTTTATCATCGCTTGAATATTTTTAAAAAGCAAACGATAATCATCTTCTTAATTTTTCTTTTCGCCGATTTTCAATTGCAAGACCGGCGGCAGATTGCCGCCCTTTAACGGCCCAATAGTGGGCAAACGGGCGGAAAGTGCGTATTATAACGGTTATTACCTTACAGGGATATTGAATATTATGGAAAAATTCAGCAACATTGCGCAATTGAAAGACAGCGGTTTGAAAGTTACTGGTCCACGTTTGAAAATTTTGGACTTGTTCGAGACTCATGCCGAGGAGCATTTGAGTGCGGAAGATGTGTACCGTATCCTGTTGGAAGAGGGTGTGGAAATCGGCGTGGCGACGATTTACCGTGTGCTGACCCAGTTTGAACAGGCCGGCATTTTGCAACGCCACCATTTTGAAACCGGCAAAGCGGTTTACGAATTGGATAAAGGCGATCACCACGACCACATCGTCTGCGTGAAATGCGGCGAAGTAACCGAATTCCACAATCCGGAAATCGAAGCGCTGCAGGACAAAATCGCCGAAGAAAACGGCTACCGCATCGTCGATCACGCGCTGTATATGTATGGCGTATGCGGCGAATGCCAAACCAAAACCAAACGTTAAGCAGTTTGTATGTTGATTTTTCAGACGGCCTTGGGCATTTTCAGCCTGAGGCCGTCTGAAACTTTATGGGCTTTACGATGAAGATTCCTTTTCTTGCGCCACGGGATTATCGTTTCCCCGACCCGTCTTACGCTTTGGCAGAATGCGACGGCTTGGTCGGCGTCAGCGGCGATTTGGATACGGGGCGGCTGTTGTCGGCGTATGGGCAGGGGATTTTTCCGTGGTTTAGCCGCGACGGTTGGTTTTTCTGGTATGCGGTTGCGCCGCGAGCCGTGATCGTGCCGGAAAGCCTGTATATCGGCCGTTCGCTCGCCAAAACTTTGCGCCACAAGCCCTATCGGGTAACGGTCAACCGCTGTTTTGAAAAAGTGATTGCCCATTGCGCCAATGTGCCGCGTCCGGAACAGGACGGAACGTGGATAGAGCCTGCGTTTCAGACGGCCTATTTGAAGCTGCACCATCAGGGGCATGCGCATTCGTTTGAATGCTGGCTGCCGGATGAGCAAGGCGAAATGCAGTTGGTTGGCGGATTTTACGGCGTGCAAATCGGCTGCGTGTTTTATGGCGAGTCGATGTTTGCCTTGCGTCCCGATGCGTCCAAGATTGCGTTTGCCTGCGCCGTCCCGTTTTTGGCGGATTTGGGTGTTGCGCTGATAGACTGCCAGCAGGATACCGAACATATGCGCCGTTTCGGTTCGCAGTTGATGGATTTCACCGATTTTCAGACGGCCTTGAAAGATTGGAACGCGAAACCGTTAAAGCGGAATATCGAATGCGGCGCGGTGGCTGAAAATCTGCTGCAAAAGATTGGCGGCGAAGATTGATTTATCGGCACGGCGTGTCGGTAGAATCGACAGCCTGCATATTGCGGCTGGGAAAACGGTTGGAAAATAAACGCCATTCCATTCACTTGAACAGGCCGTCTGAAAATCTTGGCTTAGCCGAAATCCGGCCGTGTAACGCTTGGCGCTCATCATGTTAATAGCTGACGAAATCGCTTTTACATGGCAAAATAACGAGTTAAAAATTTGTAATAGGGTGGCCTGAATAGGTTTCAGACGGCCCTGATCTCTTGAAGGAATCAACATGTCTTTGCAAAACATCATTGAAACGGCTTTTGAAAACCGTGCCGAAATCAATCCGAATACCGTTACTCCGGAAGTGCGTGAAGCGGTTTTGGAAACCATTCATCAACTCGACTCCGGCAAACTGCGCGTTGCCGAGCGTTTGGGCGTGGGCGAGTGGAAAGTTAACGAATGGGCGAAAAAAGCCGTATTGCTGTCTTTCCGCATTCAGGACAATGAAATCCTCAACGACGGCGTGAACAAATACTTCGACAAAGTGCCGACCAAGTTTGCCGATTGGTCGGAAGATGAATTCCGCAGCGCAGGTTTCCGCGCAGTTCCGGGTGCCGTTGCCCGCCGCGGCAGCTTTGTGGCGAAAAATGTCGTGTTGATGCCTTCTTATGTCAACATCGGCGCATACGTTGACGAAGGTGCGATGGTCGATACTTGGGCGACTGTCGGCTCTTGCGCGCAAATCGGTAAAAACGTGCACTTGAGCGGCGGCGTCGGCATCGGCGGCGTACTCGAGCCTCTGCAAGCCAGCCCTACCATTATTGAAGACAACTGCTTCATCGGTGCGCGTTCTGAAATCGTTGAAGGCGTGATTGTCGAAGAAGGCAGCGTGATTTCTATGGGCGTGTTCATCGGTCAATCTACCAAAATCCTTGACCGTACTACCGGCGAAATCTATCAAGGCCGCGTACCGGCTGGTTCGGTTGTCGTATCCGGCAGTATGCCTTCCAAAGACGGCAGCCACAGCCTCTACTGCGCAGTTATCGTCAAACGTGTGGACGCGCAAACCCGTGCAAAAACTAGCGTGAATGAATTGTTGCGCGGTATTTAATCGGATAACGATGACGCCGGCTGAGGGTGGCAATGCTTACTTTACAGTCGGGTTTGAACACAAAACAGGTAGAATATTCTGCCTGTTTTTTTATGGCTTAAAGGCCGTCTGAAACGATTTCAGACGGCCTTTTGTTTTTGATGATGGGTTGTTTTAAGGTCAATTGAGGCAAGGGAAGGGTATTCCCTGTCTGCGACTACGCTTCCGGCCAGTCGGCGCAATAGTATTGCCAATAGATTTCTTCAAAAGGAATCTTGCCGTAATCGCACAACCACGGTTTGGCGCGTGTGGTGTAATGGATGACGGGCGGAACGGTATCCGGCAGAGGGAACATTTCGTCAAGGTCGTATGTTTGGAAAAATCTTCTGGCGCCGGTTTGGTAATTCCAAGACTCTTCCAATTGCAGCCAGTTTTCTTGAAATACGGTGTTTAGAAAGCATTGGTCACCATAGGGGACGGCTTTATCAATGGTGGCGGCGGTTTGCAGCAGTTGCTCCGCGATATTGTGTTTGCGCCATTGACCCAAATCGGCCAGCAGCATGCCGGAATTGAAATAGGGTGTGGTGTGCAGGCCGGTCGGATGGTTCCAATCGGTACGGGCAAGATAGGAATCTTGTACGGCGGCGACGGGATAGCCGCGCATATCGAGGTTGAACAAATCGTGTAAGGATTGGGTAACCACCATATCGCTGTCGAGATAAAGGGCGCAGTCGACGGGCAGGTGCTGCATCATCAGGCGGAAAAATGCGGCATCCGAAATATGGGACAGGCGGCGATATTGGCTGAAGTCCATTTCAATTTTGACATCATTCAGACGGCTGCCGCTGGCGGCGAGTTTTTGGTTGGTATAGTTGATCCATTCTTTCCTGAAGGTGTTGTGCATAAGGTAGAAATTGACACCTGTATTGTGCGTACAGACGGACTTCATCAGGGTATGAACCTGCTCGGCGTAGCCGGTATCGGCGGCAAGGACGATGGTGATGTTGCTCATTGGTTAAATTCCCTTTATTTGCAATGTCTTAAATTTTGTCAGTTATTTTCTTGGTCTTGTGCAGTCGGTAAGGCAGCGTGGTCTTCGGTTTCCGACATAGCTTTTTCTACTAAATCCCGTTGCAGTTGTTTGCCGGCTTTGATGCCCAATTTGCGCAGTTTTTCAGTGCTGCTGATGAGGTTACCCCTGCCGTAAACCAAGCGGCTGTAGGCCGTCTGAAACTGGGATTGTGCCTGACCAAGCGCTTTATTGATGCCGTCCATGCTTTCGACAAAGCCGACAAATTTGTCATAGAGTTTGCTGCCGGCCTCGGCAATGGCCAGCGCGTTTTGGTTTTGCTGCTCGTTGCGCCAGATGTTGGCAACGGTGCGCAGGGTGGCGAGCAGGGTGCTGGGACCGGTCAGCATGATGCGTTTGTCGAAACACTCTTGGAAGAGGTTCGGATCGTGTTGCAGGGCGAGGAGGTAGGCAGGTTCGACAGGGACGAACATAAAGACGAAGTCCAGCGTTTTGACGCCTTCAAGGTCGGTGTAATCTTTTGCTGCCAAGCTTTTGATGTGGGCGCGGATACTGGCGACGTGGTTGGCAAGCTCGCGCTCTGCTTCTGCGCCGGTGCTTTGCGTATAGCGGACGTAGGCGGTCAGCGATACTTTGGAGTCGATGACGATTTGTTTGTTGTCGGGCAGATTGATGAGGACGTCGGGCTGAAGGCGGCGTTGGGTGCCGTCTGCTTCGTGGCGGACGCTGGAGGCTTGGGCGATGTATTCGCGGCCTTTTTGCAGGCCGGAGTTTTCCAATACGCTTTCCAAAATCATCTCGCCCCAGTTGCCTTGGGTTTTGTTTTGCGTGCCGGTCAGCGCGGTGGTCAGCGCTTTGGCATCGTGGTGGAGCTGGGTGTTGAGGGATTGCAGGCGTTTGAGCTCGTTTTCGATGGTCAGGCGTTCTTTGGCTTCTTTTTCATAAGTCTGCTGAACCAGCTCGCTGAAGCCGTGGATGCGTTCGTTGAGCGGATTGAGCAGTTGTTGGAGATGGTCGTGGTTTTGCTCGGTAAAGCGGCGGCTTTTCTCTTCCAGAATAGTGTTGGCGAGGTTTTGGAACTGATCGCTCAGGTTTTGACGCGCATCTGCCAGCAGGGCTAATTTTTCTTCGGCGGCCTGACGGTCTTTTTCCGATTGGGTGGTGAGGCGCTCGTTTTGGACTTGAAGCGCGTGGTTCTGCTCCAAGAGGGCGGCGTATTCTTGTTTCAGACGGCCTTTTTCGGCTTCCTGTTGCTGTAAAAGTCTGTTTTTGTCGTCGATATTGGCTTTTTCTTGGGTCAGTTGTGTGGAGAGGCGCTCGTTTTGGACTTGCAGCGCATGGTTTTGCTCTAATAGCGTGTCGTATTCTTGTTTCAGACGGCCTTTTTCGGTTTCTTGTTGTTGCAAAAGCGTATTTTTATCCGCACTCAAGGCCTGTTCTTGAACCAGCTGCGTGTTTAGGCGTTCGTTGTTGATTTGCAGGTTTTGTGCGCTTTGCTGCCATTTTGCACATTCGTGTTTTAAAGCTTCGGCTTCGGCCTCGCAATCTTGCAGATAGGCAATTTGTTTTTCGGCTGCGGCAAAGCGGTTGCCCGTCTCCTGCAATTCGTCTTGCAATTCCTGCACGGTATGGCGGCTTTGCGCCAAGTCTGCCGCAGTCTGGGCCTGCACCTGCTCGGCAAACTCATGCAGGCGGCGGCTTTCGGCCAATTCTTGCAAAACGGTAAAGTGTCGGCTTTGGGCTTGGTAGCGTGTTATCAGCCAAGCAAACAGCGCGCCGATAAAAAATGCGGCCGCGCTGGTCAGGATTAGGGTGGTGTTCATGCTGGAAATAGTCAATATGCGGAATGTTTCACTATATCATATATTTGCAACGCATTTTATGGTCGGATATGCGCTAGAAACATGTGTTTTCTTTAAAAGAAGCTATCAAAGGTATTGGTTTTGACTAATTAAATATTTTTGTTGTAAAAAATATAAATTCATAAGATATTGAATCTTAAAATATATTTTATTTAGAGTGCAATTTTGCAACAAAAAAAGTGCGATTTTATGGGGAAAATGAAACACGTTTGTAGTGCGTATGTAATCAAGACATCGGTGTCATCTGGTAAGACATCGGTGTCATTTTCAAAAAATAATGAAAATTAACAAAAAATATTAGTATGTTTGATTTTTGCGCTATATATTTACGATTAAACTGTATTAGTTTACATTTAAAACGGTATGATTCGCCCTGTCGGTAGCGCAGATGCCGATGAAAAAATGTAATGTGTATGTTGTTAAATAACATTTTGTTTCTATGAAAAAGGACTACTTAAAATGGGAAATTTAATAACGCTTGCTGCCGCTTCTTTAATCGGTATGTCCGGAATATCGGCTTCTGCCATCGGCATCTCCCGTAATATCGAAACGGCCATACACAAATAATTCAATTATAAACGAATCAATTACAATACCTTAGAAAACGCAACTTAGGCCGTTTTTCGGCCGACAGACAAGAAAGTGAGACAAACAATGAAAACTTTAATCAAACTGGCTGCAGCCTCTTTAATCGGCATGTCCGGCCTGACCGTCGGTGCAACCAATATTGCCCACAATATGGCTGATGCCGACAAATAAAAACACACAACGCTTCCTCAATCAATACACAGAAAAGAGTCAGAATGAAAAAATTAATCAAATTGGCCGCGGCTTCTCTGATCGGCATGTCCGGTTTGACAGTGGGTGCGACCAATATCGTCAAGAATATGGCAGAAGCTGCCAATAAATAAATACGAGTAAAACAAAGCTTGTTTTGGTGATAAAAAGGCCGTCTGAACATTCAGACGGCCTTTGTATTTGATGGCAAACCGTTTTATTTGCCGATACAGAAGCGCGAGAAAATCACGCCCAGCAAATCGTCGGCGGTAAATTCGCCGGTGATTTCGCTGCACGCGTTTTGGGCGAGGCGCAGGTGTTCGGCGAAAAGCTCGATTTGGTTGTTGTTGCAGAGTGCGGCGTTTTCCAGCTCGGCTTCGGCTTCGTGCAGGGCGTTGAGGTGGCGGCTGCGGGCGAGGAACAGGCTCTCGCTTTCGCCCTGCCAGCCGACTTCCTGCAACAGCGCGTGTTTGAGCAAGTCGAGACCCGAGCCGGTTTTGGCGGACAGGCTGATGACGGTGTCCGCGCCGGTTTGCGCGAGGCCGTCTGAATGGACAGCGACGGGTTCGCCGGTCAGGTCGGCTTTGTTGTGGATTTCGATTTTTTTCAAACCTTCGGGCAGGCTGTTCAAAATGGCTTGGGTTTTGGCGTTCACGCCTTCGCGCGGGTCAATCAGAATCAGGGCGACATCGGCTTCAGAGACGGCTTTGCGGCTGCGCTCGATGCCGATTTGTTCGACCACGTCGTCGGTTTCGCGTAAGCCGGCGGTGTCGATAATGTGGACGGGCACGCCGTCAAGGGTAATTTGTTCGCGCACGGTGTCGCGGGTGGTGCCGGCGATGTCGGTTACGATGGCGATGTCGTCGCCCGCCAAGGCGTTGAGCAGGCTGGATTTGCCGACGTTGGGCGCGCCGACAAGGACGACGTTCATGCCTTCGCGCAAAATCGCGCCTTGTTCCGCGCTGGCGAGCACGGTTTTCAGACGGCCTTGCAGGGCTTGGAGCTTGCCGCGCGCGTCGGCGGCTTCGAGAAAGTCGATGTCTTCTTCGGGGAAGTCCAGCGTAGCTTCGACCAACATCCGCAAGGTAATAAGGTCGTCCACCAGCTCGTGTATGTGTTGGGAAAACGCGCCTTTGAGCGAGCGCAACGCCATGCGTGCGGCGGACTTGCTGGAGGCGTCGATGAGGTCGGCGACGCTTTCGGCTTGAGCAAGGTCGAGTTTGTTGTTGAGGAAGGCTCGTTTGGTAAATTCGCCCGGCTCCGCCATGCGCGCGCCCAGTTCGAGGCAGCGCGAAAGCAGCATATCCATCACGACGGGGCCGCCGTGTCCCTGCAATTCAATCACGTCTTCGCCGGTAAAGCTGGCGGGCGCGGCGAAGTAGAGCAGGATGCCATTGTCTATCGGCTGCCCGTCGCCGCCGAGAAAGTCGGTGTAAAGCGCGGTACGCGGTTTGGGCGTTTTGCCGCCGCTGAGGGTTTGCGCCAAAGGCAGCAGGTTTTTGCCGGAAAGACGGATCACACCGACGCCGCCGCGTCCGGGTGCGGTGGCGATGGCGGCGATGGTGGGTTGGGTTGCGGACATGGTTGGCTCGTATCTGGAATTTAATAGACGGTATTATATAGTGATTTCACGATGATGCAGGCCGTCTGAAAACCTTGATTTCGGTTTCAGACGGCCTTTGACTTTGATGGAATTAAAATGATGAACCTTCCTGCTTCAGAAATTCTGCTTCTTCTTCCGTGGTTTTACGCCCCAATACGGCGTTACGGTGCGGATAGCGTCCGAAGTGGTCGATGATGACTTTGTGTTTGATTTCAAAGGCCAATGCGTTTTCATTGGTATAGCGTTCAAACAGCGGTACGGCTTGTTCATGGATAACTTGGCTTTCGCTGTGCATCAACGGCATCAGCATGAAATGGCGTTCATGCGGAAGGAGGTCGGCAAAGCCGGGTTGGCGAACGGCTTCTTGGGCAAGAATGAGTGCAGCAGTATCTTGGGCAAACGCTTGAGGGCTGTCGCGGAACAGATTGCGCGAGAATTGGTCAAGAATAATGATTTCGGCGAGCCTGCCTTGCAGAGTATCGCGCCAGTGTGAAAGTTCGCCGCGAGCTGCCTGCTGCCAGATATCGAAAAATTGAGCGCGAATTTGGGCATCGAATCCATTGTTGCGGGCAAATTGGAAAGGGTGGTTTTCTTCGGTAAACCAGAAATCTAAGACAGTTTGAGGTGTCATGAAAACTCCTTGAAATAGAGTACAGGGAAAATTGAGGCCGTCTGAAAAATTAGAGAGATGCTTTCAGATCATCTTAACCATCAGCGCTTGCGTGAGAAAAGATCGGTAGCGGAGTGGATTGTTGCTCACAATATGCAATTTATGATCTACATCTTTTCAGGATGGGCTCCTTACTACTCTGGTACAGTTCCTTCACTTTGTTCAAAATATTTTTGTAATTTTGATATAAATTGCCGACAGATTTTATTCGTATGTGGAGACGACGACAATATTTTGCACTTGGAAAACTTTGCTTGCGTTGCCGACATAAGCTGTTGCACCAATCACTGCGATTTTCATGTGTGACTTCTTGTTGAGATTCGATTGATGAGATGAGCGCATGCAAAGGCCGTCTGAAACTTTTAGTTTCAGACGGCCTTTAAATTAAGATGATTAAACAGCGGCGACGGTAAAACGTTCAAACAAATGCGCTTTGTTTTCCACATCGTCGGCGATGGCGACTGCCAAATCGGCCACGCTGATGCCTGCCGGAATTTCACCGTCCATCAGCAAATCGTCTTTGCCCAAGCGGTATTTGCCGGTTTGGTCTTCGCTGAAACCGCCGTCTGCGCCCAGTCGTGCCGGAGGGGAAACGAAAGACCAGTTCACGTCGCGGCGCGGCAGGAGTTCTGCCAAGAGATGGCGTGCGGCATTGGCACCGTCGAAAATTTCTTTCGGGAAGTCGGGCGTATCGATAACTTGCAAACCGGGTGCCACATACAGGCTGCCCGCGCCGCCGACAACCAACAAATAAGGCACTTGCGCTGCTTTTGCCGCTTCGACGATGCTGTTTGCGCCGCGTGTGAAATCCGCGCCGATGTTGGGATTGGTCCAGCCCGGGTTGAACGCGCTGACCACGGCGTCAAAGCCTGCCAGTTTGTCGGCAAAGTCGGCTGCATTGACATCTGCGGAGACTGCGGCAACATTTTGTGCTTGGAAAACTTTGTCTGTGTTGCGAGCGAAAGCGGTTACTTCATGACCGCGGCCTGCCAATTCTTGAACGACTGCGTTGCCGACATAACCAGTTGCACCGATAACTGCGATTTTCATGTTTGATTCCTTGTGGGGATGTGATTGATTAGATGAGTGCATTGTAAGGCCGTCTGAAGCGCTTGATAATCCCTGATTTACTGTTATTATTGTGAAGTTGAACTACATAATTAGTCGAAATGCAAGACATCAAACCCCTGCTCGTTTTCGCTGCCGTCCTCGAACACGGCAGTATGAACGCCGCTGCGGCCACGTTGGGCATGACGCCGTCTGCCGTCAGCCAGCACATCAACCGCCTCGAAACCCTGCACGGCATCAAGCTGTTAAACCGCAGTACGCGCAGTCTTGCGCCGACCGATGCCGGCCGCGCCTTGGGCGAATACTGCCGCCGCCTCGCCGCCACGCTTGCCGATACGCGTACCGTTATCGACAATCTGAAAACCGAACCCGTCGGCGAATTGCGGATTTCCTTGACGTCTACGGTCATCGAGTCCCGCGCTTTTCAGATGGCCTTTTCACGATTGCAAACCGAGTTTCCCAAAATCCGTCCTGTCCTTAATTTCAGCGATACTTTGGACGACCTGCAACACAATCAGACCGACATCGCCATACGCGGCGGCGACCGAGCTTTGGACGATCCCAATCTTATCGCACGTCATCTCGTGACTTGGCCGTACATAATTTGCGCCGCGCCGGATTATCTTGACCGACATCCGCCCATTACCCATCCCTCTCAGCTTCATGCACACCGCTGGCTGCATTTTTTACCTGTCCGCACGACCTTGCAAAATGGTGAAGAAAGCTATTTCCTTGACGTCGCCGACAGCATTGCCTGTACGCATCTTGCCGCCGTGTGCAGCCTGACCGAAAGTGGATTTGGTTTGTCTTTGCAAGTGGGCGGCGAAGTGAGGGAGAAAATTGCACAAGGCCGTCTGAAAGCGGTTTTGCCTGAATGGACATTACCACCGGTCAGCCTTTATTTGGTAACGCCTTATCGTGTGCAGTCTGCCAAAACCGAGGCTGCCGTGCGCATTTTTACCGAGAGTTTTGCCAAGGAAGGGGATTTATGAACGCGGAAAATTGGAGCGTTTACCTGATTTTGTGCGAAAACGGCGCGTTTTATTGCGGCATCAGCAACCGTCCGCAAGAGCGATTTGCGGCGCACTTGTCAGGAAAAGGCGCGAAATACACGCGTTTGAACAAGCCTGTCGAGATGCGCATCGTTTCAGACGGCCTGAACAAGAGTGAAGCGCTAAAACAGGAAATCGGCATTAAGAAATTGACGGCAGAGCAGAAGCGGGGATTGTGGACTGAAGCTGAAACCTTGGCAAAAGGCTAATGGCATTGGATTAAATTGTAGTCGGAATATGAAAAACTCTATAAACAAGTAAGCCTGCCGGTGTCTTTTGCATGGCCAAGCGGCAAATGTTTATTAACATGATTCAAAAAGGCCGTCTGAAACCTGATTGGGATTCAAACGGCCTGTTTGGATGGGGATGGCTTTTAGGTTGACGCTACTTATGGAGAAGTCGGTAAAAAGTTGAATTCTAAAAGAAACTTTGAAAATAAAATGAGTAACTGCTTGAACAATAAAATGAAAGTTATCGCATTTCATGACAAATGGGGTGAATTTCTATCCGAGTGGAGAGGTGGTGTCAATATGTTTTTCAGTTTTTGAGACAAAATCTGATTTATACCAATATTTATTATAGTGTAGGTCAAAAGTATTAGTTTCTATGCTAGAATTTTTAAGCTGTTTATATAAAACAGTGATTTAAATAAAATTAAGGAAAGACAGAACATGAACAAATTACTGATTGCCGTAATGATGATGGCTGGTTTGACAGCTTGTTCCCAAGAGGCTAAACAGGAGACACAAGAGACTGCTCAAGCCGTTGCATCTGAAGTGAAAAACGAAGCCGCTTCTGCTGCCGATGCGACTGCATCTGCCGCTCAAGAAGCTGCCGATAAGGTTGAAGCCGCCGCCAGCAAAGCAGAGGAAGCCGCCAAACCTGAAGAAGCCGCCAAGCCTGAAGAGAAAGCCGAAGCGCCTGCCGCTGAAGCCAAGCCTGCCGAATCCGCCAAAGTGGACGGCAAAGCTGTTTTTGAAGCGAACTGTAAAGCATGCCACAGCGGCTTGATTCCCGGCGCTCCGGCCGTAGGCAAAAAAGAAGACTGGGCGCCTCGCATTAAACAAGGTAAAGACACTCTGCACAAACACGCAATCGAAGGCTTCCAAGCCATGCCTGCCAAAGGCGGCAACGGCAGCTTGAGCGACGATGAAGTGAAAGCCGCAGTTGACTACATGGCCAACGAATCCGGCGCTAAATTCTAAACCGCACCGATTGAAACGCACCTTGTCACAAGGTGCGTTTTTTATGGGCAGACGGATGAAAGTTGAAATAGGGCCGATAAACAGGCAAAGGCCGTCTGAAACATTTTATTTTGAAGCACAATCGGCTAAAATCAGGCGAATTATTTTATGCAGGAGCAAACCATGAGCAATCAACACGACAACGTAGATGCCGGCGAAATCGCCAAGTTCAGCCAAATCGCCGACAAATGGTGGGATAAAAACGGCGAATTCAAGCCCCTGCATGACATCAACCCCTTGCGCCTAAACTATATCGACGGCTATACCGGATTGGCAGGCAAATGTGTGTTAGATGTAGGCTGCGGTGGCGGTATTTTGTCGGAAAGCATGGCCAAACGCGGTGCAGAACACGTGACCGGCATCGATATGGCGGAAAAATCCCTGCAAACCGCCGCTGCCCATGCGGCCAGCCAACACGTTGCCAATATCGATTACCGCTGCATCCGCGTTGAAGACCTCGCCGCCGAGCAGCCGCATAGCTTTGACGTGGTAACGTGTATGGAAATGATGGAACACGTTCCTGATCCGTCTGCCATCGTTCAAGCCTGTGCGAAACTGGTCAAACCTGACGGCATGGTGTTTTTCTCCACCATCAACCGCAATCCCAAATCTTATCTGCATCTGATTGTCGGCGCGGAATATCTGTTGAAATTCGTCCCCAAAGGCACGCACGACTGGAAAAAATTCATTACGCCGGCAGAACTTGCGCGTATGTGCCGCCAAGCCGGATTGGATACCGTCGGCAGCAAGGGCATGACCTACAATTTGTTGAGCGGTCGTTATTCCCTGTGCGACTCGACCGAGGTTAACTATATGGTGGCCTGCCGTCCGGCGTAAAGTTCAACTGATAAAACACACGGGCTTGCCCGATATTTGAAACGGTATGTCGAAAGCAGCTTGATACAAATATCGGTAAGGTAAATCAGGCCGTCTGAAAAGAAAAAAGGCATGTTCGATACATGCCTTTTTTGTCTGTGCAGTGCAGCTGTCGCCCTTATTCCGTCCAAGACGAATACGGATGTTTGCTCAAATACGCATTGGTGAATTTACCGTCTGACGTGATTTCCTTGCCCAGCCAAGACGGTTTGGGAAACTCGGTATCTTCAGACGGCAATTCGATTTCCGCCACAATCAATGGCGCATTGTCGCCGAAATATTCGTCGATTTCATACACAAAGCCTTCAAATTCGACCCGATAGCGGTATTTTTCCATTTTAAACGGACACATGTCCGCCATCATCGCTTGCGCGTGAGCCAGCGGGATTTCGTATTCAAACTCGCTGCGCGTCATGTCGGAAATATAGCCTTTCAGGGTCAGCCATGCTTGCAAACCGATAATCCGCACACGGATGGTGCGCTCTTTTTCCACGCTCAAATAGCCCTGTTGCAACACCAGCGGCTCGCCTGCCGTTTTGCGCCAACTGTCATCCGCCAGCAAAAAGCGGCGTTCGATTTCGACCGTCATGAATTCTTTCCTTATTTACCAAACAGGCCGTCTGAAGATTAAAACGGCTTGAAAACCACCATATAAAGCGCGGCCACCATCATCAATACGGGGAGTTCGTTGAATACCCGATACCAGCGGTGCGAATACACATTGCTGCCGTTTTGAAAACGGCGCAGCAGCAGGCCGCAATAAAGCTGGTAAGCCAAGAGCAGCAGGCCGCACAATAATTTAACCGCCAGCCAGCCGTTGCCCCACCAATTATTTACAAACCCGATGGCCGCGCCAAATATCAGCGTTCCCCAGCCCAAAGGCGACATAAAGCGGTATAGCCTGCGCGACATATCCGTCAGCCGTACATATTCCACGCTGCCGGGTTCCAATTGCGCCAGATTCACATAAATCCGCGGCAGATAAAACAGTCCGGCAAACCAAGAAATCACAAAAAATATGTGTAACAGCTTAAACCACAAATACATTTCAGACGGCCCCAAAACCTAAAACCATTATTTTATCCGCAATACGGCCCGAGCCAAAACAAAATAGTCAAAACAATCCGATTTAGTGCGCCGCAACAATGTGTTGCAGGCGCGATTTTACCCAAAAACCAAATTGTAAATTTCGCAACAATATGCAAGTTAATATATGCACAATGCAAAAAACTTGTTAAAATCCTATGCTATTTAATTATAAAAACATTATGGACGGAAAACATGAAACAATTTGAAATCAGCAACAGCGTCAGGAAAGAGCTTAGCAACTACCTGAATACGCACAATCTAAACCTCAAAGCCGCCATGGACAACGAAACAACCAATGGCGAAGTCGCGGCCATCGTTCACGCAGGATTGCCGGCGATGATTCGGAAAATCTATTCTTTGGAAAAAATGAAAACCTTTTTCTGGACGAAAAAAGATTTGATGATGGAATTTATCAATATGCGTTTGGCTGCCGGCGATAAAAAAGGCAAAAACTAATTTTAGCGATGGGCAGGGGGAGATAGGGGTTTGAAATGCGGACTTCTGTTTTTCTCGAAGTCTTGTTAGGGATAGGTGTACTCATTGTTCCTAATAAATTTTGACAACCGAAAGGTCGTCTGAAATTCAAATGATAGGGCATGGGAACATGCCCTGTTTTTATGGGCGGTTGGTCTGCATTGGGAAAATATTGAGCTTGGCAATCATTGCGGCGTTCCGCGCCGGGTAGTTTTATCGGTTGAATGGTTTTATTTGTTTTGCTGAACATATTGAATGGATTATAAAAAGGCCGTCTGAAATATTTCAGACGGCCTTTAGCGTTGAATCAGCAATTAAAACGGCGGATTTTCAAATCAAGCTGCGTTGTCGAAACCGCTGTGGCGGAGCAGGGCATCCAGGCTTGGTTCGCGGCCGCGGAAGGCTTTGAAGGATTCGGCTGCGTTGCGCGAACCGCCGACGGCCAGTATTTCTTTCCAGAAGCGGCGGCCTGTTTCGGCAACATCGTCGCTTTCTTCAAAAGCGGCGTAAGCGTCCGCGCTCAAAACTTCCGCCCATGCGTAGCTGTAATAGCCTGCGGAGTAGCCGCCGGCGAAGATGTGGCTGAAGCTCAAGGCAAAGCGGTTGTATGCCGGCGGTTGGGTTACGGCGACTTCTTGGCGCACTTTGTCCAAGATTTGCGGCCATTCTTTCAGACGGCCTTCATCTTCCTGATGGTAGATTTCCATGTCGAAGAGGGCAAATTCCATTTGACGGACGAGGAACATACCGCGTTGGAAGTTTTTAGCCGCGTGCATTTTGTCGAACAGCTCTTTCGGCAATACCGCGCCGGTTTCTTCGTGCGAGGACATTTGCGCCAATACGTCGTATTCCCAAACGAAGTTTTCCATGAATTGGCTGGGCAGCTCGACCGCGTCCCATTCGACGCCGTTGATGCCGGATACGCCCACTTCGTCAACTTGGGTCAACAAGTGGTGCAGGCCGTGGCCGGTTTCATGGAAGAGGGTGATGATTTCGTCGTGGCTCAAACGCGCTTCTTTGTCGCCGACCGGCGGGGTGAAGTTGCAGACGAGGTAAGCAGTCGGCAGTTGCAGCGTACCGTCGGCGAAACGGCGGCGGCTTTTGTAGCCGTCCATCCATGCGCCGCCGCGTTTGCCTTCGCGTGCGTACAAGTCCATGTAAACGCCGCCGATGGTTTGGCCGTCTTGTTTCAGCTCGAAATAGCGCACGTCTTTGTGCCAAACGGGGACGGTTTTTTCAGCCAGCTCGATGCCGTAGAGTTTTTTGATTTGGGCAAACAGGCCTGCCAATACTTTGCTGATAGGGAAGTATTTTTTCACTTCGGTTTCGCTGAAGGCGTATTTGGCTTGACGCAGTTTTTCGGCGGCGTAGCTCAAATCCCAAGATTGCGGATCTTCGATATTCAGGCTCTCGCGTGCAAAGGCTTTGATTTCGGCAAAGTCTTTTTCGGCAAACGGTTTGGCGCGGCGGGCAAGGTCGTGCAGGAAGTTTAAAACCTGTTCGGGCGTGTCGGCCATTTTGGTTGCCAGCGACAGCTCGGCGTAGTTTTTGAAACCGAGCAGTTTGGCGGTTTTCAATGCGTTTTCGAGAGTGCGGTCGATGTTGGCCGTATTGTCGAATTTGCCGTCGTCAGACAATTCGCTGGCGCGGGTAACGTAGGCACGGTAGATTTGTTCGCGCAGTTCGCGGTTGTCGGCGTATTGGATGACGGCGAGGTAGTGCGGAATTTGCAGGCCGATTTTGTAGCCTGTTTTACCTTCGCTTTGCGCGGCGGCGGCAAACATGGCGAGGGAGTCTTCGGGAATGCCGGCAAGCGGCGCGGCATCGTCAAAGTGAATGCCGAAAGCGTCGGTTGCGTCTTGGATGTTTTGTGCGAATTTGGCACCCAGTTGCGCGCCTTCGGTTTGCAGTTGCGCCAGTTCTGCCTGCTGTTCGGGCGGCAATTCGGCACCGCTGAGGACGAAATCGCGCAAGTCGTGGTTGAGCTTGGTTTGCTGCGCCGGGGAGAGGGTGTCGAATTCGGCAGAGTTTTTGATGATTTTAAAGCGGTTGTACAACTCGATGTCTTGACCGATTTCGGTGAAGAAGATGGTGATTTCTGGCATCAATTCGTTGTATACGGCACGCAATTCGGGCGTGTCGACTACGGAGTTGAGATGGGAAACCACGCTCCAAATGCGGCCGACGCGTTCGGTAATGTCGGTCAGTTTTTCGACGGTGTTGGCCCAGTCGGTGTGCGTTTGCGCTTTGATGGCGGCGATTTGTTCGCGCGCTTCGGCAATGGCGGTTTGCAGGGCGGGTTTGATGTCTTCGGTTTTGATTTGGTCGAAACGGGGTTCTTCGCCCAAGTGGAGCAGGACGTTGTCGCTCATATGGTTTCTCCTGAATAAGATGGATTCAGACGGCCTTGTGGCCGTCTGAAAAGAAAACGATAGGCGTTATATGGTGGCAGACAGGCAGAATTAAAGTGTCCTGCCTTCCTGTCGGCCAATCTTATTCTGCGCCGCGCGGATTGGCGTGCAATGGCGCAGCCAGCTCGAGGCGCATGGTGGTGCCTTCTGGGGCATAAACCGCATTGGCAACATTGGTTTGCAGGGATTCGGCAAACGAGCCGCGATACACTTTTGCGCCTTGGTGGGTCAGGTTGGATTGCACGTCGACGTACACTTCTCCGCCGATTTGACGCCAGAGGTAGCAGAAGGTGTAGTCTTCAGACAGGTAGCGTTTGCTTTCGGGATCGACCATGCAGTCGAAGAAGCGGTAGTGCAGGCCTTTGTTTTCCGGGCTGTAGTCGCTGTCGGAGACGTAGTTCAACTCGGGGTAGGCCTCTATCATTTTTTCAAATACGCTGCGTTTGATAACCATGAAGCCGGTTGGCGCGTCATGGACTTTCATAAAACCGTCTTCATCGACTTTCAATACGATTTCACCGTTTTCATCTTTGTCGTTGGTGTTGACGGTGTAAGAAGTGTACATACGCTCAAAATCGGCTTGGGTCATGCCGGCCGGAAGGCCTGCTTTCGGCCAGTTTTCGCGTTTGAGCGGATAAACGCCGGCTACAACGTCTTTATCGGCCAAGAGCAGGCGGTAGAATGAGTCGGGAGAGAAGCCGATGTCGGAGTCAATCCAGAATAAATGCGTCCATTCTTTGTTTTCCAAAAATTTGGCCACGCAGTTGTTGCGCGCGCGCGTAATCAGGCTTTCGCCGCGCTGCATCATTACTTGCAGCGGCAGGCCGAGGGAGGCGTTGGTGTGGACGATGTTCAGAAGCGAGAGGGTGTAGTTGTGGAAATATTTGCCGTCATGGCTGGGGGTCATAATGACGGGATACATTTCGGCAAGGGCTGATTCGGGCAACATGACTTTTCCTTATTGTTGATTGTGAACTTCATTATTGTAAGGGATTTAATTGTATCAATAAACAAACCGTACTATTTTGTTTGGTTGATCAGTCGGTATTGCGTGCGCAAAAATTCGTCTAAGACGGCCTGTTGTATTTCCAGCCGTTTGGAAACGGGGGAGGCGAAGCGTACGATGATGTGGTACACCTTGTCATCATGCGGCACGCGGGACACGCGCGGCTGGGCGGCGGGGGTAATAAAGAGTTTTTGCGCTTGAACGTTTTCCAAATATTGTTGGATAACGGGAACATAGGCTGCGCACAAGGGCTCAAGAACGGCTTTCAGACGGCCTATGATTTCGTCCGAATCCAAATGAATCGGCACGGGGATTTCCACCGTATGAATCACATAATTGCCCAAAATATTGTCGCGGCGCACGGTGTGGCTCAGAAGCAGGCTGTTGGGAAACGAGAGCGTTTTGCCGGAAAGTTGGCCGATCAATGGATTAGGGCCGATTTGCATCATCAGCGTGTTCAGCATATTGATATCGACCACCCGTCCGCGCAGGCCGTTGATTTCGATGTAGTCTCCGATGGAGTATTGTTTGGTTACCGAGCGCAGGATGCTGCCGGACAAACACATAATCAGCTCTTTGGTTGCCACCACAATCGCCGCGGCCACTGCAAACATCGACAAGGCCAAAGTTTGAATCTGCGCCGCCCAAATCATCGCCAGCCCGAGCAGGATCAGCAACATGGTCACGTTGCGGCTGAACACCAGCGAGCGGCGTTTGTTTTCAATGCTCAAATCCGGATGGCTGCGAAAATGCGCCGAGAGCAAAATGCTGCGCCCGGCAATGACGGCCACAATCATCAATACCGACATCAATGCCGATTTAATGATTTCTTCACTGACAGGCAAAGCGTTCAGCCATTCATGCATGGTGTTCCACATAATCCTGTTTCCTTTCCCTTCTTAGGCCGTCTGAAAACCCACGCGTTCAAAAATTTCTGCCGCACACGCTTCCGATACCGCAAACAAAGTTGCCACGCTGCCCAAAGCCCGTTGCGTAGCCGCACTCAAATCATCACGGCACACTTCGCCCAGCCACTCAACCGGCCGCACCAGCGACATTTTTTCATCGTCCCATTGCGGACAATGTACCGCGCCGCCCGTAATCCTGCCGACCCGATAACGGCGCAAAGCAGGCGAGTAGGTCAGTACGGCATCTCCATCAGCCAATTCGTTGACAAACCGCCACACCTGAGCCGCGCCCGATTGCGCCGTTCTCAACTTCACATCCGGTACGGCCGAACGGTAAATATCGGTCAGCTCCTCACGGCCAAAACCCTTGGCCGCCGCTTCGGCCAGCATAGGCCAGGCCAATGCCGCAACACCGCGTTCAAAAAATACATCATAAAGCGCACCTTGCGTGCTGCGAACCATATAAAGTTTGGCTTGTTTTCCCATTACAGTACCTGTTTGTTTGAAGGATTCATCCCTTTGTTTCCATGTTACCTGTTACGGCTGAAAAATTCGATATTTTACATTGCCGGAAGGGTTTGAAGTTCTCGCTGAAAATAAATGAATTATAGATGAAAGGCCGTCTGAAAAATAAAATAGGCTTATATATCAACAGATGATATAGCGTAACAATATATTAATAACTGTAAAATTATTTACGTTTGCATCAAAAAAAGATAAGATGGAATAATCAATCGAGAAAGATTGCTATTCACTGAACATTAGGAGAGAAAAATGACCTGTAAAACCCACGAACATCATGACCACGTTCACAGCGCAAACTGCGGCCACACTGCCATCAAACACGAAGGCCACGTCGATTATCTGCACGACGGCCACCTGCACCATGAGCACAACGGCCACTACGACGAGCATGCTCTGAGCGTCAATGAAACCAACCCTGACGGCTGCCATCCGGTTGACACCTGCCACGGCCACGTTCACGGCGAAGGTTGCGGCCACGAAGCCGTACCGCACGGCGATCACGTTGACTACATCGTCAACGGCCGTCTGCATCACCAACATGGCGACCACTGCGACGACCACGGCCCGGTTGAAATCGTTAAATAAAACTGTTTTTCAGACGGCCTTTAATATGGAGCATCTGTAGGGAAAGGGGGGGTATTTTCACCCCCTTTTCATATATATTGTCGTACCCTACACTAAAACAGCCATTATTATGTTTGACATCATATTTGTATTGGTATTCGGCAGGCTCCAAGCCTCCGGAACACTGAATTTTCCCGATAGGCTTTATCCCATCTGGAAATGGGCGCTAGGCGCAGGCATGCTTTATGCCACGATAGGGACAATGCTGGGATACGCTTTCTCCGGTTCCTTCTCCCTAGTCAGCTTTTTGCTGATTATTGCCTTGTCATCAACCTGGTTCTCTCTGTATTTCAAACTGTTGCGGCTTACCGCCTCAAAAACTGTACTGAACCAATGTATTTACTGGGTGCTGGGTATTGTTTCGGCATTGTCGTTCCCCTTTATTGTGGGCTACTTTTCCCTATTGGCCAAAGGCTTTGTACAATAAACTTTTCAGATAATCTCCCTATACAATAAGGTCGTCTGAAAGCCTGAATCTTTATCTGATTTATGTTTTTAAAGCGCTTTTTAAATTAAAGGCCGTCTGAACGTATAGTTTCAGATGGCCTTTAGTTTTACCAATTCACGCGGACGGCCCTGCTGCCGAGCAATGTTTCCAGTTCGTCAAACAAGGCGGTGCTTGGCGTTACCATCCATTTTGGCGCAATTTTCAATTTGCCTGATGCTTTGCCGTTGCTGTACGACAGTTGCAGCGGAATGTGCGACGTGTCGGGCAGGCGGTGGGCGGTGAGGATGGCGGCGAGGCGTGCGATATCGTGGCCGGGGGCGAGGACGAGGCTGAGGCTGCGGGCGTAGCGTTCGCGCGCCATTTGCAGGGTCATGACTTGGTTTGCCATAATGCGCAGACCGTCGCCGCCGCCGTAGTCGTCGCGGCTGACTTTGGATTCGATAATCAGCACTTGGTCGGATTTGAGGTAGTCGGCGCAGTTTTCCAGCGTGTGGCCGCTGACCATGATTTCCACCAGACCGCTCAAATCTTCAAGGCTGACGAAGGCGATTTTGCCGCGTTTGCCCATCATGGTGCGCACAGCGGTAACGAATCCGGCGAGGCGTACGCTGTCTTGCGGTTTCAGACGGCCCAATTTGGTCGGGGCGATTTGGCGGACTTCTTGGGCATACGGGCCGAACGGGTGGCCGGACAGGTAAAAGCCGATGACGGTTTTTTCTTCGGCGAGTTTTTCCGATTCGCTCCACATGGGCGCGTCGATGAGCTGCACCGGTTCAATGGCGTCTTCCATCATGTCGAAAAGTCCGCCCTGATTGACGTTGGCGGCTTTTTGGTCGGCGTTGCTCATGGCAAGGTCGATGTTCGCCAAGAGCATGGCGCGGTTGGGCTCGATGCTGTCGAACGCGCCGCCGCGTATTAGGGCTTCGAGGGTGCGGCGGTTCATGTGTTCTTTGCCGACGCGCTCGCAGAAGTCCAAGAGGCCGGTAAACTTGCCGCCACTTTGCCGCGCGGCGATGATGGATTCGACGGCGGCTTCGCCCGTGCCTTTAATCGCGCCGAGTGCGTAGCGGATTTTCATGTTCGGATACGGCGTGAAGCGGTAGTCGGATTCGTTGATGTCGGGCGGCAGGAACTCGATGCCGTTGGCGCGGCAGTCGTCGTAGAAATGCTTGAGCTGGTCGGTGTTGTCCAATTCAGACGACATGGTTGCCGCCATAAATTCGGCAGGATAATGGGCTTTGAGCCATGCGGTCTGATAGGAAATCAGGGCGTAGGCTGCGGCGTGGGATTTGTTGAAACCGTAGCCGGCGAATTTTTCCATGTAGTTGAAGATTTCGTCGGATTTTTCGCGCGAAATGCCTTGTTTTGCCGCGCCTTCGGCGAAAATTTCGCGGTGTTTCACCATTTCTTCGGGCTTTTTCTTACCCATGGCGCGGCGCAACAAGTCTGCGCCGCCGAGCGAGTAGCCGCCGATAATCTGCGCCGCCTGCATTACTTGTTCCTGATACACCATAATGCCGTAGGTCGGCGCGAGGATGCCTTCGAGCAGCGGGTGGATGTATTGGAATTCCTGTCCCTTCATGCGCGCGACGAAGTCGGGGATGTTGTCCATCGGGCCTGGGCGGTAGAGCGACACGAAGGCGATGAGTTCTTCAAACTTGGTCGTGTGCGCCGTTTTCAGCATTTTTTTCATGCCGGTCGACTCGAACTGGAAGACGGCGGTGGTGTTCGCATCGCGGAAGATTTGGTAGGCAGCTTGGTCGTCAAGCGGAATCTTGCCGACATCGACAATATCGCCGGTGGTGTTTTTGATGTTGTTCTGCGCCATTTCGATAATGGTCAGGTTGCGCAGACCCAAAAAGTCGAACTTCACCAAACCCACGTCTTCCACGTCGCCCTTGTCGTACATGGATACGGGCGAGGCGGATTCGTCCGCCTGATACACGGGGCTGTAATCGGAAATCTTGCCCGGCGCAATCAACACGCCGCCCGCGTGCATACCCAAACCGCGCGTCAGGTCTTCCAGCTTTTTCGCCAGCGTAATCAGTTCGTCCGCTTCTTCTGCTTCGATTAATTCCTGAATTTGCGGCTCGGCCTCCATGGCTTTTTCCAAACTCAGGGGTTTGTTGGCTTCCAACGGAATCAGCTTGGACAGTTTGTCGCACAGCATAAACGGCAGTTCCAGCACGCGTCCGACGTCGCGGATGACCGCTTTGGACGACATCGTGCCGAAGGTAACAATCTGGCTGACCGCATCCGCGCCGTATTTCTCGCGCACATATTCAATTACGCGGCCGCGGTTTGCCTGACAGAAGTCGACGTCAAAGTCAGGCATGGAAACGCGTTCAGGGTTTAAGAAACGCTCGAACAGCAGCGCGTATTTGAGCGGGTCGAGGTCGGTAATCTTCAATGAATACGCCACCAGCGAACCTGCACCCGAACCACGTCCCGGCCCGACCGGACAGCCATGCGTTTTCGCCCAGTTGATAAAGTCTTGTACGATAAGGAAATAGCCGGGGAATTTCATCTGGATGATGATGTTCAGTTCAAAATCCAAACGTTCCTGATATTCCGGCATTTTTGCCGCACGCTCCGCCTCGTCGGGATAAAGCTGAACCATGCGTTCCTGCAAACCCTCGTTGGACAGTTTCACCAAATAATCGTCCAGCGACAGGCCGTCTGGAGTGGGGAAGAGCGGCAGGAAGTTTTTGCCCAATGTGATGTGCAGATTACAGCGTTTGGCAATTTCCACCGTGTTTTCCAAGGCTTCAGGCAAATCGGCGAAACGTTCGGCCATCGTTTCCGGCGGAATGAAAAACTGGCTCGGCGTGAAATCGCGCGGACGTTTTTTGTCCGTCAATACCCAGCCGCCCGCGATACACACCCGCGCCTCGTGTGCGTTGAAATCGTCGCGGCTCATAAACTGTGTCGGATGCGTCGCCACCACCGGCAAACCCAGTTCCTCCGCCAGCTTCACGCTGCCGGAAACGCAAGCCTCCCATTCAGGGCGTTCGGGCAGGCGTTGCAGCTCTAGATAAAACGCATCGGGAAACCACGCCGCATATTTCAACGCCGCCGTACGCGCCGCGTCTTCATTGCTGTTCAATAGATTCACGCCCACTTCGCCGTAATGCGCGCCGCTCAAACAAATCAAGCCGCTGTTGTCGCCGCTTTCCAGCCATTCGGGGTTGAGTTCCGCATGATGGATATTGCGGTCTTTGCCGACATAGGCCTCCGTCAAAAGCTCGCTCAAACGCAGATAACCCGCATCGTTGCGGATAATCAGCATGGCGCGAAACGGCTTGTCAGGTGCATTCGGATTGCCTATCCACACATCCGCCGCGCCGATGGGCTTAATCCCTGCGCCGCGGCAGGCTTTATAGAATTTCACCAAGCCGAATTCATTCATCAAATCGCTGATGCCCAAAGCAGGCAAACCGTATTCCTGCGCTTTGGCAATCAGTTTTTTAATCCGCACCATACCGTCGGTAATCGAAAATTCGGTATGCAGGCGCAGGGGGATGTAGGTCGGCTCGGTCATGGCAAAATCGGCGTGAACAATAAAAGGTGTATTGTAGCAGGGTTGGCAGCGAAAGGCCGTCTGAAAACCAAATGTAATGAGGTTGGATAAAGCAAATAAAACAGAAGGGGGCTTTCTTTCAGACGGCCATGTTAAAATATCGCCATTATTGAAAAGGATTAAATGATGGAAGCAACCGTCTATCTTGAAGACAACGAATACATCGCTTTATGCGACCTGTTAAAACTGGCCGGTCTTGCCGAAAGCGGCGGACAGGCAAAAGCGTTTATCGCCGAAGGGCTGGTGTTGCGCAACGGCGAAACCGAAACCCGTAAGACCGCCAAAATCCGCGGCGGCGAAGTGATTGAATTTGACGGTGCGCGCTTGGAAATCGCCGATGGATACGACCCTGAAGAATAAGGCCGAAGCCATCTTGGGCGAGCCGCTTTTAGACGAACCCGTCCGCCCCGAGTCGTGGGAATGTTGCGGCAGCGAGTGCGGCGATGCCTGTATCCAGACAATGTATTGGGTGGAAAAAGCCCGATATGATGCGCAACAGAGGAAATTGAAAGAAGCAGGTTGGATAGACGGCGAAGATGGTGCAAAGGCCGTCTGAAAATGATTGGGCTTGATAGGAGCTGTGTTTCAAACAATGCTGCATTAAAGCCAATGCCGTCTGAAAGTTTCAGACGGCATTGGCTTTTTTAAAGTTTAAATTAAGATTGTGTTACCTCGGAAGCGGTTGCATTTTCAGGTGTGCCAGGTGCAGCATCGGCAGGAGCCTGATAATCTGTATTTTGCGATGAAGAGGGCTCGGCATTGTCATGTTTATGATGCTTATCATGTTTACCAAAGTGTCGTTTGTCCTGATCGTCATCTTGTGCTACTGCCAATACTTTGCCGTTTTGAGCATCAACCAAAGCTTCGTATTCGACGCCGTCTTTCAAGATTTCTACTTTGTAACGGCCGCCCAAATGTTGTTTGTATTTGTAATCGACATCTTTAACGACGCCGCCCACTTCTGCTACCGCTGCTGCGGCTGCTTGCTGGCCGGAAACCTTTGCGAACATACCTTCTTTGAAAGCCATGGTACCTGCCGCACCGGCAACGCCCAAACTTGAAGCAATAATACCGGCAATGATGAGTTTTTTTGAAATAAAAGCGTTAATGCGTTTCATGATTTTCTTTCCTACTGTGTTGTTGAACGATGAATGCATTCTATGCCTCAACAATTAGCTGAATATGAGCAAAATGCTAAGATGTGTAATTAGTTGCAATACTAAAATTAACACTTTAATAATAATGGAGATCGAAGCCGCGTCTTTCAGGCGGCCTTGCTGATATGTTGTGATGGCATATTTGGCGCAGATTGTGGTTTGCGTGTGAAAACAAAAAAAGCGTGATGAAAAAAAGGGCATGTGTGAGACATACCCCGGATTAAATGGTAAATGCGATGGTGAGAAACCAAATGACGGAATAAGATTTGCGGTTGGTCAACTTATCTCATTCCGCCTTGTTTTACAATCACTCAGGCGATGTTTCGCCTGCAAGATTTTCGATTTCTTCGCGATGCGCGTCAAACCATGAGCCGACCACTTGATTGACTTCGTCCATGCCTTGTTTTTTCAGGCTGGAGAACAGTTGAACGTTGATTTTTTGACGATCGGTGTAGGGTTTGAGTGATTTTTTTACCGTCGCTAAAGTTTTAATCTGGTCGTTTTTAGACAGCTTGTCTGCTTTTGACAGCAGGATATGCACAGGACGGCCGGTGATGTGGAAAAAGTCCAGCATTTGAATGTCTAAAGCCTTGAGCGGATGGCGCGAGTCCATAATCAAAATCAGGCCGATCAGTTGGCGGCGTTGTTGCAGGTAGTCGCCCAAGAGTTTAACCCAGTGCGCACGAATGGCCTCCGGTACTTGCGCGTAGCCGTAGCCGGGCAAGTCGACCATAAAATTGCCGTTTTCCAGCTCAAAGAAATTGATGTGTTGGGTGCGGCCCGGTGTTTTGGAAACGTAGGCAAGGCGCACATGATTGGTTAAAGTATTGATGGCACTGGATTTGCCGGCATTGCTTCGGCCGACAAAGGCAATCTCGGCCGGTGTGTCGGGCAGGTCTTTCAGATGGTTGACCGTTGTAAAGAATTTGGCGTTTTGAAAAAGGTTCATCAGTATTTCCTTGCGTGGAAACAAAACTGCAACATCATAATTTGTATCGGGCATTTATGTTGCAGCAGTTTGGTAATTTGAGTAGTAATTTAATGTAAACTTGGTATAGAATAGCACGTTTATAGAATTATCGGTTTTAATCGGGAAAATTCCCCGGTATTTGAGTATAAAAAAGGCATTGACGCGGTACGCAATGCTGTAATCAGGAGCACTCCATGAAACGATTGACTTTATTGGCCTTGGTATTGGCTGCCGGTGCGGTTTCCGCTGCCCCTAAAGCAGATGCTGAAAAAGGCAAACAGGTAGCGACTACTATCTGTGCGGCGTGTCACGCAGCCGATGGTAACAGCGGTATCGCAACTTATCCTAAACTGGCAGGTCAGGCTGCGGCCTACGTCTACGGCCAAACCATGGCCATCAAAGACGGTACCCGTGCCCACGGTGCTGCCGGCGTGATGAAACCGATGGTGATGAACTTGTCCGAACAAGACATCCGCGACGCTGCCGCCTACTACGCCAAACAACAAGGCAAACCGGGCGAAGCCAATCCTAAAGAAAACCCAGAGCTGGGTGCGAAAATCTATCGCGGCGGCCTGAGCGCTAAAAAACTACCGGCATGTATGTCTTGCCACGGTCCTAGCGGCGCAGGTATCCCTGGCGGCGGTACTGAAATCCAAGCCTATCCTCGTCTGGGCGGCCAACACAAAGCTTACGTTGTCGAGCAAATGAAAGCTTACCAGTCCGGCCAACGTAAAAACGCCATCATGGCCGATATTGCCAACCGCCTGAGCGAAGAAGAGTTGAACGCAGTAGCCAACTTTATTCAAGGTTTGCACTAAATTTCGTTCTGAAACGAGTTTATTGATACAGGCCGTCTGAAAACCCTTCAGACGGCCTTAGCCAATATAGGCCGATAAGCCTGATTGGTTTTTTCAAATAGCGACGGCAAGATTTTTACTGCAATATGCAGTATTCTTCCTTTCGCATCACACGTCATTGCAGTCCGTTCCATCAATCGGGTTGCCCCAAGCCGACATTTGAGACATGAGTAAATCTTCTTCATCCGTCCCACTCATCCGCAGACCGTGGTTTGCCTTTTTCAGCTCCATGCGTTTTGCCGTCGCCCTGCTCAGCCTATTGGGCGTGGCTTCGATTATCGGTACGGTCTTGCAGCAAAATCAGCCGCAAGTCGATTATTTGGTGAAATTCGGCCCGTTTTGGTCGCAGATTTTCGGCTTTTTGGGCCTGTACGACGTGTACGCATCGGCGTGGTTCGTTGTCATCATGATGTTTTTGGTGATTTCCACCGGATTGTGCCTGATTCGCAATGTTCCGCCGTTTTTGCGCGAGATTCGTTCCTTCCGTGAAAACGCCAAGGAAAAATCACTGGTGGCAATGCGCCATTCCATCGTTTTAGACGGACAGGTAACGCCCGAAGTTGCGCAACGTTATTTGGAAGTGCAGGGCTATGGCTGCAAAACCGTTACGCGTGAAGACGGTTCGGTTTTGGTGGCGGCAAAAAAAGGTGCGATGAACAAATGGGGCTATATCTTTGCCCATGCCGCGCTGATTGTGATTTGTTTGGGCGGTTTGATAGACAGCAATATCCTGCTGAAAATCGGTATGCTTACCGGCCGGGTCGTGCCGGACAATACGGCGGTTTACGCCAAAGACTTTAAGCCCGAAAGCGTGTTGGGTACGTCCAATTTGTCGTTTAGGGGCAATGTCAATATTTCGGAAGGTCAGAGCGCGGACGTGGTATTTCTGAATGCGGATAACGGCATGCTCGTGCAAGACTTGCCGTTTTCGGTCAAATTGAAGAAATTCCATATTGATTTTTACGATACCGGTATGCCGCGCGATTTCGCCAGCGACTTGGAAGTCACGGACAAGGCGACCGGCAAAGTCAGCGAACACACCATCCGCGTCAACCATCCTTTGACGCTGCACGGTATTACGGTTTATCAGGCAAGTTTCGCCGACGGAGGCTCAGACTTGACGTTTAAAGCTTGGAATCTGGCTGATGCCGACCGCACTCCGGTCAAACTCAAAGCAACTTCCATGCGCGAGTTTCCGCTGGATTTGGGCAAGGCTTCTTATAAATTGGAATTCGACCAGTTTACTTCGATGAACGTCGAAGACATGAGCGAGCCGTCTGAAAAAGAGCAAAACCTGAAATCCGCCATCAATGATGTTCGTTCTGTCCGTCAGGAAGGCAAAAAATACACCAATATTGGCCCATCTATCGTTTACCGCATCCGCGACAAAGCAGGGCAGGCGGTCGAATATAAAAACTATATGTTGCCGGTAAAACAAGATGAAGACTATTTCTTCATTACCGGCACGCGCAGCGGCTTGGCGCAGCAATATCGTTGGTTGCGCATTCCGATGGATAAAAACGGTAAAATCGATACCTTTATGGCTTTGCGCCAATATTTGAAAGACGACGCGGCACGCCGTAAAACCGTTGCCAACGCCGTCAAAGGCGCGCCTGCCGAAATCCGCGAGCAATTCATGGCGGCGGCGGAAAATACTTTGTCGATTTTTGCCAAAGGCGGCTATTTGGCTTTGGACGAATTTGTTACCACCAACATTCCCAAAGATCAGCAGGAAAAAATGCAGGGCTATTTCTACGAGATGCTCTATGGCGTGATGAATGCCGCTTTGGAAGATACGATCAGCACATACAATCTGCCGGCTTGGCCGCAAGACGAAAAGCGCAACCGCTTCCTGCTGCATGCAATGGACGCGTACACCGGTTTGACCGAGTATCCTGCGCCGATGTTGCTGCAATTGGACGGCTATTCCGAAGTGCGCTCTTCCGGATTGCAGATGACCCGTTCGCCGGGCGCATTCTTGGTGTATTTGGGTTCGGTATTGCTGGTGTTGGGCACGGTGTTTATGTTCTATATCCGTGAAAAACGTGCTTGGCTGCTGTTTTCAGACGGCCGTATCCGTTTTGCCATGTCTTCCAGCCGCAACGAACGCGACTTGCAGAAAGAATTTCCGCAACACACACGGCAATTGCAGCAGCTTGCCAAGGATTTGAACCATGAATAACAAACATCAGGCCTTGCCCGAGCATGAGCTTCTGACACACAAATCATTTATCCGAAACCTCAACCTCTTCGACTGGGCATTCGCACTGCTGATTGCCATCAGTGCGTTTATTGCCCAAACCCAAGCCGGTCTGCACATGGACATCTACGAAATGGTGATTTTGTGGGCGAGTGCCGGTATTGCCGTTTTTCTGGGTTGGTTTTTCAAACCGATGCGCTGGTTTATCCCTTTGGGCGTGTGCTTGGCGTATTTGGCCGTTGATTTGTATGGCGGTGACATCAAACACGCAGACGGTTTCCTGCTCAAATATCTGTTAAGCAGCCAGTCGGCGATTATGTGGCAATGCGCGTTTGTGTTCTTTGCCTTGTTTGCCTATATCGTCGGCGCGATAGCGGCGGTGCGCAAAAATGTGTCGTCCAATACGCTTTTGGGCATGGGTACCGTGTTTGCGTGGGTTTCCGCGATGGCGGGCTTTGTCGGTTTGCTGGTACGCTGGCATGAAAGCTATCTGCTGCGTCCCGATGCCGGCCATATTCCGGTTTCCAACCTTTACGAAGTATTTATCTTGTTCTTGGTCATTACGGCACTGATGTACCTCTATTACGAAGGCCGTTTTGCCGTACAAAAACTGGGTGGCTTTGTCTTCAGCTTTATGGCAATTGTGGTCGGATTTGTCTTATGGTACAGCGTTTCACGCGAGGCTCATGCCATTCAGCCGCTGATTCCGGCTTTGCAGTCTTGGTGGATGAAAATCCACGTTCCGGCCAACTTTATCGGCTACGGCGCATTCTGTATCGCTGCCATGCTGGGTATTGCCGAACTGCTGGCGCTCAGAAAAGAAGATGCGGGCAAAAAATCATGGCTGCCGCACTCGCAAGTCATTGAAGAAGTTATGTACAAAGCGATTGCTGTCGGTTTCTTATTCTTCACGATTGCCACCATTCTCGGCGCATTGTGGGCAGCCTCTGCGTGGGGTCGCTATTGGAGCTGGGACCCGAAAGAAACTTGGGCATTCATCGTTTGGCTGAATTACGCTGTTTGGTTGCATTTGCGGCTGGTGGCAGGCTGGCGCGGCAGGGTGTTGGCTTGGTGGGCAGTCATCGGCCTGGTCATTACCGCCTTTGCCTTTATCGGCGTGAATATGTTCTTGAGCGGCCTGCATTCTTACGGCACTTTGTAAACCGCTTATTCCGCACTTTATTTCAGACGGCCTTTTTCCGTTTTCGGAGAAAACGCCGTCTGAATCGTTTTTAATCATTTTTTCAGACGGCCTCAAACCATGTTGGTATTAGGAATTGAATCATCTTGCGACGAAACCGGCGTTGCGCTCTACGATACCGAGCGCGGCCTGTTGGCGCATCATTTGCACACACAAATGGCGATGCACGCCGAATACGGCGGCGTTGTCCCCGAATTGGCCAGTCGCGACCATATCCGCCGTGTCGTGCCGTTGACGCAAGGTTGCTTGAAGGAAGCAGGCGTAGGCTATGCCGACATCGACGCGGTTGCCTTTACGCAAGGTCCGGGCTTGGGCGGCGCATTGCTGGCCGGTTCAGGCTTCGCCAACGCCTTGGCATTTGCCATCGGTAAGCCCGTTATCCCTGTCCACCATCTTGAAGGCCATTTGCTCTCGCCTTTGTTGGCAGACGACAAGCCTGAATTTCCATTTGTCGCTTTGCTGGTGTCGGGCGGGCATACACAATTTATGGCTGTACGCGGTATCGGCGATTACACCTTGCTGGGTGAAAGCGTGGATGATGCGGCAGGCGAGGCGTTCGACAAAACGGCCAAGCTTTTAGGTTTGCCTTATCCCGGCGGTGCCAAATTATCCGAGCTGGCCAAACTCGGCACGCCTGATGCCTTCACATTCCCACGTCCTATGCTCCATTCGCACGATTTGCAGATGAGCTTTTCCGGTTTGAAAACAGCCGTTTTGACCGCTGTCGAAAAAGTCCGCGCCGAAACCGGCAACGATGAAATTCCCGAGCAGACACGTAACGACATTTGCCGCGCTTTCCAAGATGCGGTGGTTGACGTGTTGGCGGCCAAAGCCAAAAAAGCGTTGTTGGATACCGGCTTCAGAACTTTGGTGGTTGCCGGCGGTGTGGGTGCAAACTGGAAGCTGCGTGATGAATTTTCGCGCTTAACCGTCAAAATGCCATCTGAAAAAGGCAAACCAAAGCCGCAGGAAGAAAAAATCAATGTTTATTTCCCGCCGATGGCATATTGTACCGACAACGGAGCAATGATTGCCTTTGCCGGCGCGATGCGTCTTGCCGAGCGTCAGGCTGTCGGCGCATTCAATGTCAAGCCGCGCTGGCCGCTGTCGGATATTGTGAAGCAGGGTTGATGCATTAGACTGCTTTGATGCAATGAAAGGCCGTCTGAAAACCTGAAAACATGGTTTTCAGACGGCCTTTAATGAAACGGATGTTTACGGTAAAACTTCATTCAAAAAGATGAGTAATTTTTTCATCCGTTTTTTCTACAATATTAACTTTGATTGATTGCAAAAGGCCGTCTGAAATGACGAATTTATCCAAAGGTTTGCTGGCTGCGATAGCGTCCAATTTGTTGTTTTCCATGCTGTTTCTGTACGGTATGTGGATGAGGCCGATGACGGGGACGGAGGTGTTTGCCTGGCGCATGGTCGCCATGCTGTCGGCTTTGTGCGTGCTGATGACGATGGTCAGCGGTTGGCTGGCGGCAATGCGTTTTGCTTATGGAGTCGGCCGGGATTGGAAACGGTGGCTGCTGATTGTATTGCCGACGCCGATATTTGCCAGCCAGTTGTGGCTGTTTGTCTGGGGGCCGGTCAATGGGGAAGGAGTAAACATTGCCATGGGTTATTTCCTGTTTCCTTTGGTGATGATGCTGGGTGGACGGATTTGGTTTAAAGAGCGTTTGAACCGGTTGCAGAGGGTGGCGGTAATCTTGGCGTGTGCAGGCGTGGCATGTGAATTGGTGCGGTCGGGCGCGTTTTCGTGGACGACTGTATGGGTGTTCGGTACTTATCCGTTTTATTATCTGCTGCGCCGCAAGCTGGGCGTGCCTTCCTTAATCGGGCTGACCTTTGATTTATTGATGATTACGCCGTTTGCGTTGGCGTATATTTTGCTGGCAACGGATACGCCGGCGATGATTGCGGCCAAACCGGTTTTAATCTTTTTTATTGTGTTGCTGGGTTTTAATAGTGCAATATCCATGCAGTTGAATTTGAAGGCGAATCAGTTGCTGCCGGTGGCAGTGTTCGGCATGTTGAGCTATTTGGAGCCTGTATTGCTTTTTATTGTGTCGATTGTATGGCTGGGCGAGCCGGTGCAAAAAGGCGCATTGATCGGCTATGGCCTGATTTGGTCGGGATTGTGCGTGATGATTGTTAATGGCTTGTTAGGAATGAATAAAGAAAAGAAATTGGCTAAAGCTTGATGATAGATTGAGGCCGTCTGAAAAATGGGTTGACCAATATTTTCAGACGGCCTTTGATATTGAAAGGGATGTATCGGATACGTTCCTTTTGTTTTACCAGCATTGGGCGATACGGTCAGCTTCTTGCAGGCGTTCGACTGTACCGACGTCCAGCCAAAGGCCGTTATGGTGTTCGCCGCTGATTTGGCTTTGGCTCATAGCTTGACGCAACAGAGGGGCAAGCTTGGCAGCCTGGTGCGCCGGGGTATCTTTGAAAAGCGCGGGATGATAAACGCCCACGCCGCTGAAAGTCAGGGCCTGGCCGTCTGAGGATGATGCGGATACCAGGCCGTCTGAAAGCAGGCCGAAGTCGCCTTCGGGATGATGGGGTGGATTGTCCACCAGCCACAAATGGGCGAGAAGGTTGTGTTCCTGCATGCGCTGGGCAGCCAGTCGTGCAGCTTGGAAATCAATGTCGGTCAACACGTCGCCATTGACGACCAAAAACGGCTCGTTGCCCAAAAGCGGCAGGGCGGTGGCAATGCCTCCGGCAGTTTCCAGGCCTCCGGCGCGCTCGGGAGAATAGGCAATGTGTACGCCGTAGGCTGAACCGTCTTTCAAGGTGTCTTCGATTTGCTGGCCAAGCCAGGCATGGTTGATGACGATTTCAGTAAAGCCGGCCTTCCGCAGGCGGCGTAAGTGCCAGCCGATAAGCGGCGTGCCTGCTACTTCGAGTAAGGGTTTGGGCGTGTGGTCGGTCAGGGGGCGCATGCGTTCGCCGCGACCGGCGGCCAGTATCATTGCTTTCATGGGTGTGCCTATAATGTGTGAAACAGAAAAGGTCTCAGGCCGTCTGAAAAAATGAAACCGATGTTTCAGACGGCATGAGACCTTTATTTATGCCAAAGATTTGAATTGCCTACGGAAATACAGCAATGCCGGCGCTTGCGTATCGGTATTGCGGATTTCATTGATCTGAACGAAAAAGACGTAATGCGTGCCGATTTCGCGTTGATCGACAATGCTGCCGTGCAGGTGCGCCAGCGCGCCTTCGACTTCTAGCTGTCCGGTTTGTCCTCTATGCCAAATATGGTATTCAAAGCGTTCTTCGGGCGAGAGGTCGGTCAATCCGGCAAAGTGTTCAGCAACATCCTGTTGGCCGTCGTTGAGTGTGTTGATACACAAATCACGGTTGCCTTGCAGGATGGGAATGATGGCGGATTGGCGGTTGATGCACAGCATGACCGTCGGCGGCTCGTCGGTAACGGCAGTTACGGCAGTCATAGTAATGCCATAGCGCCCTGCTTCACCGTCTGTCGTGATAACGTGTACACCGGCGGCACAGGAGGCCATGGCATCTCGGAAAGATCTCTTGAGTGTGTGTGTTGAATCTGTCATCCGGCTCGCTTTATTTTAATGCCTGTTCGATTTTTGCCAGCTCTGCCAAGAGTTCTTTGAGTTGTGCCATTTTTTCTTTGGTGAGGACTTTTTCAATTGCGTCATAGCGCTCGTCAACCAATGCGCCGGTGGATTCATAGAGTTTCTCGCCTTCGGGCGTCAGTTTCAGATAAACGCGGCGTTGGTCGTTGGAAGGCTTCAAGCGCACGGCCAAACCTGCTTTTTCCAAGCGGGTCAGAATGCCGGTCAGGCTGGGACGGAGGATGCAGGCCTGATTGGCCAAATCTTGAAAGTCGAGTGTGCCGTTTTCCGCTAAGAGCCGGATGATACGCCATTGCTGGTCAGTAATATTGGCTTGGTTCAGAATAGGGCGGAATTGGGTCATCAATGCTTCCCGTGCCTGAATCAGACCGATATTGATAGATGCATGTTTAGATTGGTTGGGCATTACTAAGTCTCCGGTGTTATCAAAAATCAAACCGTTGAAGCGTGAGGTAGATTGATAAAGGCGAATATTGCTGTTTTAAGGCTGCCGTCGGCAGCCGGGTCATGGGAACAAAAGCATCACTGCCACAATATTAGATGAAGATCTCTAACAGTTTGTTTTGATAATAATGTTTCCAATTGTTCTTATGGTTATATCTTAGTCTATTTTCTTTATAATCTCAACAAAATCATATGTTATCGGGAAAGAGATAGTTTATTTATTTATGAAGTGGAATAGGATAAAAATATTCGGCGAAGATGATTCTTTGGATTTTCTATTTTTGGTGGATTTTCAATGAATTTAGCCGAAGATGTCTGCTAAGTAAATTCTGATTTTTAAGCCGATGTAGCTAGAAAGCCCGGATGTGTGATGAATCATTTTGCCATCTTTTAATATGATAATGGTCGGTGTGACGGCTATATTCCATTTTTGAGCCATCAGGCCGTCTGAATCATTGAAATTTGGAAAGGATAGGTTGTTTTCTTGCATATGGTGGGCAATGTCCGTGTCGCTTCCGGAGCGCAAGGCTACGCCCAATGTTGGGATATTGTCTTGGTGCAGTTTTTCTATGGTTGATGATGTGTATGAACAAATACGACACCAGCTACCCCAAAAATAAACGACGGCAACCCGATTTTGGCTGAAGGATTGAAGGGAAGTGGTTTGCCCATCGGTTAAAGTAATGGTTTGTGCCGCTGATTGTAAGGGCTGGTTAGGCTTGCGTACCCAGTCGACAATCAAGGAGAGCAAAATGAAAATAATCACGGCCTGAAGCAATGATTTGGCGTAGTGGAGCAGGGTTTTCATCATATATTGCGGAGGATATTGGATTATTGTTTTATAAATGAAAAAAGCCTTGCAGAGCAAGGCTTTTTGATTCGATTCTGAAAACGTATTAACGTTTGGAGAATTGTTTTGCGCGACGTGCTTTGCGCAAACCAGGTTTTTTACGTTCAACTTCACGAGCATCGCGAGTAACGAAGCCTGCTTGAGACAGGGCTGGTTTCAGGGCTGCGTCGAAGTCGATCAGGGCGCGGGTAATGCCGTGACGGATGGCGCCGGATTGACCGGTTTCGCCGCCACCGGTTACGTTAACTTTGATGTCGAAAGATTCGGCATTTTCAGTCAGAACCAGAGGTTGACGTACAACCATGCGGCTGGTTTCACGTGCGAAGAATTCGTCAACGGGACGGCCGTTTACGATGATTTGGCCGGTACCTTTAGTCAAGAATACACGAGCCACTGAACTTTTGCGGCGGCCTGTGCCGTAGTAGTATTTACCGTTCATGTCGTGTCCTTATTATTTCAGTTCCAAAACTTTAGGTTGTTGTGCAGCGTGGCCGTGTTCGGCGCCAGCGTACACTTTCAGTTTTTTGATCATGGCGTAGCCCAGAGGACCTTTAGGCAACATGCCTTTTACGGCTTGTTCCAAAGCGCGGCCTGGGAATTGCTCTTGCATTTCGCGGAAAGTACGCTCGTAGATGCCACCTGGGAAACCAGAGTGACGGAAGTATTTTTTGTCTTCGAATTTAGCACCGGTCACGCGCAGTTTGTCTGCGTTGATGACGATGATGTAGTCGCCAGTATCAACGTGAGGGGTGTATTCGGGTTTGTGTTTGCCGCGCAGACGGTGTGCGACTTCGGCTGCGACACGACCCAGAACTTTGTCTTCTGCGTCAATGACGAACCATTCGCGCTTCACCTCGTGGGGTTTTGCAGAGAAGGTTTTCATGGTTGGAATCCAGATATATATAGAAAGTTATGGATTTTAAAGAGGAGATTGGTTTTTGTCAATCTTAATTGAGTGTGTTTGATGCATGAATATGCGGTTTTTTCAGACGGCCGGAAATCTTTACGAAAGTCTTTACTTGGAAAGGGAAAAGCCACACCTGTCGGTATGGCTTTTTTTAGGGAATCCCCACGAGTGCCGTTTAGGCTGAATCCGCTTGAACCTTGCTGACAAGGCGGTCACCTCGGGTAGTTTCGGGTGCGTCCAATAAACGGACGCTCGCGCCCACTACAGCTCCCGGCAACCTAAAGCGAACGTATTGGTTCAAAGGAATATATGCCTTCGCGAACACCGCAGGGAAAAGGGGGAAATCAGTTTTGCTCCAAGCGCGCCAGTGCTTTTTGGCACGCGTTGCTCATGTCGGTTATTTTACGCTCAAATTCACCGATTGCCAAATCGTCGTTGAGGGTGGTTTTCAAGAGGTCGTGCACGACGTTGAGGGCTGCCATGACGACGATTTTGTCTGTGCCGACGATGCGGCCGCTTTCTTTAATCGCATCGCTTTTCTTGTTGAGCATTTCAACGGCTTGCAGAAGGGTGGCTTTTTCTTCACTCGGTGTGTTGATGGTGAAGTTGACATTCATGATGTCGAGATTGACTTGTTCGATACTCACGGGGCATCCTTTTATTGTTGTGTTTCTTGGGGCAATCGGGTAATGAGGCTGCGGATTTGGTCTGCGCTTTGGGCCAGTGCGTTGCGGTAGTTTTCTTTTTCGGCAGTCAGGTTGTCAATTTTGCTTTGCAGGTCCTCTTTGAGTTTGCCGACTTGAACCAGCAAGGCTTCGCTGAGTTCGTCAATGGCCGCGTCGTGTTGGCGTTTTTGTTGCTCTTGCTCGAGTTTGAGTCTGTCGATTTCTTCGTTGAGACGGCGGTTTTCTGAAACCAGCGTTTCAAATTTTTGGACAAGTTGGTAAACGTTGATTTCCAGATTGTTCAGTGATTGGTTCATGTGTTTCCCTTCAGACGGCCTGATGGCCGCCATATTGTGCGTCAGGCCGTCTGAATGGCAGACGGCGCGACCGTTTATTCGAAGCGCGCGCTTCGTTCCATCAGTCGTTCAACGACTTGCTGCGGGGTCATTTCTTTGCGGATGAGTTGCAGCAGGGTTTGAGTGATGGGCATATCGATTTGGTATTTGGCGGCGGTGTTGAAGACTTCTTCAATGGTGCTGACGCCTTCGGAAACGTGGCCGATTTCGACAAGCACTTGATGCAACTCTTTACCCTCTGCGAGGCCTAGGCCGACGCGGCGGTTGCGCGAGAGTGCGCCGGTACAGGTCAGGATAAGGTCGCCGATGCCTGCTAAGCCCATCATGGTTTTGGGTTGTGCGCCCATGGCGATGGCAAGGCGGGTGATTTCGGCAAGGCCGCGTGTTACTAAGGCTGCGCGTGCATTGAGGCCGTATTCGAGGCCGTCTGAAAGGCCGGTGGCAATTGCCATGACGTTTTTAACGGCACCGCCCACGGCAACGCCGATGACGTCGGTGCTGCCGTACAGGCGCATTACGTTGGTGTTCAGTTGGGCGGTGGTTTCTTCCACCCATTCTTTGTTTTCGGAGGCGAGAACGACGGCGCAAGGCAGTTGGGCGGCCAGTTCTTGGGCAAAGCTCGGGCCTGAGAGAACGCCGATTTTTTTATTGTTAGGCAGGACTTCTTTCAGTACTTGGAAAGTCAAAAGGCCGGTATCTTGTTCAAAACCTTTGCAGGCGGCGAGAACGGGAATGTCGGCGGCGTTATGTTGTTTGAGCAGCTCGGCGCTGCTTCTGAGGCCGGCTACGGAGGTAACGATCAGGGCAAGTTGGCTGTCTTTCAGCGCTTCGCCTAAATCGGCATAAACGGTCAGGGACTCAGGGAAAGGGAAGCCGGGCAGGCCGCGTTTGTTTTCGCGGTCTGCTTGCAGGGTGCGGATTTGGTCGGGATTGCGTGTCCAAAGGGCGACTTCATTGTTGTGGTGCGCAAAGTGCAACGCGAGAGCTGTACCCCACGAACCTGCGCCGATGACGGTAATTTTCATGTTTCTCTTCCATATGGGAACGGGGCTTACTTTAAAACAAACGGCTTTGGGGTGCAAGGGCGGCGTTTGTGAAAAATATTTTGTGCCGTTTAACAAGCCTCAGGCCGTCTGAAAGTTCAGACGGCCTGCTTCGGTTTATGATTTATTGTTGCCGGAATGGTAGGCATCGTAGGCGTAGTAGTCGTAGCTGTTGTTGGCTTCGCGCTTCATGCCGTTGAGGACGACACCTTTGATGTTGATGTGGTTTTGTTTGAGACGTTCGACGCTGGCCTCAAGCTCTCGTGCACGGGTGTGCGCATAACGGCTGATCATCAGGACGGTGCCGGCATGTTGGCCGATGATGACGGCGTCGGTCACGGCCAATACGGGCGGCGTGTCCAAGATGACGTAATCGTAGCGTTGGCGCGCGTGGGCGAGCAACTCGTTGAAGCGGTTGTCCATCAAAAGTTCGGACGGATTGCTGGGATAGCTGCCGCTGCTGATGAGGTGGAGGTTTTCAATGCCGGTCTCTTGTACGGCTTTGGCTGGAGCCGCTTTACCGCTTAGGATGTCGGACAAGCCGAACTCGGGGGTAAGGCCGAAGAGTCGGTCAAGATAGCCTTTGCGCATATCGGTATCGATAAGCAGGACGCGTTTGCCCGACTGCGCCATTACAGCGGCGAGGTTGGCGGAGATAAAGGATTTGCCTGCCTCAGGCGCGGCGCCGGTAATCATGAGGACGTTGTTGGGCGCGTCCAGCATGGAGAAGTAGATATTGGTACGCAGGGCGCGGATGGCTTCGACGGCCGTGTCGGTACGGTCTTCGCTGGCCAGCAGATAGTTGGAACGGCCGCCGGTCTTCTTGAATTTGTTTTTGAAGAAGTCGCGTTTTTGCTGGGTTTTGGAATGCGGAACAAGAGCGACGACTTCCAAATTGAGGTTTTCGATTTCTTCGGATGAAGTGATGCCGTTTTTCATGCGGTTGCGGATCATCAGCCACAAAGCGGTCAACGAGCCTGCGGCAAGTGCGCTCAGGAGCGTGATGACGGCTTTGCGCGGTGCAACCGGGTTTTCAGGGACGTAAGCATAATCGACGATGCGGACATTGCCTTGCGCACTGGCTTTCATGATGTTGAGCTCTTGTTGTTTGCTCAACAGTTGGACGTAGGTTGCTTGGTTGGTTTCTACGTCGCGGGTCAGGCGGATGACTTCTTGTTGGGTATTGGGCAATTCGGCGATTTGTTGGTTGATTTTGTTTTTGGCGCGTTCGAGGACGGAGAGTTTGTCCAATACGGCTTTATAGGAAGGGTGTTCCGGTGTGTACAGCTCGGCCAACCCTGCTTCTTCGGTTTTGAGCAGGGTAATTTGGGTTTCGATGCCGGTCAGGCTTTCCAATGCGCCTTTGGACTCGAGCGGAATGTCGAGGGAGCCTGATTGTTGGCGGTAGGCATTGAGTTTGTTTTCAGCGTCTTGCAAGGTTTCTTTCAGGCGCGGCAATTCTTCGCTGATGAAAGCCAAGCCGCTGGATGCGACTTGGACGTCGCGTTCGCGGTTTTGCGCAACGTAGTTGTCGGCAATGCTGTTGAGGATGACGCTGGTGCGTTTAGGGTCGGTGCCGGTAAAGGTAAGGTTGATGATGGGGCTGGTTTTACCTTTGCTGATGACCGCCAGTTTGTTTTGGATGTTTTCGATGGCGCTGATGCGGGAGAACTTGGTCAACGCAAATTCTTGACCCGGATTAGCCAGGATTTGATCGATTTTGAGGGTGGTTTGATTGTTGATTTTCAGAGGCACGCCGACCTTGCCTTCGACGACGCGTTTGTCAGGCAGGGTAAGAGTATAGGCTTTGTTGCTCTTGGCGGTCAGCGTGAAGGTTTTGTTGAACCATTCTTCTTGTACGGTAAAGTTGCCGACGGTCAGTTTGGGATCGGGGTCGCCGCTGATGTTGTGCATCAGGCTGCCGATAACAGGCGTGTATTTGGCTTTGACTTCTTGGTCGAGTTGGAGGTCGTCAACGGTTTTACCCAGCACCAGGCGTGATTGAACCAGCTCGACTTCTGCTTCAGACGGCGTGGTTTGGTTGTTGAAGATGCTGTTGATTTCGGTCAGGATTTGGTTTTGCCGCGTTTCGATTTCCAACATGGCGTCGGCGCGGTATTGCGGGGTGGATGCCAGGCTGAAGGCTGCGCCGAGTATGCCGCCTGCAAGCAGGGCGGCGAGGATTTTGTATTTGTGCATCCAAATGACGCGGAGCTGTTGGCCGAAGTCGATTTCGTCGTTGTCTGCGCTATAAGGTGTGTAGGTCGTTTTTTTCATTGCTTGCTTTCTTGTTCATGCCGGTTTTATACCGGTTGAGTTTTTCCGTTTAGTTTGGTTTTCCAAGTGTCTGCGGCAGCATTGAGCTGTTCGAAAACGGCTTCAAACATTTCGCTGCTTTGTTTGTATGGGTCAGGTACGGTTTTCTTCGGCAACCATTGGGCAAACAGCATGGTTTTGCTGCGTGCCGGCGGATGGATGTCGGCCACCATATCGATTTGACAGGGCTCCATGACGAGAATCAAATCGGCCTGTTCGCACATTTGGGCAGTCAGTTGGCGTGCCGTATGGCCTGCAACGATAACGCCGTGTTTGAGTGCGGTTTTGATGGCTTGGAAATCGGCATCCTTACCTGCCAGTGCTTTTATGCCGGCGCTGCTGATGCGGTGGCCGGGTAGTTTTTTCTGCATAATCCGCTCTGCGGTGGGGGAGCGGCAGATGTTGCCTAGGCAGACAATGAGTATGTTGTGGTACATGATATTGTTTCGGTTTATGGTCTGAAAAAAGCGTGAGTCAGACTATAAGGTACTGCTTTTCCGTTTGTGCGGTGTGTACGGCTTTTATATGCCGTTTATGTAATTTGGTCGGATTGTGCGTGATTTTGTATCCTGCTGTCAAACAAGGTCTGACAGCAGGAACCACTGCTTATTTAAACGTATTGTCGAGGGTGTTGACGTTACTGATGGAGTTGGTAATTTGTGACATTACGCGGTTCCAACGGGTAACCGGGGCGGAGGTAACGTAAACGGTGTCTTCCGAACGCAGTTTGAATTCGCTGCCCAGCGCGTAAGAGGTTGCATCTTTCAGGTTGAGCTGGTAGATGTGGATAGGTTTGGCCGCATCTTCAGGTACGCGGCGGATCACGAATACGCCGGTTGCATCCGCATAGGCTTGGTTCATACCGCCCACTTCGCCGAGCGCTTGGGTCAGGTTGAGGCCGTGGTTGCCGATCGGCAGGGTCGCTTGTTTGCCGACTTCGCCCATGATGTAGATTTTGTTGTTGCTGCTGTTAGGAACGTAAACGATGTCGCCATGGCTGAGGAGGTGGTTTTGCGACATATCGCCGTATTGCAGCATGTTTTGCAGGGAAATGGTTCGGTCGACGCCGTTGTGCGTCCATTTGATGTGCTGGGTGTCGGCGCTTTGGGTAACGCCGCCGGCTTGGTTGATGGCATCCAAAATGGTCATCGGGATATTGGTAATCGGCAATTGGCCGGCTTGGTTGATGGCGCCGGATACAGAAACGCGTTGCGAGCGGAACTCGGTAACGTTGATGGCGACTTGAGGGTTTTTGATGTAGCGTCTTAAAAGGTTGGTCAGGATGTTTTGCAATTCGTCCAAAGTTTTGCCTTTGGCTTGGATTTTGCCTGCCAACGGGTAAGTGATGTAACCGCCCTCATCCACCCAGGCGCCGCGGCTGACTTGGTTGGTTTGCGGGTTGCTTTGCTGGATGGGGGAGTTGAGGTCGGAGTGCGCCCAAACCATGATGTTGAGGACGTCGCCGCTGCCGATGCGGTAGCGGTAAGCGCTCTTGCTTTGCTCCAAGCCTTGGTTGGCTTGGGAAAGTACGGGCGGCGTACGCATTTTTTCAATCAGGTTGGGCGTGATGGGGTAAACGGCAACGCGGCTGTCGAGGTTGGTATCGGCTGCGGTGTCGTTGTCGGTGTAAACAATGGTTTTGGTTCGGGTTTTGATGGTCGAACCGGGAATGACTGTCGTGCTGTTACAGGCAGCCAGTGCAAATAGAGTAAGCAGGGAGAGCGTTTTTTTCATGTAGTAGTCCTTGCAGTATGGTGTCCGGGCCGTCTGAAAATGTTCAGACGGCTTTGTTGTTTTGTTGCCAAACCAAGTCGCAGATGCCGTCTTTAGGTACGAAGCCTGTCGGTGCGCGCAACAGAAGCTGGCGCAGGCTGTTTTGGTCGCTTTGGAGACAAGCGGTTTCGAGTTCCGACAGTATGTCAGATAATTGCGTCCATGGAAGCATTACTTCACTGGCGGTCATAATCCGGGGATGAGTGGTTTTTTGCACCTCGTCGCCGATGAGCAGTTCTTCATAAAGTTTCTCGCCCGGGCGCAGACCGGTAATCTTGATTTCGATGTCGCCGTGCGGGTGTTGCTCGTCTTTGACTTTGAGGCCGCTGAGGACAATCATTTGACGGGCAAGGTCGATGATTTTGACGGATTCGCCCATGTCGAGGACGAAGACGTCGCCGCCTTTACCCATTGCGCCGGCTTGGATAACCAGTTGCGCCGCTTCGGGAATGGTCATGAAGTAGCGGGTAATGTCTTGGTGGGTCAGGGTAATCGGGCCGCCTTCGGCAATTTGTTTTTCAAATACCGGGACAACGGAGCCGGACGAACCCAATACATTGCCGAAACGCACCATGCAGAAGCGTGTTTTTTGTTCCGGCTCGGCGGCAAGGGCTTGCAGGCAGAGTTCGGCCATGCGTTTGCTGGCGCCCATGGTATTGGTCGGGCGGACGGCTTTGTCGGTGGAAATCAAAACAAAGGTGGAAACGCCTGCATCTACAGCAGCCTGTGCGCAGCAGAGTGTGCCGAATACGTTGTTTTGAATGCCTTCGATGGTGTTGAACTCGACCATAGGGACGTGTTTGTAGGCCGCGGCATGATAGACGGTATCGACTTGGTAGGCCTTCATGACGCTGCTGAGGCGTTCTTTGTTTTGAACCGAACCCAAAAGCGGTACGACTTTGACTTGGCTGCCTTGCGCGGCTTGGGTTTCGCGCAATTCTTTGTCTATGCTGTACAGGGCGAATTCGGACAATTCAAACAACAGCAGTTTGGTCGGACGGCAGTTGAGAATCTGACGGCAAAGCTCGGAGCCGATAGAGCCGCCTGCGCCGGTTACCATCACGACTTTGTCGCTGATGTCGGCGCTCATCAATTCAGGGCGCGGTGCCACAGGGGCGCGGCCGAGCAAATCGACCACGGAGATTTTTTTCAATGAGCTGACGCTGATTTTGCCGTCCACCAAATCTTTCATGCCCGGAATGGTCAGGACTTCGCATTTGTAGGCTTCGAGGCGACGGATGATGTCTTTGCGTTCTTCAGGCGTAGAACTTGGAATCGCCAGCAGAATTTTGCGTACGCCGTAGCGGCTGATCAGCATCGGGATTTCGTTGGGGTTGTAGACGGCAAGGTCATAGATGACGGTGCGTTGGATTTTCGGGTTGTCATCGACAAAGGCGATGGCCGAATATTCGTTAACCTGTTTGATGGCTTCCAGTAATTGGCGGCCGGATTGGCCTGCGCCGTAGATGATGACGGGCGTCATCTGCTTGCGGTGGTGGTCGGTCAGAATCGCGCGCAGGATCATGCGCGAGCTGGTTACGCCGACCACCAAGACCAAGAAATAAACGATGGGCAGGGCAAGGTGCAGTTTTTGTTCAAAAACCAGGGTGGTCAGGCAGAACAAGACTGCTGAAATAATGCTGCCGAATGCGGCGGCGGTCAGGACGCGGACGCTGACGAAGCGCGTAACGGCGCGGTAGAGGCCGATACGGATGAAAAGGATGATGGTCAGTAACGCGGTGCTGCCGAAAGCCAGCCAGTTGGCGATACTCAACCATTCGTCGGAATATTGCACTTTAAGGCTTTGGGCAAACCAAAACGCCACGAAGATCATCAAGATATCGTGAATGACGAAGAAGGTTTTTTTTAGATTGCGCGGCAGAGCCAGCAGGGTTTCCAAGTTCATTTTATTTTTTACGTGTCTGAGTGTTGTAATGTGGCTTGGTACGGATTGTTTGAAGCAGGCTGTTTTGTTTTTTTCAGACGGCCTGAAGTTGCAGGCCGTCTGAAAATGATTATGCCGTGGCTTCAGTCAATACGGCTTCTATGTTTTCTTTACAGAACGCAATTTCTTCATCGGTCAGGGTCGGGTGCACCAAGAACATCAGGCTGGTGTCGCCCAGTTGGACAGCGTTTTTCAGCCGCTCTTTCGGACGCCAAGGCGTGTTGTCGAAGGCTTTTTCCAAATACACTTCGGAGCAGCTGCCTTGATAGCAGGGGACTTTGCGCGCGTTCAGTTCGCTGACGATGCGGTCGCGCGTCCAGCCGTCTTTGAGGTGTTCGGGTTTGACGAAGGCGTAAAACTTGTATTGCGCGTGTTCGATGTAGTCGGCCACTTCGACCAAACGGATGCTGGCGAATTTGCCCAAGCTTTCAGCCAGTTTGGCGGCGTTTTCTTGGCGGCGCGCCGTCCATTCGGGCATGCGTTTGAGCTGGATGCGGCCGATGACCGCCTGCATTTCCAACATGCGCCAGTTGGTGCCGAAGCTTTCGTGCAGCCAGCGGAAACCGGGTGCGTGTTCGCGGTGGTACACGGCATCGTAGCTTTTGCCGTGGTCTTTGTATGACCACATTTTGCTCCACAGCTCTTTGTCGTTGGTGGTCACCATGCCGCCTTCGCCGCCGGTGGTCATGATTTTGTCTTGGCAGAACGACCATGCGCCGACATGGCCGATAGAACCGACGGATTTGCCTTTGTATTTCGCGCCGTGTGCTTGGGCGCAGTCTTCGATAACCCACAAGTTATGTTCTTTGGCCAACGCCATGATGTCGTCCATTTCGGCAGGCATGCCGGCAAGGTGAACCACGATGATGGCTTTAGTGTTTGGCGTCAGCGCAGCTTTGATGGTTTCAGCGCTGATGTTTTGGCTGTTTAAATCGACATCGGCGAAAACCGGATTGGCACCGGCGGTTACGATGCAGGACGCTGAAGCCAAGAAGGTGCGCGAAGTGACAATCACATCATCGCCTTGGCCGATGCCCATTGCTTTGAGGGCTACGTCCAAAGCCAACGTACCGTTGGAAAGGGCGACGGCGTATTGCGTGCCGACAAAAGCAGCAAATTCTTTTTCAAATTCGCGACATTCCGTACCTGTCCAGTAGTTGACTTTGTTGGACAGCAGGACTTTGGAAACGGCATCGGCTTCTTCTTGAGTAAAGCTTGGCCATGGGGAGAGTGATGTATTAAGCATTTGTTTTTCCTGCGAAAAGACTGGTTGAGCCTTTGGGGGCGATTTCTTCCAGCAGTTGGCGGTTGATCAGGGTGTATTTCTGACCGTTGATTTCGACGTATGCGCCGTCGTAAGGCGGGAACCAGAAGGCGCGGATTTTCTTCTCGATATTGTCGCCGTCGAGGATTTGCTTCATGGCTTCCATTTCGTCGCGGCTGACGTAGCGGCCGCCGATGTTGGGCGTGGTCGGCAATTTGGTTTTCGACTCGATGGCGCGGGCGATGATGCGTTGTGCGAACGGCTCCAGCGCCTGCATGGTTTTGCGTTCGAGCGATTGGGCGGTTTCTGTTTCGGCGTCGATGGGGAAGCGGTCCACTTCGATGATTTCGCCGGTGTCGATGGAGGCATCGACGTAGTGGGCGGTGTTGCCCCATTCGTTCAGCTCGTCCATGATGGCCAGGTTGTAGCCGCCTGTGCCTTTGTATTCGGGCAACAGCGCAGGGTGGAAGTTGATCGTGCCTAAAGTCGGAATGCTCAGGAATTCATCACGCAGCTTGCGCCAGTAAAGGACGGACAAGCCCAAATCGTATTTCAGACGGCCTTCACGCATTGCTTCCAAAGCCGTATCGAAGGTGTACAGGGGCAGGCCCAATTCCTGCGCGGCAGCCGTGGTCGGCGAGCCTTGCAAATGACTGTCGGTCAAGACGCCGACGATTTCGATATGGTCTTGTTTGGTCAAAAAACGAAGCAGGTTGGCGGAAACCTGTTTACGACCCATAAATAAGATTTTCATGGAGAAATGTCCCTTATGCATTTGCTTTTTCGGTGGCGGAAGTTGTCAGTGTAGTCAATTCTTCCAGGGTGTTTATCCAAAGGGTGGGCTGGTATTCACGGCCGTATTGCTCGGGCTCGGCTTGATGAATATTGTGCGGCTTAGGCATGATGCCTATGGAGAGCCAACCCAGTTTGTTGGGTGCGACAAAATCTTTTTTGATGTTGTCGCCGATGTAAATAAAACGTTTTGCGGCCGGATATTTGTTTTGCAGGAAGACAAAACGCTTATCGTCGGGTTTTTCCGATTGCATGGCTTCCGAAATCAAAATGTCGTCAAACAAATCGGTCAGGCCCAAGGCCTGTATTTTCAACCGCTGTGTCAGGCTGCGGCCGTCTGTAATCAGGGCGCGTGCGGCAAAAGGGCGCATCAGCTTCCGTAAAAAAGACGGTTCGACATAAGGTCGGATAACAGGCCTATGTAGTCGATATTGCCACAAAAGTGATTGTTTCTCTAGTTCGTTTAATTTGCAATGATGACACAAATTGTCGAGCCAGTCTTTACTTTTATTGTCTGCAATTTCATTTAGTACGTCGGCATCGTATTGCGGGTAAAGCGACGTAATTGTCCCTACAACTGCCTGTATTCCGGAGCATTTGTAGTCGTACTCAGAGTAAAGCGTATCGTCAAGATCGAAGACGATGACAGATTCTTCCGGCTTAATCATGTTCTCTTACCAAAACCTTAGCATCGTAACGAAGCATGATTAAATTGTTTTCCCAGTCGTCGGAGAAAGGGACATCTTGGCCGCCGATGTATTCTTGAATCAGCCAGCCCGGATAGTTGCCGCCTGCTGCGTAAGTCAGTGGGAAACCGCCGCCGAAACGCGGGTTGATTTCCACGCCGTAGGTCGTGCTGTCGGTTTTGCTGACGAAGAATTGCGCGGTAATGCAGCCGCGTGCGCCTTCCAATACGGCCATTTTTTCAACCAGCTCTTTATACAGGGCATTGCGTCGGGTTGCGCCTTTGCTGACTTCACCGGTGCGCACTTCCAAACGTTCGCGAGGAATGGCGCATTTCAGACGGCCTTGACGGTCGTAATACATATCGACGGTAAACTCGGAGAAAGTATTCTCAATATCGATGTATTGGGCGAACATCATTTTCGGGTCTTCGGTAATGTCGACAGTCAAATCAGCCGGTGTGTTGATTTTTTTCGCACCGATGGCGCGGCTGCCGTCATAAGGCTTGGCAAAACATGGGAAAACCAGGCGGTCCCGTTCGTAAATTTCAGGCGAACGGATGCCGTATTGTGCAAACAGGCCTGCGGTCAGGCGCTTGTCGCGGCACAGGGTAATCAGTTTTGCATCCGAAATGACAATATGTATTCCTTCAGCTTCAAAACGGTCACGTGCTTCGGCCAGTTTGAGCAGCTCGGTATCGATGGTTGGCACAATCAGACCGATGTCGTGTTGTTTGGCCAGCTCGAAAATGCTGTCAATGTATTCGGCTGCATCGATGCGCGGCACGCTGAAAGCGCGGTCGGCAACATGGCAGGCAGAAGACATGTGGGGGTTGAGGTCAGTAGCAAAAACGCCGATGCCGTCTGAAAAACGTGCGGCTTCGGTTTGGAAGTCCTGCACCAATTCGACACGGCGACCTGCCGACAGAATCAGTATGTTATTTTTTTTCATCAGTTTTATTACCCGTGAAATAAGGCATGGTGGCTTCTCCTTCGGCTGAGATGCCTTCTTTGACGAAGACTTTTTTAACCGTCAGGAACAAAATTTTGATATCCAGCCAAAAGCTGAAGTTGTCGATGTACCAAACATCGTGGGCGAATTTTTCATCCCATGAAATGGCGTTGCGGCCATTGACTTGCGCCCAACCGGTCACGCCCGGTTTCATTTCGTGGCGGCGGTTTTGGAAGTCGTTGTACAACGGCAGGTAGTGCATCAGCAGCGGACGAGGTCCAACTAGACTCATCTCGCCTTTTAAGACATTCCATAATTCAGGAAGTTCGTCCAAACTGGTGGCGCGTAATTTTTTGCCGAAATCGGTCAGGCGTTCGCTGTCCGGTAGAGGGTTGCCGTCTTTATCGATTGCATCGCGCATGGAGCGGAATTTAATCATTTTAAACGGTTTGCCATCCTTGCCCGGTCGCTCTTGGATGAAGAACACAGGCGAGCCTAAGTTTTTGCGGATGAGGTACACCAAAATCAAAAACACAGGCGACAGGATAATCAGCCCTGAAGCAGAGGCAATAATGTCAAACAGGCGTTTGAAAAATTTATTCATGAGCTAATCTTTCAATCAGGTTGACGATTTTTTGATAGGCAACGTCGCGTTTGAAGCGGCGGACGATTTCTTCGGACTGAACAGGATCGTTTTTGCGCTTCAAAATATCTTTGGCGGCTTGAACGAAACCGTCCACATCACCGGAACGATAGTTCGCATGCGGCAGCAGGGTAAGGACTTCGGCAACTTCGTCGTTGACCTGGCTGTTCAGAATCGGTTTTTGCAAAGCCATATAGTCGGACAGTTTGTTGGTAATCGACTGCATGGCGTAAGAGTGGATGGCGTTGACGGAAATGTCGCAGCCTTTGGCGACCGACATCATTTCGGCGTAAGGAATGTAGCCGTAAAACTTGATGCCGTCGCAGGCATATTGTTTGAGCCTGTCAAAATCGGGGCCGCCACCCATGATGTGCAATTCGACGTTTTCGCCGGCATCCAACAGCTTGCGAACGCCTTTGCACACAGTTTCTACGTCATAGCTGTAACTGAGCGTGCCCAAGTAGAAAAAGCGGGTTTTGTCGTCGCCAAAATCTTTGGCAGGCGCGGCATCGAGTTTGGGAAAATCCGCGCCGATATAAACGACTTCGCCAGGTACGTTCGGATTGGCTTCTTTGGCGCGGTCGAGATAAGTCTGCGATACGGCAACCAGTGCGTCGGCGTAGCGGTAGGCTTGGTTGGCGCGTGAAGCAAAGGGCAGCAGGTTGTGCGGTACTTTTTTCAAAAACGGTATGACCGAGGAGAAAGACTCCGGCCATACATCCTGCACATCGACAATCAGTTTGTAACCCAAACGCGCTTTGTGTTTGCCCAACAGCAGGTTGGTGGCAATCAGCGGATAGGCGGAAAAGACGACGTCTTGTTCGCCCGGACGGCAGTTTTCCAACCATTGTTCAAAATGTTTGACGAAGCGGTGATGGCTGGTCACGCGTCCCAAAGACACGTTTTTGCTGTATCCGCTTTCTTCCAACAGTATGACTTTCAGACGGCCTTGTGAGGCAGCCTCGGCATCTTCGGGCCGTCTGAAAGATTTGTCGTAGTGCTTGAAGTTGCTGGTAATCAGCAACACGTCATGCGACTGCGACAACAGCTCGGCAAGATACCAGAAGCGGTTGAAATGCGGCTCGGACGGTAGCGAGCAATAAGGGGCGACGATGGTAATGTTCATGTTTCAGACGGCCTTACATTTCGTACGCAGCCATGGTGGTGCGGTAGATTTCATCGTCGGAGCATAAGGTCTCAACGTGTTTGTGCAGGGCTTTGCCCATTTGACCGCGCAACTCAGGATGCTTGATGAGTGTATCGACGGCTTCGATAAACGCTTCGTCATCGCCGAAAGGAATGCAGTAGCCGGTTTGGCCGGTGATGACCATTTCCGAAATACCCGCCATGTTGTAGGTCACGACAGGTGTGTCGTAAAGGCCGGCTTCCAAAATATTGTTGCCGACACCTGCGCCGTGGTCGCCCACGCAATGCGGCGTGTTCACCAAAATATCGACTTCTTTGAAGTAGCCGGTCAAATCGCGGACGCCGCCGAGGAAGGTAACTTGGTCTTCAATGCCCAAACGTTTGGCTTGGGCTTTGAGGTTGTCCATTTCTTCGCCGATGCCTGCAACGTTAAGGCGTACAGGCATGCCGCGGTCAACCATTTTCTTCAAAATGTCCAGCATTAAATGCACGGCGCGGACGGTATCTAAACGGGAAAGTGTGCCCAGTTGGACATAGTCTTTGACCGTTTTTTCAGGAACGAAATCTGCTTTGTGCAGGGCGTTGTAAGTGTAGGTAATGCGGTTGGCAGGGAAACCGTAACGGATGAGTTTTTCGCGTTCGTGTTTGCAGTTGCCGATAATGTACACGCCCAGCTTGTCGAAAAGCTTGGCAATTTTCGGATAAGTTTCCGGATCAAGGCCGCGCGCGTGGTAGAACACTTTGGTTTTCGGTGAAGCGAACTTGGCCGCAATGGCGCAGGCCGGAACGATACGCGCCATTTGGCAGTGAATCACATCGGGTTTCTCTTTTTTCAGCAGTTTCATATAGGCGAACATGCCTTTGACGTAACCCAATAATCCGCCTTGGTAAAAATCGATCGGCTGCCAACGGATGCCCAATGCTTGCGCTTCCTGAATCAAAGGGCCGTCTGAAGAGGCCAATACGATATCGTGTCCGCGTTGTTTGAGCAGGCGGCCGAGGCGGAAAGTGGCGTTTTCAGTGCCACCGAGGCCGGACATGGAGGTAGTCAGGATGATTTTCATGATGGTTTCTTCGTATCGTATAGTGTTTCGTTGTATGCGTAAGCGGCCATATCTTTCAGCTTGGGCGCAACAAATACGCTGTAAATAAAAATCAGCAGGCAGGGCAGCCAGATAAACGGCATACGCAAAATGGTGGACGGAATAAAACCGGCCAGCAGGAAAATGCCCAAGGCAACCCAAGCCAAAACGCGCGATTTGCCGGTTACTGCTCGGTTTGAGGCGGTGTAGAGGAAATAACACGCCACAAAAGCAATAAAGCCGAGCAAGGAAATCATGCCGAAACCCAAATACAGCTCGATGATGAAGCTGTGTGGGTTTTCAAAGCCCAAGCTGCCGCTCAAATGGCCGCCGAAATATTCGCGGAAGTTTTTAGGACCGTAGCCGGTCAGCAGCAGGGGCGGATTGTTCCAGAAGTAGTTGTAAATCTCCTGACGGTAGGACACGGAGTTGTCGCTGCCCAAGTCGTACAGGAAAAGGTACACGCGGCTGGAAAAGCGTTCTAAGAACTGGTTGCCGTTGAGTGAGAGCAAAAATTCCGCAATCGCGCGTGACGGAATCATCGACAATACCAATGCCAGCAAACCAGCAACGCCGACCGTAATAAAACCGTTTCTGCGATAGGCCGTATAAACCAACAAAATCAACAGGTAGCAGCCGATGGCGGTACGCGATACGCTGGCGAAAATGGCCATGCCCAACAGCAGGAACAAGCCCCAGCCAAGTAGTTTTTCTTTGTGTTTCCGCCCTTGGAGTTGGAAGAAAAACAAAATGGCAGGCGCAAGGCAGACCGCGGTGGCGGCGAGGTTGTTCGGGTTAAAGAACAAGCCTTTGAGCGAGCCTTCGTCAATAGCCAACTCATCGCTGGCACTCACAAACTGAATACCGGTGGCCAGTTCTGCAAACGGCGGTACGGCGATAAACAGCGTAAATACGATGAGGAACTTCTGAATCGTCCCCAAAGGGTCGTCGGCGCGCTTCAATACTTGGTAAAACAAGTAGAAGAAAGCCGGAACCGCCATAAAAAACAAAATATCCATGTACTGCGTCGGCGTCAGCGACGTAATGCCCATGTGGATGGCGGGCCAGATGCACATGGCGGTCAGGGCGCAGAGCATGGCAAAAATCTTGCGCGGAATATGCTTGCTTTCCAGAAAAAATACGACAAAACCAAGCAGTACAAATATCAGGGTCAGCGGGTTGTCAATACGCGGTACGCCGACCTTAAAGGACAGCGCGGGCCCCAGCATATAGGCTGCGAGCATGATGTATAGAATGTAAGTGTATAAGTTCAGACGTTTTATTTTCATAGTCGTTCTGTTGTTATCGTAGAGACGTGAATCTCAGGTTGGCTATTTTGCCGAACGGTTTAATTTGGCTTTGATTTTTTCGGTCGCGGCAAATAGTGCGTGTTTGTATTTTAGGAACAGGAAACCCAGTCCGACTGCCCATGCCAGCGCGAACCAAATGTAGTTGTCGCGCGTACCCAGCCAAGTGTAGGCAAGGCAGATTATCAGGCAGAGCGTTGAGTTGGTATAAATCTTCAGGCGCGGCAAAGGCTGCCACAGGCGTGAAGAGAATTCGGTTTTAAAGATGAAAAACAGCCAAAAAGCCGTTGCGCTGGCCATAGCTGCACCTTTTGCACCAAATTTCGGTACCAACAGATAGAGCAGGGCGGTATTGACGATAAAGGCAACGATGTTGATGACAGTAATCAGCCAAGTCGAGCGGACGACGTTCAAACCGATGCCGCTGACTTCGGTCAGCGTGTAAAACAGGGGGAAGAGCATACACGAGAGCAGGATAAATTGAACCTGCGTGTATTTTTCCGGCAGTATCCAGGTCGCCATCGGCGAGAAAATTCCGATGAGGCAAATCATTGCGCTGATGAGGACGGTCATGGAAAGCGTGATGTCGCCGATTTTGTCCAGATTGGTTTTTTCTTCTACCCATTTGAACACCAAAGGCGCCCAAATGGTGGAGAACACGCTTTGGAAAATCAAGGCGACGGCACCAAAGCTGACCGCCATTGAATAAATACCCAACTCGTCCAAGCCTGAGATGTTTTTGAGGACAAAACGGTCAATCGAAGTCAGCCCCCAATAGGCCAAGTTGCCGAATGCCAGCGGCAGGCCGTAGCGTAGGCCGTCCCGATGCAGATCGGACGACCATTTTGCATGGGAAACGGCTTGCAAGTCTTGGCGCAGCTGATATATCAACAGTACAACGGTCAGCACTTGGGCGGCGGTGTAGGCAAAAACCAGCGAAGTGGTATTGGCGGGCAGGCCGGAAGCGATTACGGCAAAAACCAACACCAAAATCAAAAATTTCGGCGCAAGCTGGCTGACAGAAAAAGCCAATGCCTGCTCTTTCATCCGTAAAATCAGGGCTAAAAAACGGATAATCAGCGTGGTGGCTAAGAAAATCAGAAAGAGAATCCCCAAATTTGCACTGGGGATGTCAAAAATGATTTCAGACGGCCATGATGCGTTTATCAGTAACACTAAAACCACAACCGCCACCGTCAGAATCAATGGCGATAAAAAAACGGATTTGAACAGCGCGGCCTTGTCTTTAACGGCGTAATAGTCGCGAATATAGGATTGGTCCAGCCCCAAGCCCAGCAACAGGATGCTCAATCCGGCAATGGTCTGCAAGAGTACGATACGGCCGATGTCTTCCGCAGGGAAGTACCATGAGATGAGCGGCAGGGAAAGTAGGCCGAAAGCGGCGCTTCCTACCGGGCCCAATGCGTAGCCGAGGATTTTTTTCGCGTTCATATTATTTGTTTTCAGACGGCCAGAAGTTCGAGCTGAGCGTTTTTCGTAAGAGATGCGTTGTTACCGTTGCCGGTTTGCCAAGGCCGTCTGAAAAAAACAAATGGCCTTGGGAAACCGGCCGCCGTCCCGGTCGGGGAAACCGGAGGCAGCCGGATGCGTCTGAATCAAGATTATGCTTTGATGACTTTAGGATTTTTCACTGGGAATTTGCCGCGTGTATCGACAATCAGCTTGGCATGTTCGGTAATCATGTCATAGTCGAATTTGTCGTGATCGGTGGTTAGAACCACGCAATCGTATTGGGCGACAGTTTCAGGGGTCAGCGCTTCGCTCTTCAGGTCGAAGTAGTGGTGGCCGGGGATGTGCGGGAACTCCGGAACGTGCGGGTCGGAGTAGGAAACCACTGCGCCCAGTTTGTGCAGGCGGTCCATAACTTCCACGGACGGGCTTTCGCGCATATCGTCCACGTTTTTCTTGTAGGCGATACCCAATACCAAGATTTTGCTGTCTTTGATAGAACGGTTGTGATCATTCAAAGCCAGGCCGACTTTTTCGATAACGTAGTCGGGCATGTGGGAGTTCACTTCACCTGCCAATTCGATGAAACGGGTGTTTACGCCGTATTCGCGTGCTTTCCAAGTCAGGTAGAACGGGTCGATAGGGATACAATGGCCGCCCAAGCCAGGGCCTGGGTAATAAGCAACGAAGCCGAACGGTTTGGTTGCAGCGGCATTGATGACTTCGTGAATGTCGATGCCCATTTTGTCGGCAACGATTTTCATCTCGTTCACCAAGCCGATGTTTACGGCGCGGTGGATGTTTTCCAAAAGTTTGGTCAGCTCTGCCGCTTTGGTGGAGCTTACTGGAACAACTTTATCGATGGCAGGTTGGTACAGCGCCAGGCCGACTTCCAAACAAGCAGGGGTATGGCCGCCGATGACTTTTGGAATGGTACGGGTTTCAAAGTTAGGGTTACCCGGGTCTTCACGCTCAGGAGAGTAAACCAAGAACACGTCTTGACCGACTTTCAAGCCGCCTTCTTCCATGCGCGGCAGCAATTCTTCTTCGGTAGTACCGGGGTAGGTAGTGGATTCCAAAGACAGCACTTGGCCGGCGCGCAGGTAAGGTTTTACCGCATCGGTAGTGTCGATCACAAAGCTCATGTCCGGCTCGCGGTATTTGTTCAGCGGAGTCGGTACGCACAAAATGACGGCTTCTACTTCGCCGATGCGGGAGAAGTCTGTCGTTGCTTCAAACAGGCTGTTGGAAGCAGCGGCAATTTTGTCGGAAGGGATATGCTCGATGTAGCTTTCGCCTTTGTTGAGCTTGTCGACTTTGTTGGTGTCAATGTCGAAACCCAAAACTTGGTAACCGATATCCACATAGCGCAACATCAGTGGTAAACCGACGTAGCCTAAGCCAACGATGCCGATTTTTGCGGTCTTATCGGCAAATTTTTGTATCGTAATGTTTTTCATGATGTCTTTCGTGTAATGAATGAGTAAATCGGGAGTGTTTGCCCGATGCCTGAGTTGTTTGCTGCAACCGCATAGCCATAGCCGGCTGCCGTATCGTGTGAAGCCTTAAAACCATACTTATAATTACATTAGACAAAATCATAAGCACTTATCTGATTCGTCTCAATCAAAAAAGTTTAACGGTCGTTCAGGCGGCCTCTATGGTATGGAAACGGTATTTTTGAATGCTTAATTTTTAGAAATTACATTCAACCACATGTTTTGATTTTAGATATTGTTTTGTCAAATGTATGATTCATGAAATGAAACTACCGTTTATGCCGTTTAAAACCCTTCTAGAATAAAAACTTTTAATAAATTTTCGTGGCTTAACTTATCTTAATAATCCATTATTTCGTGATGAAAAAAAGGAAAATTTGTCGACAATCGGCTTGAGGATAGTTAACTTAAGTCAAAGTTTTAAATTGGAATACGCTAAAGTCATTATAATATATTGACGAAAAAATTACATTTATTGCTATATAAATGATAGATATATTCTATTTACAATGGTTTAATTATTAAGTTGAGGCAATTAGACGGATTTTTTTTCGGAGAACCCATTTAATGTCCTGCCCGATGATTTCTACCGATTGACTTTGCCAAGGGCCGTCTGAAAGTAGGGCGGCCGGATTTTCAGGGAGGGAGAAAAGAGGTTTGCCTGCGCCTAACAGTTTCGGTGCTTGGTAGAGGACGATTTCATCCACCAAGTCATCCTTCAGGAAGGCTGAAGCAAGTGTTGAGCCGGCTTCTACCAGAACTTCGCCAAAGCCAAGTTCTGCCAGTTGCGGCATGAGTGAAAGAAGATTGATGCGGCCGTTGATGTGCTCAGACGGCCTGATGATGCGGATATGTTCAAATTTACCCAGCGCCTGCAAACGTTGTTCGTCTGAGGAAAGGGTAACGATAACGGTCGGGCTGTCGGTATCGGTCACGAGGTGGCAGTCCAAAGGGATTTGCAGTCGGCTGTCCAAGACGATACGCGCAGGTTGGCGCAGGGTGGGGAAGCTGCGAACGTTGAGTTTCGGGTTGTCGGCAAGTACGGTACCGATACCGGTCAAAACGGCGCAACTTTCGGCACGGAGAATTTGTACGTCTTCGCGTGCTGCTTCGCCGGTAATCCAAAAGCTGCGGCCGTCTGAAAGGGCGGTTTTGCCGTCCAAACTGGCGGCGCACTTGAGACGGACAAACGGTCTGCCGCGTTCGATACGCGACAGGAAACCGCGGTTGAGTTCGCGCGCCTGAGCTTCCAGCAAACCGCTTTCGGTACGGATTCCGGCGGCTTCCAGCATGGATAAGCCTTTGCCTGAGACCAACGGGTTAGGGTCGGTCATGGCGGCAACCACGCGCGTTACACCGGAATGAACCAGCGCTTCGGCGCATGGCGGTGTGCGGCCGTAATGGCTGCAAGGTTCCAGCGTGACATAGGCCGTTGCGCCTTTGGCCGCCGCTCCGGCCTGCCTCAACGCATGAACTTCAGCGTGCGGCTCGCCTGCTTTGACGTGGAAACCTTGTCCGACGATTTGTGCGCCGTGTGCAATTACGCAACCGACGCGGGGATTGGGGGAAGTAGAAAACCGCCCAAGCTTGGCCAGCTCGAGGGCGGTTTGCATCATTTGGGTATCAAGTGCGGAAAACATGGTTTCAGACGGCCTTATTTGGCTTTGCATTCGGCGATGACTTGGGTGAATTCGGAAACGTCTTTAAAGCTTTTATAGACGGACGCGAAGCGGACATAAGCAACTTGGTCGATTTTTGCCAGTTCCTCCATCGCCATTTCGCCAACGATGTGCGAAGCGACTTCTTTTTTGCCCAAACGGTAGAGGCGCTGCTCGATCAGGGCAACGGTTTCATCGATTTGTTCTTGTGTGACAGGACGTTTGTGCAGCGCGCGCTCAAGGCTGGTCTGCAGTTTGTGCGCATTGAAGGGAACCCGTGTGCCGTTGGATTTGATGACTTGCGGCATCCGCATTTCAACGGTTTCAAAAGTGCTGAAGCGTTGTCCGCATTCCAAGCATTTGCGACGGCGACGGATGCTGTTGGTGTCTTCCAGCCATCGCGAGTCGGTTACTTGTGTGTTGGGGTGTTGGCAAAACGGGCACTTCATCGGGTTTCCTTGTCATACGCTCGGCAAGGTCGCTAAGCAATTGAATTTATTGTTTGTGAACTATTATTGTAGCGGATTGCGTTATTTTCGTATAGTAAAGGCTTTTGCGTAGAATTTATGTATAAAAAGGCCGTCTGAAAGGGCAACTTTGGCGAAGTTGAGCCTTTCAGACGGCCTTGAGTTTTTCAGCCAATCAAACGTCAAACCGATACGCCGACGGCACGGGCGATTTCCAAACCTTCTTCCGCGCTCATGTAAACCGGATTGTCGGGGCGGTCGCTGAGGACAATGTCGCCGTCTTGAAACATCACCAATTCATTGACTGCCAATTGCGACCAGGTTTCATCTCGCGTCAGGGGCAGGGTGGCGATGACGGAAACTTTATCGTTCGGTGTGGTCACTTCTGAAAAATCGACCATCACATCATCGTCCAGCAAACGCGCTTTGCCAAACGGGGCTTTGCGCACGATGTAGTGCAGTAAGGTACTGGCGTGGGCAAACAGGCAGTCGCCGTTGGACATGACGAAGTTGAACAAACCGAAGCGGCGGATTTCATGAGTCAGGCCGGCAATGGCGTCAAACAAAACTTCAGGTTCGGGTTTGGTGGCAAAGCGGCTGCGCAGGCGGTTGAGGATAAAGCAGAACGCGCGTTCGGAATCGGTCGTGCCGACCGCGTGGTAGTACTCTCCCTGCTCGGGGAAAAAATCAATCAAATGGCCGTTGTGTGCAAACAGCCAATATTCGCCCCACATCTCGCGCATGAAGGGATGAGTGTTCGCCAACGAGGTCTGGCCTTGCGAGGCCTTGCGGATATGGGCGATAACGTTTTCAGACTTGATCTGATAGGCGCGCACCAAGTCGGCAACGGGAGAGTTGGCGCTGGGCTTGTCGTCGTGAAACAAGCGTACGCCTTTGCCTTCAAAAAAGCCGATACCGAAGCCGTCAGCGTGGTGGTCGGTAATGCCGCCACGGCGGCGGAAGCCTTCAAAAGAGAACATGATGTCTGTGGGAGTGTTGCAATTCATGCCGAGCAGTTGGCACATGGCGTTAACCTTTATTTTTGGGGTATTTATGGGGTTATTATGGTGTATCGGGCAGGCAGTTTCAATATGTAGAGTGTGATATGTTTATAACTGTCTCATACTTGGCGGGCCGTCTGAAAAATTGCTGTCAAAAATTCAGACGGCCTTAAAGTGTTCCCAGACCGGGTGGCATTGTTCGGGTAAGTCGGGGCAGGCGCCGAGTATGCCGCCGCTGAAGTCGTTGGGGCGGTGGAAGTCGCTGCCTGCACTGGCGAGAAAGTCGAAGCGGTCGGCAAGCAGGGCATAGTTGAGGCGGTCGTTTTTACAGCAGTTGCCGCTGTGCACTTCAATCCCTGCGCCGCCGAGATTTTTAAATTCTTGGAACAGGTTTCGTTTGGCGGTGGCGGATAATTCATAGCGCATTGGGTGGGCGATAATGGCCATGCCGCCCGCGCCTGTAATCGCGGCTACGCAGTCTTCCAGTGTGGCCCATTCATGTCTGACGGAACAGGATTTACCGTCGCCCAGATATTTGGTAAATGCCTGCTGTTTGTTTTTAACATGGCCTTCGCGGATGAGGAATTCGGCAATGTGGGTGCGGCTGGCCATTTCTTTGTTGGCGGCCAATGCCAGCGCGCCTTCATACGCGCCTGTTATGCCTTTTTTCTCCAGTTTTGCCGCGATGGCTTCCAATCGTTTCAGACGGCCTTTACGGACTTCGGCAAGCAGGTTTTGCAGGGTTTCGTTGTGTTCGTCAAAGTCCAAACCGACAACGTGGATGGTGCGGCCGCGCCAAGTGACGGATATTTCCACGCCGTTGACGAAGGGGAGGCCGAGGGTATCGGCTTCGGCGCGAGCTTCGGCCAGTCCGCCGGTGTGGTCGTGGTCGGTCAGAGCGAGCAGGGTGCAACCGTTTTGACGGGCGAGTCGGACGACTTCGGTTGGGGAGAGCATGCCGTCTGAAACGGTCGAATGGCAGTGTAAATCAATCATGGTTTTGCTTTGAATTTTCTCAAAAAAGGCCGTCTGAACGTTTCAGACGGCCTTGCTTTAGAACATTAGAACAGAGAGTCCAGTTGTTGTTTGTTATTGTTGCCGGTATTGCTTGGCAGAACTGGGGTTTCGTCTGATTCTTCACGGGCTGGCGCATTGCCGCTCTCGGTGCGGCGGCGGTTTTCATTCGGAACCGCGCGACGGGCAGGTTGAGCGGGACGTGGTGCAACGCCACTGTTGTCCAAGGCCAGGTCGGAGCTGGTGGTCATGCGTTCGCGCATGTACACTTCGCCGCCGTTTGCAACCACGCCTTCAGGTGCTTTCATCGGTTTGACACTGGTGCCTTTCAGGGCAAAGCGCATGTATTCTACCCATACCGGTACGGCGATTGTACCACCGTAACCTGCACGACCCATGCTGCGCGGTTTGTCAAAGCCGATATAGACGGCAGTTACAACGCTAGGGTTGAAGCCGACAAACCATGCGTCTTTGTTGTCGTTGGTAGTACCGGTTTTACCGGCGATGTCGGCGCGGCCAAGTGCGGCTGCACCGCGTGCGGTACCAACACGGACAACGTCTTGCATGATTTTGTACATGATGTAGGCGTTGCGCGGGTCAATGGCCTGAGGTGCGTTTTCACCGGCTACCAAAGGTTGCATTTGCGCTCTCAGACGGCCTTGGCTATCGTAGATTTTGTCGATGACGTGGGCGGACACTTTGTAACCGCCGTTGGCAAAGACGCTGTAACCTTCTGCAATACGCAACGGCGTGGTTTCGCCTGTACCCAAAGCCATAGACAGGCTGGCAGGAATTTCAGATGGCTTGAAGCCGAAGCGTTGGATGTATTGTTGCGCGTAACCGATACCGATAGACATCAGGATGCGGATGGACACCATGTTTTTTGACGCGGTCAAAGCCTGGCGCAGCGTGATGTAACCGGAATAGCGGCCGTCTGAATTTTTCGGGTTCCACGCTTTACCGTTAGCACCTTTGCCCGGCAGGGAAATCGGCGCATCGTTAATCATGGTGGAAGCAGTCATGCCTTTTGCCAAAGCGGCGGAATAAACGAACGGTTTGAACGTCGAGCCGGGTTGGCGCATGGCTTGAGTTGCGCGGTTGAAGGTTTTGCTGTGGTAGTCATAGCCGCCGACCAATGCACGGACTGCACCGGTTTTCGCATCTAAAGACACCAATGCGCCTTGCAACAAAGGCTCTTGAACGACGGTAAAGGTATCGCCGCTGCCTTTAACGCGAATGACGGAGCCGCGACGGATGCGGTCATCACCCATTTTTTCGTTGTTGACGGCACGGGCGGCAAAGCCTAAAGCGTGGCTGTTCAGCGTGACTTTACGGCCGCTCGGCAATTGAATCTGTACACCTTTGCGGGAGGCTTCCAATACAACCGCCGGAATCATTTTATCGACGGTGTAAAGTGTAGAAAGGTATTGGCTGACGGTTTCTTCTACGTTGTCGCTTTTGCTCAGGTCGATGTAGTTTTCTGCACCGCGGTAGCTGCTGCCGCGGTCGAAATTGCGCAGGACTTTACGCAGGGCCTCGGTGGCCACGCGCTGGTGTGCGGTGTCGACGGTGGTATATACCTTGAAGCCTTGAGTGTAGGCATCTTCGCCGTATTTCTCAAACAGCTCTTGACGCACCATTTCGGCAACGTACAGGGCGCTTTGATCGATGTTTTGTACAAAACGCTCGTAATGCAACTCTTCTTTCAAAGCCTGATCGCGTTGCTGCAGGGTAATCATGCCTTCTTCCAGCATATTGTTCAGAATATAAGCCTGACGCAGTTTGGCGCGTTCAGGATTTACAATCGGATTGTAGGCGGAAGGGGCTTTGGGCAAGCCGGCCAACATGGCGGCTTCGGCCAATGTTAACTCGTTAACATTTTTGTTGAAATAAATTTGGGCTGCAGATGCAAAACCATAAGCGCGTTGACCCAAATAGATTTGGTTGAAGTACAGCTCCAAAATCTTGTCTTTGCTCAAAGACTGCTCGATTTTGTAGGCCAACAGGGCTTCGTTGAATTTACGGGTGAACGAACGCTCGCTGCTCAGGTAGAAGTTTTTAGCAACCTGTTGCGTAATCGTACTGGCACCGGATTGGACGCCGCCGGCCATGACGTTGCCGATCGCGGCGCGCGCCACACCCCAAACGTCCACGCCCCAGTGGTCGTAGAAGCGTTTGTCTTCGGCGGCAATCACGGCATTTTTCAAAACTTTGGGAAAGTCACCGATTTTGGTGAATTCACGCCGTTGCTCGCCGTAAACGCCAATCACTTGGCCGTCTGAAGAATAAATCGTCAGCGGCATTTTGGGTTTGTAGTGTTGTAAAGTGTCCAAAGACGGCAGTTTCGGATAGGTGACCAAAATTGCAATTGCAATCAGCCCCACGCCGAAAAGAGCCAGTCCCAATAAGAGACCCAGGCAGGTCGTTATAATCTTTTTAATCATGACTAAGTAATAATTTGCCATTAATGGCGATAAATAAAGTAAAATGGGAAACGATTTCTATCAGCCACAGTTAATACTGTGCAAAGAATAAGAAGTCCTTTACGGATAACGAAACAGTTACTCACTCCTAAATGATACAGGGAAGTCAAATCATGCGCTTATTTAAAAGCACGAAAGATACCAAAACAGGCAAGGCTTCTAGTGGATTGAACAACCGCTCTGCCATCGGTGTCGATATCAGCCAACATGCCATTAAGATGGTACAACTGACAGGCCGTAGTTTAAACCAAATTCAGCTGGAAAAATACGTTATTACCAAATTGCCTAAAAATATTGTCAAAGGCAACAAAATTCAAGACTACGATCAGCTTGCTACTTACATCCAACATACTTACGCACAATTACGCAGTTCTTGCAAAAATATTGTTGCGGCCGTGCCACAAAATTTGGCGACAGTCGAGCAAATTATTTACAACCCGCGTGATACCGATTTGGACTTGGAAGAGTTTGTCGAAGCGGAAGTCGGCCAATTTGCGCCTATTGAAGAAATGAACTACGACTTTCAAGCCGAAGAAGTCGGTTCAGGCCAGCATGTTTTAGCTGTTGCCGCCAAAAAAGACGATGTCGAGCCACGCATTGAAATGTTTGAGAATGCGGGCTTGCCTTTGTCCGCTTTGGATTTAGACTTGCTGGCGCAACGCAATGCCTTTGTTCATTGGATGAATACGCATGCTCCCGAAATGGCAGATGAAAAAGTTGCCGTGTTTGGCATTCATGCGACGCAAATGTATGCCCTGATCCTGCAAAACGGCCGTATCCTCTACAAACAAGAAACGCCGGTCAGTACAGAGCAGCTCAATCAGCTGATTCAGCGTACTTATCAGGTAACTGAAGAAAAAGCCGCACAAATGATGGCTTCCCAAAACAAGCCTTCCGACTACCAGTCTCAGATTGCCGACCGTTTTAATGTGCAGGTTGCGCAGGAGGTTCAGCGTGTTTTGCAATTTTACTATACCACGCAGGCCACTGATTCTTTCTCCAATATCAAACACATCCTGCTGACCGGCTTTACCGCGCAGCAGGCAGGTTTGGCGGAAAGCATTTTCTCGCAAACCAATACGGCAACAGAATATCTGCATCCGATTTCATATGTGGAACGCAGTGCAAAAGTAGAATTGCCGCAGTTTCAAATTGATGCGCCGTCACTGACTTTGGCGTTCGGATTGGCATTAAGGGGGCTTTGAGAACATGATCGAATTAACCAGAATCAACCTTCTTCCGTATCGGGAAGAGATTAAACAGCGCAAGCAGCAGCAATTCAAAGTATTGATGCTTGGCGCTTTTGCAGTGGGTTTGGGCTTGGCGGCCGCTACCTATCTCGGTATTGACAGCGCCATCAGTAATCAAGAAGGGCGCAACAACTTCCTGCAAACCGAAATCGACAGACTTGATAGAGAATTGGGCGAAATCGATAAACTTCAGCAAGAAAAAGAAGCCTTCTTGGCCAAGAAACTGAAAGTGGAAGAGTTACAGGAAAAACGCTATCAAGCGGCCTATATCCTTGATTCTTTGAATGCGCTTACACCCGATAATACTTATTTGACTGCGTTGGAAGCGGAAAGCTCGACCAGCTATAAAATCAGCGGCCATGCCGTCAGCGACAATAAAATCGCCGTTATGATGCGCTCCCTGCCAAGTACAGGTATTTTCTTGCAGCCTGAATTGTTGAGCATTAAAAAAGTAGATAACTACCAAGAATTTACTTTGAAATCTTCAATCAACCAAGTGAATACGCCGGCTCCTGCACCGACTGCCCAAAGCAGCGGTGAAATGGCCGAACCTGTGGCAGAACCTGCTCCGGAGGCTCAATAATGGCATCTAAAAACCTGAAACAATTGGACGTACAAAACCTGTACCTGCTCAATATGCCTTCAAAACTTTTGCTGGCGGGTTTATTGATTGTCGGTGTGTTGGCTTTGGGCTATGTCGGCGTATTTAAAGATCAGATTGAGACCCTGAATACGCAGGAAGCTAAAGAGGAAGAGCTGAAGGAAACCTTTACGCGTAAAAGCATTCAGGCGGCAAGCTTGAATAATCTGAAGGCTGAATTGGCTTCGATCCGCTCTGCATTTGATGTTTTGTTGAAACAACTGCCGACCGACGCGGAAATTCCGAACCTGATTCAAGAGCTTCATCAGGCAGGTTCAACCAACGGGTTGCGTTTGGATAGCGTTGCACCGCTCCAACCTGAAAACGATGGTCCGATTCAAAAACTGCCGTATCAGATTTCCATCACAGGCAAATACTCACAGATCAGTCAATTTACCCGTGATGTAGGCGATTTGTCGCGCATTATTACTTTAGATTCTTTAAAACTCGTGAATGCAGGCGAGGACAAAGAAGGCAAAGGCAATAAAGGCGAGTTGACATTGAGCGCGATTGCGACGACTTATAAAGCACGTCCGGCCGAAGAGATTGCTGCCGAATTGGCTGCGCAACAGGCACAAGAAGAAGGCAAACCTGCCGAGAATGAGCAAAAATAAAAGAATAGGGAAATCATGAAAAAAATCATCTTACTCTTAAGTCTTCTTCCCTTGGCAGCCTGTACGCAAAGCTATGAAGATTTGACTCAATGGATGACGCAAACCCGTCAGGAAGCAAAATCCAAGATTATTCCGTTTGAAGAGCCGACGGTTACATTGCCTAAGCCGTATAACCCGCCGAACTTTAAAGGCATGAATGCGTTTGATTCACGCCGTTTGGACACTGCCCCTAAAGGCGGCAATGCGCCGGATGTGAACCGTCCGAAAGAAACATTGGAAGCCTTCAGTTTGGAAAATATGGCCTTTGTCGGAACGCTGCAAAGCGGCGGCAAAGTTTCCGGATTTATCAAGGTCAACGACCATGTTTATACCGTTTATCCCGGAAACTACATCGGTCAGAATTACGGCAGAATCCAAAGTATTACCGAAGATAAAATTATCTTGACCGAGCAAGTTGAAGACAGCTACGGCAACTGGGTGTACCGGAAGGCCGAATTGCCATTGAACAGTAAAGAGGCGGATTCTTCCAATAGCTCAGATAGTTCGAATTCAAATTAATTTAGGGGTCTCACTCGATTATGAAAACCAAGCACATGACAAAATTATTTGCCGGCTTCAGCGTTGCCCTCGCTGTTCAGACGGCCTTTGCAGGCAATATTACCGATATCAACGTTTCCACTTTGCCTGACAACCAAAAAATTATCAAAATCCGTTTCGACAAAGACGTCACTACACCTCATGGTTTTGTAACATCTACTCCGGCGCGTATCGCATTGGATTTTGCCAACACCAATATCCGTTTGCCTCAGCCTGTTTTGGAATATGCCGACCCATTGCTGAATCAAATTACTGCGGCACAAAACAATGACCGCGCACGCGTGGTTTTGGGTTTGAACAAAATCAGCCAATACAATACTGAGATTCGCGGCAACGAAGTTTGGGTGTTTGTAAACGAATCTACTGACCAAACCAATGCAGCCGTTGCAAATGAACGTGCGGCTACGCCGTCTACCGCGCGCGCTGCTCAGACTTATCAAGCCGTTTCAGCAGCCAATATTGATTTCCGCAAAGGCGCACGCAATTCCGGCATTATTGAATTGTCCGCCCCAGGTTTCAGCGGACAGCCGGACATTAAACAGCAGCGCGACCGCGTGGTTGTTACCTTGAAAAACCATACGCTGCCGACACAAGCGCAACGCAGTTTGGATGTGGCTGACTTCAATACGCCTGTACAAAACGTTACGCTCAAACGTATCGGCAATTCTACCCAGCTCATTATCCGCAACAGTAATGCGAATTGGGACATTAATACCAAAGCCTCTTCCGGCCGTTTTGTATTTGAAGTATCGCCTAAAGCCGCCAATACCGAATCCGGCGGCTTGAACCAAAATGCAAACAAATCGTTTAAAGGCCGTAAAATTTCCTTGGACTTCCAAGATGTAGAAGTCCGTACCATTTTGCAGATTTTGGCGAAAGAGTCCGGCGTGAATATTGTTGCCAGCGATACCGTCAAAGGCACCATGACCCTGTCCTTGAAAGATGTGCCTTGGGATCAGGCTTTAGACTTGGTCATGCAGGCGCGCAATTTGGATATGCGCCGTCAAGGCAACATCATCAATATCGCACCTCGCGATGAATTGTTGGCAAAAGACAAAGCCTTCTTGCAGGCGGAAAAAGAGATTGCCGAATTGGGCCCGCTGTATTCTCAAACCTTCCAGTTGAAATACAAAAACGTGGAAGAATTCCGCAAAATTCTGCGTTTGGAAGAATACGACAGCAATAATTCCAATACCCGCAACACTCTGTTGAGCAACCGAGGCAGCGCCTTAATCGATCCGGCCACCAATACGCTGATCGTGACCGACAACCGCGGCGTGATTGAGAAATTCCGCAAACTGATTGATGAATTGGACGTTCCAACCCGTCAAGTGATGGTGGAAGCGCGCATTGTGGAAGCAGAAGATACCTTCTTCCGCAACTTGGGCGTTAAATTCGGTTCCGGTGGTGCAAGTGGCCGTAACGCATGGGGTAGCAACTGGAGCAATGCACAAACCAACTACAATACCAATGCCTCATTTAACCGTGGCGACGTAGGCTACCGCACATGGACTTTGGATCCGAACGTCAGTCTGCCGACCGCAGCCGCAGTCAACAGCATTGCGCTGGTGCGTGCGTTCTCATCCGGTGCATTGGGTTTGGAAATCAGCGCGTCTGAAGAACAAGGTAAGAGCAAAACCATTTCCAATCCGCGCGTGCTGACACAAGACCGCAAAGAAGCCAAAATTGAATCCGGTACGGAAATTCCTTATCAAGAGGCTTCTTCCAGTGGTGCGACTTCGATTACCTTCAAGAAAGCCGTTTTGGGCTTGACCGTAACGCCGAATATTACGCCTGACGGTCAAATCATCATGACTGTGAAGATTAATCGCGATACCCCGATCGACTGTACCGTGGATTCTCTGACAACCAAGTGTATCAACACCAAACACTTGAATACCCAAGCCATGGTTGAAGATGGCGGTACGCTGATTGTCGGCGGTATTTATGAGGAAGAAAGCACCAATGCAGTGAACAAAGTCCCTGTTTTGGGCGATATTCCTGTTGTCGGCAATCTGTTCAAATCACGCGGCAAACGTGAAAACCGCCGTGAGCTGTTGATCTTCATCACGCCGCGCATTATGGATAATGTGGGTAACAATCTGCGTTATTGATTTTAGAATGACAAACAGGCATATCTGCAAAGGTATGCCTGTTTTCGTTTTCAGACGGCCTGAGATGAAAAGGCCGTCTGAAAAACGACGAACTTTTCCACGAAACCACCATATCGTATAAAATGACCCACATGGAAAAAATCAACGGCAATTTAATCTTAATCGGGCTGATGGGCGCGGGCAAAACCACTTTGGGCAAGCAGCTTGCCCAAATGTTTGAATGCCCGTTTTACGACAGCGACTACGAAATCTGCGCTTCTTCGGGCGTATCCATTCCGACCATTTTTGAGATGGAAGGGGAGGAAGGCTTCCGCAACCGTGAAACCAATATGCTGAAGAAGCTCGCTTCCCGGCGCAACATCGTTTTATCGACCGGTGGCGGCTCCGTATTACGCAGTGAAAACAGACAGATTTTGTGCCAAAACGGCACGGTTGTTTATTTGCATGCCAGCCCCGAAACCTTGCTGGAGCGTACCCGTTACGACAGCAACCGGCCGCTGTTGCAAGTTGCCAATCCTTTGGGCAAACTGCAAGAGCTGTATGACCAACGCGATATGCTGTACCGTCAAACCGCCCATCTCGTCATCGAATCCGACAGCTGTCACAAAACGCTCAAACGCCTGATACAGGCTTTAGGCGAATAAATACGCTTTGCAAAGGAATACTATGCGCACACTGACTGTCCAAACCCCGTCCCATCAATACCCCATCTTTATCGGGCATAAGCTGATTGAGCAGGCCGATATGCTGCTTCAGCCCTATCTAGGTAAAAAAGCAGCCATTATTACCAACGAAACCGTTGCGCCGCTTTATCTCAAACAGCTTCAGACGGCCTTAGACAGACTGGGCGTGCCGCATTTCAGCATTATCCTTCCCGACGGCGAAGAATATAAAAACTGGCAGACGCTCAACCTGATTTACGATGGCCTGATGCAAAACCGTGCCGAACGCAAAACCACTTTAATCGCTTTGGGCGGCGGCGTGATAGGCGATATGGTCGGTTTTGCCGCGGCGACTTATCAGCGTGGCGCACCTTTTATCCAAGTACCGACCACATTGCTCAGCCAGGTCGATTCCTCGGTCGGCGGTAAAACCGCCATCAACCATCCGCTCGGTAAAAACATGATTGGCGCGTTTTACCAGCCGCAAGCCGTTTTGGCCGATTTGACCGCCTTGCAAACGCTGCCGCAACGCGAACTTTCCGCAGGCATGGCCGAAGTCATCAAATACGGCGCATTGGGCGATGCCGAATTTTTTGCCTGGTTGGAAGAAAATATGGCCGACCTGATGGCGCAACATCAAGAAAAAATGGCGGAAGCCGTTTACCATTGCTGCAAAATGAAGGCCGATATTGTTGCCCAAGACGAAACCGAGCAGGGCATCCGCGCATGGCTTAATCTCGGCCACACTTTCGGCCATGCCATCGAAGCCGAAATGGGCTACGGCGTATGGCTGCACGGAGAAGCCGTTGCCGCCGGTTGCGTCCTCGCTTCCCGTTTGTCGCAAATCTTGGGCAAAACCCGACAGGCCGACACCGACCGCATTGCCGCTTTAATGGAAGCCGCTTCCCTCCCGTCTGCGCCGCCCGTTTTCTCCTTTGAAAAATGGATTGAACACATGAGCCACGACAAAAAAGTCAGCAGCGGCATCATGCGTTTTGTCGGTTTGGAATACTTGGGCAAAGCCAATATTACCGAAATTACCGATATGGAAATCCTCCGCCAAACCTTGCAACCGTATTTGTGAGGAATGAAGTAGGTTTGCTTCAAAATATAAAAAGGCCGTCTGAAAGTCATTTTCAGACGGCCTTTGGTTTTAAAACGTTTTCATTTATCGGATTAAAGCTAGATAAACCAATTTGGGCGGGTCAATTATTTAAAGCATCTTTTTATCCAACTCGGCAATAATCAACAAGCCGCTGTCAAAGCGTCGGCTGTCGGCCAGTTTCAGACGGCCTTGATGGCGTTTGACAATGGTGTCTGCGATGGACAGGCCAAGTCCGGTGCCTTGTTGTTCGGTGCCGAGAATACGGTAGAAAGGGTCGATAACGCGTTGGCGTTCGCTTGGGGGAATGCCGGGGCCGTTGTCTTCCACCCAGATGTTGAGGTATTCGGCGGTTTCGTCAAAGCCCAAATCGATGCGGCCGCCTTTGGGAGTATAGCGGATGGCGTTGTCGGTAAAGGTTTTGATGAGGGTGTAGATTTCGGTGTCATCGGCGTGGATTTGGCAGTCGTTTTCGACGGCGACGCCGATGTCTTGACCTTTGGCCAGCGCCAGCGGCATGAGTTCCTGCAAGACGCGGCGGAACTGGTTTTGCAGGCTGATCAGGGTTTTGGGGCGTTGGGTTTCGGGCGCTTGGGCGCGTGCGAGGGAGAGGAGTTGCTCGAGCAGGTGGCGGTTGCGCTGTATGCTTTGTTGCAACAGGGCGGACTGCTCGCGCGCTTCGGCGGACAGCTGCATATTGTTGAGCCTCTCTGCCTGAAGGGAAAGGGCGGTCATGGGGCTGCGCAATTCGTGTGCGGCATCGGCGATAAAGCGTTGCTGTTGGCGGACGTTTTCATCGGTACGTTGCAACAGGTTGTTGATGGCGACGACAAAGCCTTGGATTTCGCTGGGAATGTCTTGCGTGTCCATAGGCGAGAGGTCGTTGATTTGGCGCAGCTCCAAATCGTTGGACAGGGTTTTGACGGAACGCATGGTGCGGTGGGTAATCCAGACGGTGAGCAGGATAATCAGGGGCAGGGCGAGGAGCATGGGGAGGATGCTCTGCACGGCAGCCATTTCGGCCAGCTCTTCGCGGTAGTCGCTTTCCTGCATGACGGCAATGCGGCCTTGTTTGGTGGTGCGGGTATAAACGCGGTAGTAATCGTCGTCGTCATCAGACTGAATGGTGTGCAGGCCGTCTGAAATCTTCTCAGGCAGGCTGACAATGGGGTTGGGCGTATTGGGAAATTGAACGGAAATCTTGTTGTCGTTGTCGAGTGAGTGATTCTCGTCATCGGCATCGCTCGGGTCGAGATAGTTCGCGACTTGGCGCAACAGATCGTCTTGAACCTCTTGGGTCTCGTGATAAGTATCGTAATATGAAAATATGCCTGCAAGAATGGAGAGGGGCAGGAGCATACAGATCAGGGCGAGGCTGATCCGGACTTGCAGGGATTGTTTGATAGTGTGGATAAGGCGTTGCATGGTTTGTGTGTTGATATTGTTTTGGTTTTTCAGACGGCCTGGTTGTTTTGTGCAACCAGCCAGCCGACCCCGCGGACGTTTTGAATCGCTTCTTTGCCGAGTTTTTTGCGTAAGGCGTGAATCAGGAAGTCAACGGCGTTGCTTTCGACTTCTTCGCCCCAGCCGTAGATTTTGTCTTCCAAATCGCTGCGCGACAGAATCATGCCCGGACGCAGCAGCAGGGCTTGGAGGACGGCAAATTCTTTGTTGCTGAGCATGATGGCCTGTTCCTGCCCGACCACTTCTGCCTGATGGGTGGAAGGGTTGAGCATGATGATGCCGTTGGTTAGTAGCGTTTGCGCCTGTCCGCCGTGTCGGCGCAATACGGCGCGCATACGGGCTTGCAGCTCCGCCATGTCGAAGGGTTTGACGATGTAGTCGTCTGCGCCGCCGTCTAGGCCGTTGAGGCGGCTGTGCAAATCATCGCGCGCGGTCACGATTAAGACGGGAACGGTACAGCCGCCGTTGCGGATTTGCGCCAATACGTCCAAACCGTCTTTGCCGGGCAAACCCAAATCCAAAAGCAGCAAATCGTATGCCTGCGCCGCCACTGCTGCGGCAACTTCCGAACCGCGGCTGACCCAATCGACAGCGTAGCCGGTGTCTTTCAGGTTGGCACTGACGGCTTGGGCAATCATGGCATCGTCTTCAACCAATAATACGCGCATGGAAGTTCTCCGTGAGGATGGGTGGACAGTGATTATAACCGCACTCAATTAGTAAAAATTTAGGAGCTGTCTAAAAACTGATTTTTTGCAAAAGATGAGGCCGTCTGAAATTTCGTTTTTCAGACGGCCTGTATGCTTCAATCCCGATTATTTAGGGTTTTTCTCAATCAAGGCAACCAATTGGTCGATATAGCCTTGAACAAATCCGCGCGCGGATTCGATGAGCTGGCCGTTGTCGTCAAACAGGGTAGGCGAGTTGCCGAGAAACACTTCCGGTTGGCCGGTCAATGGCATATCGAAATACGAAAGGGCAAGGCGCAGATTTTTTTGCGCGCTATAACCGCCCATTTTACCGACAGAATGGCTGATGATGCCGGCCGGTGTTTTTTTCCAGGCAACATCGGCATTGGGTTTGGAGCCGATGTCGATGGCGTTTTTCAGGCAGGCGGGGACGGTACGGTTGTTTTCGGAAGTCACGAACAATACGCCGGCAGAGGCTTTGATGGTTTCACGGAACTCGGTATAGCTGGATGGAGTGGGGAAGTCGGTAACGGCAGGATCGTCGTAGTCGAAGTTGTATAAAGGCAAATGGCCGATTTCGACGATTTGCGCTTCGTAGCCTTCGGGGAACATGGGAATGACGTTTTGTGCGACTTTTCGTGCGAACGAGCCTTTACGCAGGCTGCCGACCAAGATGCTGACTTTCTTTGACATGTTTTTCTCCTGTTTAATAATAAAAATGAAAACAATTCTAAATTTTAGTGTTATCTGGGGAAGCGGTCAAGGTTTCAGACGGCCTGTCAAAATGGTTTATGCTAAAATAACGGTTTCGCTGATATTTCAAATTATTATGCACGCTTCTGATTCGCAAGAGGGTGAAACGGCACACGAATACTACGCCGACGATACCGACTTTCCTGCTAAAACCATTGTCGCCACCTTATTCATCGGCGCATTTTTCGGCTATCTCAACGACACGCTGTTGAATGTCGCGCTTACGCCGATTATGAAGGATTTTGGTGTCGATAAGACCACGGTTCAATGGCTGACAACGGGCTTTTTGCTGGTCATGGGGGCATTTACGCCGATTACGGCAGGCGTGATTCAATGGTTTGAAACGCGCAAAATGGTGCTGTTTACGCAGGCAACGTTTTTAGCAGGATCGCTGATTTGCGTGTTTGCACCGACGTTTGGCGTATTGGTGGTCGGTCGGATGGTGCAGGCAGTGTCTGCCGCGTTTTTTGTCCCGCTTCTGTTTAACGGTGTGTTGTCGATTTTCCCTCCCAACAGGCGCGGAACGGCGATGGGTGTGATTACCATGATGTTTACCGCCGCGCCTGCAATGGGGCCGACGCTGTCGGGCATCATCATCGACCATACGCATTGGCGCGTGCTGTTCGGTTTTACCGCGCCGTTTATGTTGGCGGCGATGGTGCTGGCGGGCAAATATTTAACGGTCAATTTGAGCAACATCAGCCGTCCGAAAATTGATATGTTGTCGGCTGTGCTGTCGATTGTGGGCTTCGGCGGGTTGGTTTATGCGAGCAGTAATTTTGCCCATATGCCGCTGCTGGAATTTATCCTGCTCTTTGCTGCTTCCGTTGTACTGGTGGGGTGGTTTGCGCGCCGGCAGTTCCGTTTGGCTACGCCGTTGTTGAACCTTCGTGCGTTTGAATACAAACAGTTCAGATATTGCGTTGTGATTTTGGCCGGTGCGATATTCCTGTTTTTGGGCTTGGAACTGATGGTGCCGATGTACACGCAGCAAGTGTTGATGCTGACCGGTACGGCAACTGGCCTGATCCTGATGCCTGCCAGTATTGCCCAAGCGGTTGCCGCGCCTTTGTTCGGCAAATTGTTGGACAAAAAGGGCGGACGCTTTGTCGTTTTGCCGGCAACAGTGATGCTGGTGGTGTCGTTGGCGGTATTGTGGCTGTTTTTGCGGATTGATACGCAAGTGGTGATGTTGACGGCGATGTTTACGCTGTTGGCGCTTTCCGTGTCTGCTTGTGTAACCGGCGAAACCCATGGTCTGAACGCGTTGCCGAAAATGCTCAATCCGCACGGTGCGGCGATTCTGACCACCATCAACCCGATTGCCGGTGCCATCGGCGCGGCGTTTTTTGTTGGTGCGACCAATATCGGCGAGAAACTTTCCAGCGCAGATATGCCGCAACAGGCAATGCTGGACGGTATCCATTTGGCGATGGGTTGCGCTTTGGTTGTCGGTGTTGTGGTCGTCATGTTTGCTTTACGTTTGAAAGCGCATCAGAAATAAAGAAAAAGGCCGTCTGAAACGTTCAGACGGCCTAAGCACCTCGTAAGAATTTATAAGATTTTGTAACACAATGAAGTTAAAATGTATTTTATCAATCGGCCTGATGATGGCGGTTTGTCCGTCATGGGCTTTGGATTTCGGGCGTATTCCTGAAAATGAGATTTCTGTTTATGTGCAGGAATTGGACAGCGGCAACGTGATTGCCGAACACCGTGCCAATGAATTGCGCAATCCTGCTTCGACCATGAAGCTGGTAACGGCGTTTACCGCGTTTCGTATGTTGGGCGGTGATTATCGTTGGAAAACTGAGTTTAAAACCAACGGCCCAATCAAAGGCGATACGTTGAAAGGCAATGTGTATTGGGTGGGGAGCGGCGATCCTGTGTTTGACCAGCATGATCTGGTGCAAATGCAGCAACAGATGCGCGATAAGGGCATACGCCATATTGACGGACATCTGATACTCGACCGCAGCCTGTGGGGCGATGTGAAGAATCCGGATGATTTTGCTTCCGATTCTGCCGAAAGCTTTATGACGCCGCCCGATCCTAATATGTTGGGGTATAAAACCGTTGAACTGCGTGCTGAAAAAGAAGAAGACGGAAGCTTGGTCATCCGTACCAATCCGCCGCTTCCGAATCTGAACATTCAAAACAAATTGACACTTGAGAATAAAGAAGGGAAGTGCAGTGTTTTAAAAAACCACATGAAGACTTCCTATAAAAACAATACGCTGACCGTATCGGGCAAGCTGCCGGAAAGCTGCTTGGGCAAAGAGCTGTATCTGAATATGTATAGCATGAAAGAATTTGTCGGCAAAAGTTTTGTCAACCAATGGCGCCAACAAGACGGCACGATTTCAGACGGCCTGACGACAGGTGCTGCGCCTCATGACGCGCATGTGTTGGCGAGTCATCAATCCAAACCGCTTGCCGATATCCTCACCGATATGAACAAGCATTCCAATAATCTGATTGCCCGTTCGGTTTTCCTTAAATTTGCCGGACATATATCTGATTACAAGCAGGCGCAGGCCAAGGCCGCGTCTATCGTAAAAAGTGAGCTGGCGGTTGCCGGTATCAATACGGAAGGGCTGGTGTTGGAAAACGGCTCAGGCCTGTCCCGCGTAGAACGGCTCAATGCGCGAATGATGGCGCAAATGTTGGAAAAAGCCTACTTCAGCCCGTTTAAAAACGAGTTTATCAGTACGCTGCCGATTGCCGGTAAAGACGGCACGCTTAAAACACGCTTGAAACAGCCCGGTGAAAACCTGCGCCTCAAAACCGGTACACTCAAAGATGTCCGCGCACTGGCTGGGTATTGGTTGGGCGAAAAGCCGTTGTTGGTTGTCGTCATTATCAACAGCCAAAAGTCAACCGATTATTTACGCGACTTGGATAAGCTGGTGTCTAAAATTGTTCAGCCCGGTGGCGAACATTGGATTGATGCTAAGGCTTCCTGCATGATTAGGTATCAGGCTTGATAAGCTAAAAAAGGCCGTCTGAAAATGTATTGACGTTTTCAGACGGCCTTTGTGTAAGAAGGACAAGTATTTATGTCTATTTTGAAGGATAATTTAGGGATTTAATGGATAAGCGTTTGGTGTAAATCCGCTTGAGATAGATGGTTTTATCTTCGGTATTTAAGACGTATGTTTTAAGTTTTATTCCCACCTTCTCTTGTCTAAATAATCGGACTTTTTACGAAAAGGCATAAGGTACAGACGAAAAAAATACCGGTAAAAACCGGTATTTTTTATTTTTAACTTGATGGCGCGGCGGACGGGGCTCGAACCCGCGACCCCCGGCGTGACAGGCCGGTACTCTAACCAACTGAGCTACCACCG
>NZ_JBQCWL010000010.1:0-23375 GCF_051957375.1 Neisseria sp. P0017.S009
TATTTCTAAAAAAATACTATCAAACTCCCACACTATCCATACATACAAAAAAATACAAACTAAAGGCCGTCTGAAATTTTGGTCTCAGACGGCCTTTTGAATTTGACCTTCGCTTTAATTTATATTGTTGCCGCTTGTTTTTTGGTATGATGTTTCTTTGATCCTTTATATCAGCTTCGAGTTTGCTATGTCTGTCTATACCAGTGTTTCCGACGCTCAAATGCGCGATTTCTTGCTGCAATATGATTTGGGAGATTTTGTCTCTTTGCAGGGGATTGCTCAAGGAATTACTAACAGTAATTATTTTCTGACTACCTCAACCGGTCGTTATGTGTTGACTGTTTTTGAGGTTTTAAAATCAGAGGAACTACCTTTCTTTTTAGAGCTAAACCAACACTTGAGCCAAAATGGCGTTGCCTGCGCCGCTCCGATTGCTCGTAAAGATGGCGGACTGCATTCTATGTTAGCCGGAAAACCTGCTTGCTTGGTAACTTGTTTGAATGGCTCCGATACCGGCTGGCCGACTGAGGCACAATGTTTCCACACTGGTGCGATGTTGGCCAAAATGCATTTAGCCGGCCAAGATTTTCCTTTAAAAATGAAAAATCCCCGTTATGATGGCTGGTGGCATGATGCCTGCACCCAGTTGCTCCCGGTTTTAGATAGCGAAGATGCCAAACTGCTTCAATCTGAAATTACTGCTTTAGATAAAAATCTAGGAGAGCACTTACCTTCCGGTATTATCCATGCCGATTTATTTAAGGATAATGTATTGCTTAACGGAGATGAAGTTTCCGGTTTTATCGATTTCTATTATGCGTGCAACGGTAATTTCATGTACGACCTGGCAATTGCGGTTAACGATTGGGCACGAACAGCTGATAACAAATTAGACCCTGTCCTTTATGATGCTTTTCTCCATGGCTATGAAAGTGTACGTCCATTATCTGATGAAGAACGTGCATATTTCCCTACTGCACAAAGAGCCGGATGTATTCGTTTCTGGGTATCGCGCCTGCTTGATTTCCATTTCCCTCAATCAGGAGAAATGACGTTTATTAAAGATCCAAATGCATTTAGGGATCTACTATTGAGTCTTAAATAATATATAGATAAAAGGCCGTCTGAAATTCAGACGGCCTTTTATCTAATGCCCTCCCCCGCCGGAACCGCTAAACGGAGGTCTTGCCAACCAAATAATGGGGATCATACTGATGAATATGATACTGCCTGCCAAGAAGATTTCATTTGAACCAATAATAAAGCCTTGTTGGGAAATAGTACTATTTATCGCAGCCAGGGCTTGCTCTTTGCTCAGGCCATTGGCCATCATGCCTTGAATAGATTGGTTACTGATTGAGGACAACAAGTTAACATGTTCGGTCAGTTGAGTATGGTGTAGAGCTTCGCGTCGTTCCCACATGGTGCTGACAACAGATACTCCGACACCACCCATAAAGACACGCAAGAAATTAGACAAGCTACTGGCCGAGGCAATTTGGTTGCCCTTCATATGCGACAAGGTAATACTGGTCAAAGGCAGGAAGAACATGGCTACGCCTAAACCCTGCCAAAACTGCGGCCAAACAACGTTGCTCATATCCATTCCGGCATAGAAATCGGTTCGCCAATGGAATGTGTAGGCAAACACCAAGAAGCTGGCACTGACAAACAGACGCATATCGACGCGATTACCAAACTTACCGATAATCGGCGATAAAATAATCGGCAGGAAGCCCACCGGTGCAGCAGCCAAACCTGCCCAAGTAGCGGTATAGCCAAGATTTGATTGCAACACTAAAGGCAACAGGGTCAATGTACCCATATAAACCATGAAGCCCAAGGATGTCGCAACAACACCTATCGTAAAGTTTCTATTTTTAAACAATGACAAATCGACAATCGGGTATTTCTCGCCCAGCTCCCAAACAATAAAATATGTCAGGAACACCAAAGCGGTAACGCCCAAAACGATAATCTCTCCTGAGGCAAACCAGTCCAATTCCTTGCCCCTATCAAGCATCATTTGCAATGCGCCGACACCGACAATCATCAACACCAGCCCGACATAATCGATTGGCGCCCTGACGATTTCGGTTTCCCTGTGTCTAAGCTGTTTCCAAGCAATGGAGGCGGATAAAATCCCGATTGGGATATTGATAAAGAAAATCCATCCCCAATGCCAGTTGTCCGAAATCCAACCGCCTAGAATCGGTCCCAATACAGGAGCAACAACGACGGTCATTGCCCATAAGGCCAGTGCCAATGTTCGTTTTTCAGGCGGATAAGAAGCCATCAACAGGCTTTGGGACAAGGGAATCAATGGCCCGGCAATGAAACCTTGCAATACACGGAAAAAAACCAAGGCTTGAAGATTATGTGCCATACCGCACAGCCATGACGTTACGACAAACCCGATCACAGCGGCGATAAAGATTTTGACCTCGCCAAACCGCTTGGCCAAAAAACCTGTCAAGGGAACGGAAATGGCATTGGCTACGGCAAATGAGGTAATCACCCAAGTCCCCTGCGTGGTAGCCGCACCTAAATCCCCTGCAATAACAGGCACAGCGACGTTGGCGATGGTGCTGTCCAAGACTTCCATAAATACGGCCAAGCTGAGCGCCAAAGTTGCCAACACCAGCTTAAACCCTTGTAACGGCGGATAATTCATATTTTTAAACTATAAGACAACCGCCAAAGCGGTCGATTGAAGAGAATCAATATTTCAGACGGCCTGAGCCTTCAATAAAAGACTCAGGCCGTCTGAAAAGATTATTTTGCGTATTGCTCGAAGATTTTATCGACTAAAGCATCGGCGGCTTTCCAATCCACACTTTCCGTTTCCGGCAAGGCAGTATTTTGTTCCGCTTCGGCAGTCATGGCTTTACCGCTGCCCTTCTCGGCAATATCGACTTTAACAGTCATCGACAAACCAACACGGAGCGGATTTTGTTGCAATTCTTTGGCATCCAAACTGATACGCACCGGCACACGTTGCACAACTTTAATCCAGTTGCCCGTTGCGTTTTGTGCCGGCAGTAATGAGAACGCGCTGCCCGTACCGGCTGACAAGCCCATTACCTTGCCATGGTAAACCACTTTGCTGCCGTACAAATCGGCTGTCATTTCAACAGGCTGGCCGATTTTCATTTTGCGCAGTTGCGATTCTTTAAAGTTGGCATCCACCCACAATTCAGACAGAGGCACAACAGCCATCATCGGCGTACCTTGTACGATACGTTGGCCGACTTGGACATTACGTTTGGCAATTTGGCCGCTAATCGGCGAACGGATTTGCGTACGTTGCAAATTCAGCCAAGCGTCTTTGATGTGGCTGATGGCCGTCTGAACTGCCGGTTGTTGGCGCAGAGGAATATTGCTGCCCAACGCTGCCTGAGCGGAAACTTCTTCCGCCTCAACCGCTTTCAATGCAGCCTGAGCCTGAACCACAGCGGCACGGGCATGGCTGAGTTCTTCTCCGGAAACCGCTTCCGTACCCGCCAAAGATTCGCGGCGGCGCAAATCGGCTTGCGCACGGGCCAAATCGGCTTTGCGCAACAACACTTGCGCTTTGGCTTTTGAATTGACCGCAGTTTGCTGTTTGTTTTGACGGATGGCCTGAATCAATTCATTTTGTGCGCGATCGTATGCCAGCTGAAAATCGCTATCGTCCAAAGCCACCAACACATCGCCTTTTTTCACGACATCCGTATCGTCATACATGACTTTGCGCACCGTGCCGTTCACCTGCGGCGTAATCATCACCAAATGACCGGCCACATAAGCATCTTCCGTTTCTTCTTCATGCTGCCAAAACAGGAAATACGCCAAAGCGACTCCTGCTGCCGCAATAAGGAATAGGAGTGTAACGATAACCAAATTGCGTTTGCGATGCGTTTTAGCGCCGGAAGCGACTACTTCCGGTTCTTTTTGGACATTATTTTTTTCCGATTGAGTATCCATAAGTCCTAACTTTAATTCTGCACATGTGATAACGATATTATTGTCTTGCTGGGTAGCTGACTTATACCATCAGCCCCAATACGAGCGTTTAACGCGCTAAAGGGTCATATTTTATAGTTACACTCTATTCATTACAATAATTTCTTCCGGTAGCAAATGTAAATAAGGTAAGCAAAAGGCCGTCTGAAATCACTTTCAGACGGCCTACGTTTTAATAAAACGTTTATTTCTTATTTAATTTAAAGCCTCCACCCAACTGGGCATTGAGGTTACTCCAAGCTGTCAGATATTCTGCATGGTATTGAACCGCCGACATTTTTGTACGCGCAGCTTCGTCTTGTTTTTGCAAAGCGGTCAAGCCGTTATCCAAACCTGCACGAACACGTCCTTTCGCATTTTGCACAGATTTATCGGCAATATTGACCATCTTATTCCAAGTATCTTGTCGGCTTTTCAGGCTTTGATAGTCGACTACAGCATCTGCCGCCGAACGCATGGCGTTCAAAACGGTTTGGTCATACACGGCAACCTGCTCGTTATATTGGGCGCGTTTGCCCGCCAATTTGGACTGCAGCGCGCCGGAAGTAAACAATGGCAGATTCAAAGCCGGAACAATGCCCAACATACCGGATGTCCGTCCGCGAATCAGATTGAACGCATCAATGTGCGTCATCCCTGCCAAAACTTTTAATTCGATATTCGGGTAAAACTCTGCTTCGGTCGATTTGACGATATGCCATTTCTCCTCAAGCAAGGCTTTTTGCGCCGCGATATCGGGGCGGGCCGCCAGCAAATCCGCCTCAATACGGCTAACCGGCGATGACGGCACAGCCGCCATTTTTTCCGGAATCTGTCCATTTAATACACCCGGTACACGGCCGGTCAATACAGCCAGACTGTTGCGGATTTTCTCATTTTTCTGAGTCCATGCCGATTTTTCAAGCTGTAATTGCTGTTGCGCCATTTCCAGAGCGTGCAAGGCATCGGCAGGAGCCAGCTGCGCTTTAACGCGTTGTTGCATCAGTTTCAATGCTTTATCCGCCAGCTCTATACGCGTATCCAACAAAGCCAATTGTTCTGTCGCCATCTGCCACGCAAAATATTGGGCGGCAACGGCGTGAGCCAACTCGGTGCGGATATGATGAGCTTCATACACCGCAGCCCTGCTTTTTCCTAAAACAGCTTGAATCTGCTCTCGGTTTTTACCCCAAAAGTCGAAAACCAAACTGCCTTGTAAGGCTGCGTGCGCCAAAACCAATGTATGGTCAGTATCGACCATACCGGCTTGAGGTTTGGGTGAAACATAGGTACCGATACCGGTTACACCCAAGCCGACTTGCGGTTTGTTTGCGGCTCCTACAACGCCCAGCTGCGCCTGAGCCTGCTCAAACCTTGCCTTGACGACACGCAGATTGGTAGACGTCTGAATGGCGGAAGCAATCAAATTGTTTAATTTTTTATCTTTCAGCTTCATCCACCAGCCGTCTTGGGCAGTAGCGGCAGATTGGCCTTGCGGCAGCGGATAGGCTGTTGTCTCATCCAAAGGCGACTGTTTGCCGAACGGCGCACACGCCGCCAACAACGAAACAGCGGCAACGCATACGCTTGATTTGACCAAACCTAATTTCATACAGACTCCGTTTATGTGTGCCTGCCGCAGACCATCAGGCCGTCTGTTGTCAATTGCCCAAACGGTTCAACAGTTTACCCAACAGGTGTTGCAGCGTATCATAATCCTCTTTCATGAAATCTTCCCACGCCTGGCCGCTCTGACGGGCAATTTGCGGCCATACTTCGTGGATGAAGGTCTCACCCGAAGGGGTCAATTTTAGCACAATCTGACGGCGGTCTTTCTGATTGATATAACGCTCTACCCAGCCGCGCTCAACCATGTCGTCCGACAGGCGTGTTGCACTGGTGCGCGTCAAGTCCATCAAGTCGCTCAAGCGCGAAGGCAGGATTTCGCTGTTTGGGCTGACGTAAACCGCCATCAGGGAAAACCACAGGTTTTCATTGATGCCGAACGCTTTCAGGTTTTCGTTCAAATGGCTACTCAAACGTTCGGTTACAATGCGCAACATGCGGGATACTTGGTTTTGCTGCTCCGGAAACTGCGGCAGACGGGTAGAAAGCAAACGCATTGCGTTGACTAATTCGGTTTGTGAAAAACTCATAAATTCCTTCTTTCTGAGTGAATTATTTTATTCGATATCAATCAAAATAAAATATGATGTAATAATTTACTTTAAGATACCAATTACTTACTTTAAGACGTTATACTAATTCAGATGATTATTTTAGTGTATGAAAATCTGATAATCGGTTACATGCTCCTACTAAACGGAGTTTTCTATGCCTAAATCATGAAAATTCGACCATAAAAAAGGCCGTCTGAAACCTTGATGACAACTTTCAGACGGCCTCCATAACGGATTAAAATAAGCTTTTCCACTTAAACCGGATTCAAACCATGAACACTTCCGCCTTTTTTCCCCATATCACCCTTATCGGCGTCGGTTTAATCGGCGGTTCGTTCATGCTCGACCTCAAACGCTTGGGACTGGTGCAAACCGTTACCGGCATCGACACCAATGCCGACAACCTAAATTACGCACTCGAATGCGGCATCATCGACCATGCCTATCCGAATATTTGCGCCGAAAGCATCGGCAATGCCGATTTGGTTTTGATTGCCACACCAGTCTCCGTCCTGCCTGACGTATGCCGCGACATCAAGCCTTTCTTAAAAGAAACGGCCTGCGTTTCCGATGTCGGCAGCACCAAACAATCGGCACTAAATGCCTTCCGCACCCACTTGTCCGAGCGCCTGCCGCAATGTTTTGCCGCCCACCCGATTGCCGGTTCGGATCAAAGCGGCGCAAAATCCGCGCGTTGCGGTTTGTTTCAAAACAGCCGCCTGATTATTACCTTGCACGGCCACGAGGCTTCAGACGGCCTAAGACGGTTGAAAAGCCTGTGGCAGGCGGTTGGTTCGCAGATTTTCACCATGAGCGCCGAAGAACACGACAATATTTTTGCCGCTGTTTCCCACTTGCCGCACTTGACCGCCTTTGCCTATGTCCACGCTTTGTTCGACCATCCGCACGGCAAAGACTACCTCCCCTATGCCGCCACCGGCTTTCGCGACTTTACCCGCATTGCTTCCAGCCACCCTGCCGTTTGGACAGACATCTGCATGGCCAACCGCCCTGCCCTGCTCAAACTGACCGGCGACTTGAAAGAACAATTATCCAAATTGGAACAACTCCTTTCAGAAGGCAACAAAACCGAGCTTTACCGCTATTTTGAAGAAGCCGCACAAATGCGTAATGACTGGCTGAAAAACCGTTAACCCTGTTTTCAGACGGCCTGATGCCTTATCGACCAAACCTTCATCACAATAAAAAGGGCATCTGTTAAGATGCCCTTTTTTTGATTTCTTACGACTTTAACCAACGTTTCACTCAGTCTTTCAAACGGAACTCAGCCGCTCTGGCGTGCGCGGTCAAGCTTTCGCCATGCGCCAACACGCTGGCGGTTTTGCCCAACTTCTGCGCACCTTGTTCTGAAACCTGAATCAGACTGGAGCGTTTTTGGAAATCATATGTTCCCAAAGGAGAAGAGAAACGCGCCGTGCGGCTGGTCGGCAAAACGTGGTTGGGGCCTGCGCAATAGTCGCCAAGGCTTTCACTGGTATAGCGTCCCATGAAAATAGCGCCGGCATGGCGGATTTTTTTCGCCCACTCTTGCGGATTTTCGACCGACAATTCCAAGTGTTCGGGAGAAATATAGTTGGCGATTTCACAGGCTTCGTCCAAATCTTTAGCCAAAATCATTGCACCGCGGTTGCCCAATGAAGCTTCAATAATCGCACGGCGCGGCATGGTTTCGATCAAACGGTTCATGGCCGTCTGAACTTCGTCCAAATACGCTTGAGAAGTACCGATCAAAATCGCTTGTGCAATTTCATCGTGTTCTGCCTGACTGAACAAATCCATGGCCACCCAATCGGCAGGCGTCGTACCATCGGCAATCACCAAAATTTCAGACGGCCCTGCCACCATATCGATACCGACCACGCCGAACACGCGTCGTTTGGCCGCAGCGACAAAAGCATTGCCCGGGCCGGTAATCTTATCGACCTGAGGCACAGATTCCGTACCATAAGCCAAAGCCGCAACCGCCTGCGCGCCGCCGACCGTAAATACTTTGGTTACACCGGCCACAAAAGCAGCCGCCAACACGATATCGTTGCGCTCGCCTTTCGGAGTGGGAACGACCATGATGATTTCTTTCACGCCGGCAACGTGGGCAGGCATGGCGTTCATGATGACGGAACTCGGATAAGCGGCTTTACCGCCCGGAACATAAATACCGACACGGTCAAGCGGTGTAATCTGTTGACCCAAAAGCGTGCCGTCTTCGTCTTCGTAAGTCCACGACTCCATTTTTTGGTGTTTATGGTAGCTTTCCACCCGTCTCGCAGCCGTTTTCAAGGCCGTCTGAATGTTTTCGGGCAAACGCTCAAACGCAGACTGCAAATCGTCTTGCGTCAGGATTAAATCATCGATGATTTGAGCGGATGTGCCGTCAAAGCGGTTGGTATATTCAATCAGCGCCGCATTGCCGCGTTTTTGAACATCGGCGCAGATGTCGGCAACAATACGGTCAATTTCAGGGTTTTGCGCGGTTTCAAAAGCAAGCAGTGCTTTGAGTTCGGCTTGAAAATCAGGGGATTGGGTGTCGAGTTTCTTCATGGTTTGCTCTCTTCCTTGTTTCGTTCCTATTGTTTTCAGACGGCACCAGCCACACACAGGCCGTCTGAACATTATCTTTTCAAAAAGCCTTTTTTCTGCAAAAACGCCAACATATGCGGCCGCACAGGATTACCCAAGGTTTTGGCCAGCGATTCCTTCCAAGGTATAGGACTGCCCTTGCGCAACTCATAATAATCCGCCACTGCCTGATTATAAGCTTCAACCGCCTCGGCATTCAGGCTCGGACAGGCGTTTTCGGCATACACCATTTCCTTAGGCAGGCGCGGCTTGAGCGGTGGGTCTTGGTCAGGATAACCGAGGCACAGCCCCACCAAAGGCACGCAATAATCCGGCAGGTTCAATACGTCCGATACTTTTTGTGCATTATTACGCAGCGCACCGATATACACGCCACCCAGCCCAAGTGATTCGGCGGCAAGCAATACGTTTTGCGCCATAATGCCTGCATCGACCGCGCCAATCAGGGTTACTTCCGCCCAATCAATTTGCGCATCGGGAAACATTGCCTTGTGTTTGGAAAAATCGATGCAAAACAATAAAAATTCTGCACAATGGACAATATAAGGCGCACTTCCTGCCGCTTCATGTATTTCCTGCCTCAGCACAAGGTCGGAGACACGGATTATAGAAACGCATTGCAGATTGTTAGAAGTTGAGGCCTGTTGTCCGGCGCGAACCAGCGTATTGAGGATTTCATCGGCAATCGGTTCGAAAGTAAACCTGCGGATGGAACGATGGGAAAGAATCGTATCGAGTGTCGGTTTGCTTTGCATCATGACAGGGCTTTCAAACTGGGTTGGCAGACAACTTTTGCCAAAAACTTTTCAGACGGCCTTAGCGGCATTTTCAAATGCCTGAATAATCGGATTCAACAGCGCATATTTGGTTTTCAACGCCGCCTTGTTGACCACCAAGCGGCTGGAAATATCAGCCACATGTTCCACAGCTTCCAAACCATTGGCCTTCAATGTATTGCCGCTGGAAACCAAATCGACAATCGCGTCGCTCAGACCGACCAAAGGCGCAAGCTCCATCGAGCCGTACAGTTTGATGATATCCACATGCACACCCTTGTCGGCAAAGTGTTCGGCGGCAATGTCGGGATATTTGGTGGCAATCCGCAAGCGGCTGCCGGGTTTGGATGCAGCGGCGTAATCAAAACCTTTTTTAACCGCAACCATCATGCGGCATGAGGCAATGTGCAAATCCAAAGGTTGATACAGGCCATCTCCGCCATGCTCGATCAGCACGTCCTTACCGGCAATACCGAAATCCGCCGCACCATATTGCACATAAGTCGGCACGTCGGTCGCACGTACAATTACCAAACGGATATTGTCATGATTCGTACCAATAATCAGCTTGCGCGATTTTTCCGGCTCTTCCGCAGGCACAATACCTGCAGCAGCCAACAGCGGCAGGGTTTCCTCAAAAATTCGCCCCTTGGATAAAGCAATCGTTAAAAGTGTGTCGGTCATTTTTCTTTTCCTTTGCCGTATCAAAAGCAAGAAGGCCGTCTGAAATCCACAACCCATTTCAGACGGCCCCAACTACGGTTTTACAATAAAGTTTTCACATCAGCTGCAATCGTTTCCGGCTCGCTGCCGTAAGGCGAGAAAATCGCCACTTCGCCGTTTTTATCAATCAAATATGCACCTGAAGAGTGGTCAACCAAATAGTTTTCGCTGTCTTCTTTTTGGTTGACTTTAGCCGATACCACACGGTATTGCTGTTTGATGACAGGCAGGCTTTGATCGCCGGTAGCCGTCAGGCCGATAAAATCAGGGTTGAACTGTTTTGCGTATTTGCCGATTACTTCAGGCGTATCGCGCTCAGGGTCGATGCTGACAAATACCACTTTCACGTCTTTAGCCTGATCGCCTAATTGTTTCAAAGTATCGCTGTAAGTCAGCAACTCGGTTGGGCATACGTCAGGACAGTGGGTATAACCGAAAGACAGGATGACCACTTTGCCTTTCAAATCGCTCAGGCTGAAAGGTTTGCCGTCGCCATCGGTCAATGTAAAGTCGCCGCCAATGTCTTCTTTGCGCATATCGGTACCACGCGCTTGCACTTTGGGTGCTGACTCACCGGAAGCAGCAGGCGCAGCAGAAGCGGCAGGTGTCGAAGAAGCCTCCTTGGCCTCCTCTTTAGGCTGACAAGCAGCCAGAGCAGCCAATGCAAAAGCACTGAGTAAGAAAGTTCGTGTGACGGAAAGCATAAATTTTCTCCAAAACCGTTTCAAATAAGTGAGGCCAAACAACCGCCCGGCCGATATAAAAACAAAACATCTTCATATTAACGCGTTTAACACATTAAATGTAGCCCTTTTTGCAGATAAATACTGCTTTTTTTGTTTTAAAAATCTGCCTCCCATTTAGATAACCATCAAACACAAAAAGTTTAATTCATTAAAAATCAAACAAATATAAAAATAATCCGATTTTTTTTCAATTACTGCTTTACAAGATTCGAGAACTCGCTATAATGACGACTTCTTCGCTAGCCCAGGTGGCGAAATTGGTAGACGCAGGGGACTCAAAATCCCCCGCCGCAAGGTGTGTCGGTTCGAGTCCGACCCTGGGCACCAAATTTAAAAAACCTCTTGATTCAGTCAAGAGGTTTTTTGCTATTTTTCATTTGCAAAAACCTTCTCCTTACTCAAACTGTCAACAATCCATCCACATCAAGATCAATAAAACAGTTTTTTTATTTCTTTAAAATCAACCTTCAATCTATTTTCCCGTTTCAAATGTTAAAAGATGAAAGATTTTATCTTGATTGAACAGTCGGTTTGCGTTATCTTTTCTACTCTTTTTCACAAACTCTGTGTTCCTTTCCAATTGTTTGGACAGTCTGACTGTCGCCGTATTCCCTCAATGCGCGTACCCTAAATCGCTGCTTGATGGAATTGCATTACAGGTGCTGTGGTGAGGCGGATTGTTCCTATTGGTTAGAAACCGCATAAAAGAGGTCAATATGCAATTATCAGGCGCACAAATCGTCGTGCAAAGTCTCAAAGCCGAAGGTGTTGAATACGTATTCGGCTATCCCGGTGGTGCGGTTATCGAAATCTACGATGCCATTTTCCAACTCAACAAATTCAAGCACATTCTGACCCGCCATGAGCAGGCAGCCGTACATGCGGCAGATGCCTATGCCCGCGTCAGCGGCAAAGTCGGCGTGGCCTTGGTAACTTCCGGCCCGGGCGTAACCAACGCATTGACCGGCATTGCTACCGCGTACAGCGATTCCATCCCCCTGGTCATCATCAGCGGCCAAGTGGGCAATTCCCTCATCGGTACAGATGCGTTCCAAGAAGTGGATACGGTCGGCATTACCCGCCCTTGTGTCAAACACAACTTCCTGGTTACCAATATTGGCGAGCTGGCTGATACGATTAAAAAAGCCTTCCAAATTGCCGCCAGCGGCCGTCCGGGCCCCGTTGTCGTCGATATTCCTAAAGATGTTACTCAAGCGATGGCCAAATTCAGCTATCCACAAGAAGACATCTTTATCCGCTCCTACCAACCGGTTGTACAAGGTCACATCGGCCAAATTAAAAAAGCCGTACAAATGCTGGCTTCTGCCAAACGCCCCATCGTTTACTTCGGCGGCGGCGTGGTATTGGGCAATGCCTCCGAGGAAATGACCCAATTTATCCGCATGACCGGCGTACCCTGTACCGGCACATTAATGGGTTTGGGTGCTTACCCTTCCAGCGACCGCCAATTCTTGGGCATGTTGGGCATGCACGGTACCTACGAGGCCAATTTGGCGATGCAAAATGCAGACGTCGTTTTGGCAATCGGCGCGCGCTTTGACGACCGCGTTGTTTCCGTACCGTCAAAATTCTTGGACAAACCCAAAAAAATCATCCATATCGACATCGACCCGTCCAGCATTGCCAAACGCGTTAAAGTGGACATTCCGATTGTCGGCGATGTCAAAAACGTATTGACCGAAATAATTCATCTGTGGGGCAAACAAGAAACTGCGCCTTCAGCCGACTCATTGGACAAATGGTGGAAAACCATCGAAGAATGGCGTTCGCACAACTGCCTGTGGTTTGAAAACGACAGCGAAATCATTAAACCGCAATACGTTGTTCAAAAACTGGCAGAAATTACCAAAAACTCAGCCATTATTACTTCCGACGTTGGCCAACACCAAATGTTTGCCGCTCAATATTATCCATTCGAGCGTCCCCGCCAATGGCTCAATTCCGGCGGTCTGGGTACGATGGGTGTAGGCCTGCCTTACGCCCTCGGTGCCAAACTGGCGGCTCCGGAACAAGACGTCTTCTGTATCACAGGCGAGGGCTCTATTCAAATGAATATCCAAGAGCTGTCCACCTGCTTCCAATATAATGTCCCCATCAATGTCGTTACATTAAACAATGGCTATTTGGGTATGGTTCGCCAATGGCAGGAGCTGTATTATGGCAACCGCGAATCGGAAACCTATTTCGATTCATTGCCCGACTTTGTCAAACTGGCCGAATCCTACGGCCATATCGGCATCCGTGTGGACAAGAAATCCGACGTCGAAGGCGCCTTGTTGGAAGCATTAAACCAAAAAGACCGTTTGGTATTCCTCGACTTTTTGACAGACAAGAAACAAAACGTACTGCCTATGGTCGGCAACGGCAAAGGTTTGGATGAAATGGTTCTGCCGCCGCATATGCGCGATATTGCAAAAGCGTAAGGAGAAAGAAATGCGACATATCTTATCTATTCTGATGGAAAACGAATCAGGTGCGATGAGCCGTGTGGTAGGTTTGTTCTCCGCACGCGATTACAACATCGACTCCCTGGCCGTAGCCCCAACCGAAGACAAAACCTTGTCCCGTATGACCATTGTTACCCACGGCGATGAGCACGTCATCGAGCAAATCACCAAACAACTCAACAAACTGATTGAAGTTGTCAAAGTGGTTGACTTGAACGAAAGCCGTTTTGTCGAACGCGAACTGATGTTGGTAAAAGTCCGCGCCGTCGGCAAAGACCGCGATGAATTCCTGCGATTGACCGAAATCTACCGCGGCAGCGTTATTGATGTAACAGACCGCAGCTATACCATCGAAATCACAGGCTCTACCGAAAAACTCGACTCTTTCCTCGAAACAGTCGGCCGTGCTCAAATTTTGGAAACCGTCCGCACAGGCGCAGCCGGCATCGGTCGTGGCGAGCGTATTTTGAAAATTTGACGCTGTATCGTTCAGACGGCCTTTTACTTTCTATAAAGGCCGTCTGAAAAACAGTAGGAGACAAACATGTCAAGCATCCAAATCGTTGCATTAGTTACCGTCAAACCCGAATACACCGAGGCTCTGGCTGCCCAGTTTAAAGAATTGGTTAAAGCCAGCCGTGCAGAAGAAGGCAACATCAGCTACGACCTGCACCAAGAAATCGGCAAACCCAACCGTTTCGTATTCGTAGAAAGCTGGAAATCCCAAGCAGCTATTGACGAACACAATGCCAGCGAACATTTCCAAAACTTCGTCAAATCCATCGAAGGAAAAACCGAAACACTGGAAATCGTCTTGATGAACCAAGTCCCCGCTTAACCCCTATTACTTTTAACTCAACCCGGATTATCCGGAACCCTCTTACACTAAGGAAATAAAATGCAAGTTTATTACGATAAAGACGCTGACCTCTCTCTGATCAAAGGCAAAACCGTTGCCATCATCGGTTACGGTTCACAAGGTCACGCACACGCAGCAAACCTGAAAGATTCCGGCGTAAATGTCGTAATCGGTCTGCGCCAAGGCGGCTCTTGGAAAAAAGCCGAAGCAGCCGGCCACGACGTGCGCACTGTTGCTGAAGCAACCAAAGCAGCCGACGTTGTAATGATTCTGTTGCCTGACGAAAACCAACCTATCGTATACAAAAACGAAATCGAGCCTAACTTGAAAGAAGGCGCAGTATTGGCGTTCGCTCACGGCTTCAACGTACACTACAACCAAATCGTACCCCGCGCCGACCTCGACGTTATCATGGTTGCCCCTAAAGGCCCAGGCCACACCGTACGCAGCGAATTCCTGAAAGGCGGCGGCGTACCTTCCCTGATCGCCGTTTACCAAGATAAAAGCGGCAAAGCACGTGACATCGCCCTGTCTTACGCCGCAGCCAACGGCGGTACCAAAGGCGGCGTGATTGAAACCAACTTCCGCGAAGAAACCGAAACCGACCTCTTCGGCGAACAAGCCGTATTGTGCGGCGGCGTGGTTGAATTGATCAAAACCGGCTTCGAAACCCTGACTGAAGCAGGCTACGCCCCAGAAATGGCCTACTTCGAATGCCTGCACGAAATGAAGCTCATTGTTGACCTGATTTACGAAGGCGGCATCGCCAACATGAACTACTCCATTTCCAACAATGCAGAGTACGGCGAATACGTAACCGGCGTCGAAGTCATCAACGACAAATCCCGCGAAGCCATGCGCAATGCCCTCAAACGCATCCAAACCGGCGAATACGCTAAAATGTTCATCCAAGAAGGTGCCGTCAACTATGCCAGCATGACAGCACGTCGCCGTCTGACCGCTGATCACCAAATTGAAAAAGTCGGCGCTCAACTGCGTTCTATGATGCCTTGGATTGCCAAAAACAAACTGGTTGACCAAGACAAAAACTAATCTGTCTTTCGATCAAATAAAACCTGCCCGAGCAATCAGGCAGGTTTTTTATATATTTGCAAACCCAGTACACGATAAATTCCAATTACCAAGGCCGTCTGAAAACACGATAAACAATATTCACAACCTAATTTTATACCCCATATTTTATAGCTATCCCGAAATTCCCTTTTAGAAAAACACATTACCAAAATAAAAGACCGCCTTATGCTTCCACCCTGTCTGTAAAAAACAACGTTTCCCTGCAAAAATCACTCAAAACAAGAGGAAAATTTGTTTTCCTAGGCCATAACCTTTATATTATGGTCATGGAATCGTTGAAAGAGAACGATATCGTAATAAGAAGAACGAATGCTCGCTTCTTCACACTTAAAAAAGGAAAACAGCAATGAAAAAATCTCTGATTGCCTTGACTCTGGCGGCTCTGCCTGTTGCAGCTATGGCTGACGTAACTTTGTACGGTCAAATTAAAGCCGGTGTTGAAGTATCCAAAGTAAAATTGGGTGAACAAACTGCTGCTAAACTGGGTCACGAGAAAAGCTCTAAAACTGCTACTGAAATCGCTGACTTCGGCTCACGTATCGGCTTTAAAGGCCACGAACACTTGGGTAACAACCTGAATGCCATCTGGCAAGTTGAACAAAACACTTCTATCGCCGGTGGCGACAAAGAGTGGGCTTCTCGCGAATCTTTCATCGGTTTGGAAGGTGGCTTCGGTAAAGTTCGTGCTGGTAAACTGGACTCTACTGTTAAAAATACTAGTGACAATGTTGACCAATGGGAAAGCAGCAACGGCGCTTTGAATATGTCTGTATTTACTCGTGTTGACGAACGTGCAGTTTCTGTACGTTACGACAGCCCTGTATTCTCAGGTTTCAGCGCAAGCGTACAATATACTCCTCGTGACAATGCTAACCCTTCTGACAAATACACTCACAACGACGCTACCCGTGACACTTACTACGCTGGCCTGAACTACGAAAACTCTGGCTTCTTCGGTCAATACGCCGGTGGTTTCCGTAAAAACGCCGTTTCTGAAAAAGACGGTCACGTACACCGCTTGGTAGGTGGTTACGATGCTAACAACCTGTTCGTATCTGTAGCTGGTCAATACGCTAAAAACTGGGAAACTTTGGGTGATTACGCTCAAGCCCAATCTAACGGTGTTGTAACTTCTGCTATGCGTGCTGCCGGTACTAACGCTTCTAACGTAGTATTCGGTACTGCTGCTGGCTTGGACAGCCGTCCTGCTGAAACTATCGAAGTTGCTGCTACTGCCGCTTACCGCGCTGGTAACGTAACTCCTCGCGTTTCTTACGCTCACGGCTTCAAAGCTAAAGTTGACGGCGAAAAACTGAAAGGCACTCAATACGACCAAGTTATCGTTGGTGCTGACTACGACTTCTCTAAACGCACTACTGCTTTGGTTTCTGCCGGCTGGTTGCGTGGTGCTGAGTCTGGTCCTCACAAAGTTGAAACCATCTCTGGTTTGGTTGGCCTGCGTCACAAATTCTAATCTTCGGATTAGTATGAAAAAGAGCCTGTTTTATGCAGGCTCTTTTTTTATTCTATTCTCTACCCTCAACGAAAATTAATTTAAGCATTGACATATGAAAAAGGCCGTCTGAAACCAATCGGTTTCAGACGGCCTTTAAGCTATCTATCCTTATTGCTAGATTACAATAAGGTCAACAGACAGGCTGAGACCTTTGCAAAATTCCCCAAAATCCCCTAAATTCCCACCAAGACATTTAGGGGATTTCTCATGAGCACCTTCTTTCAGCAAACCGCCCAAGCCATGATTGCCAAACACATCGACCGTTTCCCACTATTGAAGTTGGATCAAGTGATTGATTGGCAGCCGATCGAACAGTACCTGAATCGTCAAAGAACCCGTTACCTCCGAGACCACCGCGGCCGTCCCGCCTATCCACTGCTATCCATGTTTAAAGCCATCCTGCTCGGACAATGGCACAGCCTCTCCGATCCCGAACTCGAACACAGCCTCATCACCCGCATCGATTTCAACCTGTTTTGCCGCTTTGACGAACTAAGCATCCCCGATTACAGCACCTTATGCCGCTACCGCAACTGGCTGGCGCAAGACGACACCCCGTCCGAACTGTTGGAACTGATTAACCGACAATTGACCAAAAAAGGCCTAAAAGTAGAGAAAGCATCCGCCGCCGTCGTTGATGCCACCATTATTCAGACCGCCGGCAGCAAACAGCGCCAGGCCATAGAAGTCGATGAAGAAGGACAAGTCAGCGGTCAAACCACACCGAGTAAAGATAAAGATGCCCGCTGAACAAAGAAAAACGGCCTCTACAAACTCGGTTACAAACAACATACCCGTACCGATGCGGAAGGCTATATCGAGAAACTGCACATTACCCCCGCCAATGCCCATGAGTGCAAACACCTGTCGCCTTTGTTGGAAGAACTGCCCAAAGATATGACCGTCTATGCCGACAAAGGCTATGACAGTGAGGAAAACCGGCAACATCTGGAAGAACATCGGTTGCTGGACGGCATTATGCGCAAAGCCCACCGCAAACATCCGCTGTCGGAAGCGCAAACCAAACGCAACCGATATTTGTCGAAGACCCGTTATGTGGTCGAACAAAGTTTCGGTACGCTGCACCGTAAATTCCGCTATGCGCGGGCAGCCTATTTCGGTCTGCTCAAAGTGAGTGCACAAAGCCATCTGAAGGCGATGTGTTTGAACCTATTGAAAGCCGCCAACAGGCTAAGTGCGCCTGTTGCTGCCTAAAAGGCGGCCCGGATGCCTGATTATCGGGTGTCCGGGGAGGATTAAGGGGGTATTTGAGTAGAATCAGTGGATATGTGAAACAAAAACAGCCGAAAACCTTTATTTAGGTTTCGGCTGTTGGGGAAAAGGAATTTTGCAAAGGTCTCAGGCTTTATTTTTCATTCAAAATCTTACCGACAATCTCGCCCACATCCTTGGACAAACCTTCTTGTGCATGGATTCGTTGCAATTCTTTGGTCATGACGGCTTTGCGGTTGGCTTCCAATTTGTTGCAGATGTTGAAAGCCTGCACCAGTCGAGCAGCAACTTGCGGATTAAAACGGTCGATTTCCATCACTTTATCGGCTACAAAGCGGTAGCCGCTGCCATCTTCTGCATGGAAATGTGGAATATTGCGGCTGAAACTGATCAACAAAGAACGGGCCTTGTTCGGGTTTTCAATACTGAACTTAGGATGACTCAAGGCCGTCTGAACTTGCTGTAAAGTATCTTTGCGGCGGCTTGAAGCAATCAGAGCAAAGTATTTGTCCATTACTAAGGCATCATCGGCGAATTTATCGGCAAATTTCGTCAACAAACGATCGCGAATTTCGCTTTCATTGCTGTTGATTGCGGATAAGATACCCCATTCGTGTGTCATGTTTTGCGCCATTGCCTCGTAATTTTCCGCAACGTGTTCGATATGCGCTGCGTCAGCACGAAGGATAAATGCCCTGCAAGCATTGCGCAAAGTGCGCCAGCCGGCCAATTCCGGGCTGTATTCATAACGAACAGCAGCATCAGCCTGGTTTTCTTGCTCGGCAGCTTGACGGTTCAGCTCGCGCCATTGAGGCAGGAACTTGACGGCAACAGCATTGAGCAAGGCTTCTCGCGCTTGATGAACCTGAATAGGGTCAATATTTTCTTCTTCCGCCCATACATCGGTTTCAGACGGCATTTGCAGCAAAATGGCACGGAATGCCGGATCAAAATCACCGGAAACCACCAAAGCCAAAGCATCCATCAATGCTTTATGTTCCGGCAAAGGACGGCCTTCCGCCAATGCCTGACGGTTGGCGTTAATGGCGCGATGGTACAAGGTTTGAGCAGCTTCCCAACGGGCAAACTCATTTTCATCTGCCGCCAGTAAAGTGGCCAATTCTTGCTCGCTGTACGGATAGTTCAAGGTAATCGGCGCAGAGAAATCACGCAGCAGAGACGGGATAACCGGCTCATTGACGCCGCCCAATACAAAAGTCTGCTCGGCTTCAGTCAATACCAAAACCGCCTCTTTCACCCGTTTACCTTGATATTCAAACTCAACCGCTTCGCCTTTTTCATTCAGCAAACCGGTTTTGACCGGAATCATCATCGGCTGTTTGTCCGCCATATCGGGCGTAGCCGGAATAGTTTGTTTGATCGTCAATTCAAACGCTCCATCTTTCAGACGGCCTTGAGCATCTAAAACCGGCGTACCGGCTTGGCTGTACCACAAGGCAAACTGATCAAGATTGATACCGTTTGCGTCTGCCATTGCGGCACGGAAATCATCACAAGTCACAGCCTGACCGTCGTGGCGTTGGAAATACAACTTCATGCCTTTTTGGAAGCCCTCTTCTCCGAGCAAGGTGTGATACATGCGCACTACTTCCGCACCTTTTTCATAGACGGTCATGGTGTAGAAGTTGTTCATCTCTTCATAGCTGGCCGGGCGGACAGGATGCGCAGTCGGGCCTGCATCTTCTGGGAATTGGAACAAGCGCAGCATACGGACATTGTCGATACGGCGTACCACACGGCTGGCCCGGTCGCCGGAAAACTCTTGATCGCGGAAAACGGTCAAACCTTCTTTCAGCGACAATTGGAACCAATCGCGGCAGGTCACGCGGTTGCCCGTCCAGTTGTGGAAATATTCGTGGCCGACAACAGATTCGATGCCTTCAAAGTCGGTATCGGTCGCGGTACGGCTGTTGGCCAGCACAAACTTGGTGTTGAAAATATTCAAACCTTTGTTTTCCATTGCGCCCATATTGAAATCGCCCACGGCAACGACCATGAAAATATCCAAGTCGTATTCCAAGCCAAAACGTATCTCGTCCCATTTCATCGCATTTTTCAACGATTCCACGGCAAAACCGACTTTAGGTTTGTCTGTCTCAGTGGTGTAGAACTCGATTTTGACCTTACGGCCGCTCATGGTTGTAAAATAATCTTCCGTTACCGCCAAATCGCCTGCCACCAAAGCAAAGAGATAGCTCGGTTTGGCAAACGGGTCTTCCCATTTCACCCAGTGACGGCCGTCTGAAAACTCGCCGCCATCAATTTTATTGCCGTTAGACAGCAACACCGGATAGCGTTTTTTGTCTGCAACGATGGTGGTGGTAAATTTAGACATGACATCCGGACGGTCGATGTAGAAAGTAATTTTGCGGAAACCTTCCGGTTCGCATTGGGTAAACAGATTGCCACCGGAAGCATACAGACCCATCAGCGATTTGTTCTCAGCCGGCAAAATTTCGGTTTCTACTTCCAGCGTGAAGTTTTCAGACGGCACGCCGGCAATCGTCAGTTTTTCGTCTTCCAACACATAATCTACGACCCGGCCGTTTACTTTCACAGACAGCAGTTTTGCCGAACCATCCAATACCAATGGCTCCCCTGCTCTTTCAGGTTGAACGGTCAGACTAGATTTGACGATGGTTTGCGGTTCTAAAATATCGAAATGCAGGTCGGTTTTCAGAATACGGTACGCTGGCGCGGCGTAGTCTTTCAAATAATGGATGGTTTTGCTCATTTGTTCTCTTTCAGAGTCATGCGGTAAATAGATGAAGCATATCGTTTCAGATAGCCTAAATTCAAGTGTTTTCAGAAAAAAAGGCCGTCTGAAACCTAAAATTTCAGACGGCCTCCCTATTCAGGCAGCAAATCTAGTTGCCTGTCATTGCCAACTTACCACTGATACAGCGCACCGGCACCGACACCGACATGACCGTCGGTATTGGCCGAGAAGTTGCCTTTGACAATCCAGTTGCCGCCGTCGCTCATCGCAGACACGCCGATGGCCATGGCAGACTGACCACCGTAGTAGCCGCTGCCGACACCGATACCGGTCGCACCCGGACGGGTTACTTGCGGAATCGAGCCTTGGGCAATCGCACCGGCCACACCCGCGTAGGCTTTCTTACCTACTTGGTTGATGTTGTTTTGCAATTCGTTGCCCAAGCCAATCAACTGGTTCACGTTTGCCGCGTCTGTACCGTCTTTACCCGGAGCCACGTTGGTAATGCGTTGGCCGCCGTTGTTCAGACCGACAGGAGACAATTTGACTTGGTTGTTCGGATTGCTTTCAGTCGGTGCAGCGATGGTTACGCCATCGTTGTTGACCACGGTATTGCCTGCGGTCAGACCGTCTTTGTTCAATGCAACTTTATCGCCAACTTTCACGCCGTCATTGTTCATCACAGTATCGCCTGCTTTGAAGGTATCGGCATTCACTGTCTTCACGCTAATCTCGTCAGCCAACTTCAGTTGAGCGCCACCGGCTACGGTTTCGCTGATGATGTTGCTGTCGCCTTTAACGTTGATGGTATTGCCCAACGCATAGTTGTTGCTACCGGTCGTACCGCCGAAGTTGATGCCTTTGGCAATCGTCGCGGCGTTGTTGGCTACGTTTTGGTTGGTTGCGTACAACTGGCTGCCGTTGACGGCATCTTTGCTGTTGGCATTGAGATCGCCATCTGCTACGTTGGTTACTTTGTTGCCCGCATTGTCCAAGCCGTCTTTAGTCAGGTTTACCTTGCCTGCTTTCAAGCCGTCTTTGTTCAATGCAACGTCATCACCAACTTTCACACCATCATTGTTGACAGTAGTATCACCGGCTTTCACGCTGTCAACGTCCAAGTCTTTATCGGTAGCAACTTCATAAACAGTCTGACCTTTGTCACCTGTTTTTTCCGTCACAACGATGTTCTTACCTTGAACGACTTCAGTCTTAGATGCCTCCGCAGCTTGTTTCAGTTGGGAAACATTGACTGCATCGGTGTCATCCGTACCGGCCGCAACGTTGGTAATCTTATTGCCGCCATTGTTCAAGCCAGCTTTAGTCAGGTTCACATCACCTGCTTTCAAGCCGTCTTTGTTCAATGCAACATCATCGCCGACTTTCACACCGTCATTATTCATCACGGTATCGCCTGCGGTAACGCTGTCGACTTTCAGGTTTTTATCGGTAGCCACTTTGTAAATGGTTTGGCCATTGGCACCGACATCCTGAGTAACAACAATGTTATCGCCTTGAACGACTTCAGTCTTAGCCGCAGCCGCAGCTTTGTTCAACTGAGCAACATTCACCGCATCAGTATCATCGGTACCGGCTGCAACATTGGTAATCTTGTTGCCGCCGTTGTTCAAACCGGCTTTAGTCAGATTGACATCGCCAACTTTCACGCCGTCAGTATTGACTGTGGTATCGCCGGCTTTCACGCTGTCAACTGCCAAGTCTTTAGCCAATTTGACTTCCAACTTATCAGAACCATTCGCTACAACGCCGATATTGCCGTCTGAAAGTTTGGCTGCATCGGTTTGACCGCCAACAATATTTAGCTTCGTACCCGGTTTGCGTTCAACGTCTTTGCCACTGTCGCCGCCGAAAGTCAAAGGCAGATTGGCAGTTGCATTAACGGCTTTGATTGCATCGTGGATATTGTTCTCACCAGTACCGCCAATATCGGTCATGCTGATGTTGCCGCCATTATTGGCCGCATTGCCACCCAATACATTCACCAACTGATCTTGGGCCGCATTCAGCTGCTCTTCGGTCGCTGCACGTTTACCTTGGGCAAAATCATTGCCACCCAAAGTCGTATTGCTCAAGCCGCTGACTTCACCTTTGTCGCCATCGATTTTCACCGGAGCCGCTTGACCGACATTCAATACATCGGCCAGTTTCAGCTGTGCGCCACCGGCTACGGTTTCGCTGATGATGTTGCTGTCGCCTTTAACATTGATGGTGTCACCCAATGCGTAGTTGTTGCTGCCGGTGGTACCACCGAAGTTGATGCCTTTGGCGATATTGGCGGCGTTGTTGGCTACGTTTTGGTTGGTCGCAAACAGTTGGCTGCCGTTAACGGCATCTTTGCTGTTGGCATTGAGGTCGCCATCGGCTACGTTGGTCACTTTGTTGCCGGCGTTGTTCAATCCGTCTTTGGTCAGTTTGACATCACCTGCTTTAACGCCG
>NZ_JBQCWL010000010.1:23475-31960 GCF_051957375.1 Neisseria sp. P0017.S009
TTGGTCACACTCGGGCCACCGGTAATGGTGAGGCCGTCTGTATTCAGTTTGCTGTCGCCTGCGGTGACGCTGTCAACAGTGATGTCTTTGGCCAGTTTCAGCTGTGCGCCACCGGCTACGGTTTCGCTGATGATGTTGCTGTCGCCTTTGACATTGATGGTGTCGCCCAATGCGTAGTTATTGCTGCCGGTGGTACCGCCGAAGTTGATGCCTTTGGCGATATTGGCGGCGTTGTTGGCGACGTTTTGGTTGGTCGCAAACAGTTGGCTGCCGTTAACGGCATCTTTGCTGTTGGCATTGAGGTCGCCATCGGCTACGTTGGTCACTTTGTTGCCGGCGTTGTTCAATCCGTCTTTGGTCAGTTTGACATCACCTGCTTTAACGCCGTCTTGGGTCAATGCAACATCGTCGCCTACTTTCACACCGTCGTTGTTCACGGTGGTGTCGCCGGCTTTGACGCTGTCTACCACCAGGTCTTTGTTCAGCTTAACCGTCACTTTATCGTCTTGGGCTTCGGTGGTGATGTTGTCGTCGCCGGCAACGGTCACGGTGGAGCCGAGTTTTTCGACATTGGTGCTGCCGCTGTCGCCGTTGAAGGTCAGGCCTTTGGTGTCAACGGTGGTTTTGGCGTCTACGCCTTTTTGGATGTTATCTTTAGTGCTTTGAGCGAGATCGATACTGTAATTAGTTGTGACGGCACCATCGGCTGCAGTTGTGGTATTAGAGTTCAAATTCAAAGCATTGGAAACTTGTACCGTTGCTTTATCTGCGCTGACGGTATAAGTGGTTTCTTTGCCTGAAGTTGTTTTATTAACGTGCGCGTTATTGCCTGCCTCCACCTTGGTTGTGGTTTTGGCATTATTGATGGCATTGGCTACATCACCAGCAGTCGCCACACCGGCAGTCGGTGCGGAAACTGTGCCATTATTATTGACAGACAATGTGCCTTGAGTGACGTTGATTTGGACTTTTGATGCATTCTCGCCATCAGTAACTGCAACGGTCGTCAAGTTGCCATTAGCGTAGTTGACTGTACCGTTGTTATTGATACGGGATTTGTCTGTACCGTTTTGTTGGATATTGTGTCCAACATTGTTCATCACTGTGTACAGTTGGCTACCATTAACTGCATCGGTTGAAGTGGCGGAAATACGGCCTGCGGCAACATTCTGGATTTGGCGTTCATTGCCTGCGCTGCCTACAGAAACCGCGCCTGTTTTACCAGATGAAGAAGCAGCATAGCTGACATTGGTCGCAGCGCCGCTATCGTTTTTGAATGTTGCATTTTTAGCTGTTGCATCAAAATTATTGGCTGCGCCGACAGCACCATTGCCCAATGCAACAGAGCTACCGATCGTAGTCGTCGCACCATTACCCAACGCAACTGAATCGCTTCCAGTTGCTTTTGCATTATTACCACCGGCAAAACTATTCTGCCCGGCAGCTTGGGCTGAGGAACCAATAGCGGTGGAATAAAGGCCTGAACTGTTTGCCTGTTTACCAATGGCAATAGAATAAGATTGAGCAGTCTGCGCCTGATGACCAATTGCAACAGAATCATCACCGACTGCATTTGACAAATAGCCCATTGCCGTACCGTTATTTTGTGCTGCTGCCCTTGCACCGACAACAGTTGCATTTTCGTAGTTGGCTCTACTGTGAGCACCGACGACTATAGAGTAATTGCGATCATTTTCTGTATTCAAACCTATGGCAATAGAGCCTGTACCGCGAGAATTGGCATTAGAGCCTAAAGCCACGGCACCCACAGTTCCCGAAGTTACAGTTGCATTTGGGCCAACGGCAATAGAAGATGAACCAAGTACGTTGGCATTATGACCCAAGGAAACACTACCCGTCGCACCAGTGCTTGTTGCCGCATTTGGTCCGATGGCAATCGAATTGGTTGCTTTTGCGCCGTCATTGTTCCAGTTTTTCGTACCGTCAGTTTTGCCTTCTTCTGACTTAACAGAGAAATAGCGGACACGTTCAATTGCATTCAAAACACCATAAAGCTGTGAGCCGTTGATCGCATCAGTGGAAGTAGCGGAAATATCGCCAGGGGATACATTGATGATTTGGCGTTCATAACCTCTAGAACCGACAGACACAACATCACCTGCATCGGTAGTTGCACCGCCTGCCCAAGTGTAGGTCACGCCCATGATTTCACGTTGAACGTATGCCCGACCTTCTTTATCGGTTTTAGAAGCCGTACCCAAAGCTACAGAGTTCAGCAAAGTTGCCTTTGCACCTGTACCCACAGCCACACCACCAAATGAGGAGGCTTGAGACCTTGTACCAACAGCCAAAGATAAATCAGAAGTCGCATTGGCTTGAACACCCAAGGCAACCGAGCCTTGACCGGCAAATGTAGTCGGATAGCCACTAATCGTATCACCGCTCATCTTCGTGTAGATCGTGCCCAAATTCTTACCGGTCAGCGCGTAACGCTCTCTAACACTACCGTCTGTATTGTAATAAACAAACTCGTCAGAAGCGTTACCTGAATATAAAGTTTTTGTTACTGCAACTAAATCGTCACCACCAATAGCAACAGATGAGTTGCCATTAGCCACAACATTACCACCAATGGCAATAGATTGGTCACCGCGTGCCCATGCACCTTCAGGTCTACCTTCTGTATCAATATCTCTGTAATTACCCGAACCAATTGCAATAGACTGACTTACACTATTTTTTGCAGCTTTATCGCCTACACGTGCAGTATTACCGATAGCAATATTATTAGCCGTTGTGTTAGTTGGATTCTGAATCTCTAGCCCAGCTTCACGACCGATTGAGATTGCGCCCCAGCTACTTGCATTAGCTTCCAAACCAATTGCAATGGCACTTGCAGGCACATCTTTTCTACCTGGAATTTTTGTAGCAATACCAGGAGAATTTGTAACTGCGCCTCTACCGATAGCAATAGTGTTTGCACTTTGAGCCTGTGCCGAGCTACCTACAGCGATAGATTCTGTAACCTTACCTACCGCATTCGTACCGATTGCAATGGCATTCTCTGCATTTGCAGAAGCCTCGCTACCAACACCGATTGCAACCCCATTACTTCCTCGAGAAACACTGGATTGGCCTAAAGCAATAGAGCCTATACCAAATGCTTGTGCCGAATTGCCTAATGCCGTTGTACCCGTATTATTGGCAAGAGCATTCTTACCTACCGCTGTCGCTTGCGTACCATTTGCTTTGGAATCTGCGCCCAATGCTGTTGAATCTGCAGAAACAGCATTGGCACTTTTACCTATCGCTGTTGCATGTGAACTACTTGCACTTGTATCTGCACCCATCGCAACAGCATGAGTTTGAGTAGCCTTGGCATTTGTACCAACAGCAAGGCTATTATTATGTGTTGCATTTGCACTCGTACCTACCGCAACTGCACCGTTAGCCGTAGCATTGGCTGATGCTCCTACTGACAGAGCACCAATACCGGTCGCTGTTGCACCGCTGACCGCGGTCGCACTGGTTACAGCATCAAATTCAATTTTTCCTCGTACTGCAGTTGCCGCATACGAATTACCTGCACCCAAAAGAGCTGCCGAAATCACTGTCAATCTGAAAACTGTCGCGATACCATTTTTACCGGATTCGGCAGATACATCTGTACTGTTTTGTTCTGCAGACGATTTCACACGGCCTTTGGCCAATTCGGACGTTACAACGAAAGATTGAATCGTACGGTTCCAAACGACTTTAAATATCTTATTCATTAGTGTGTCTTTCTCTTTTTATGATGGGTAAAAGCGTAGGCGTGAGCATGACGCTACTTTAAAAAATCTATTGCGGAGGATTTCCCTGCAAAATGCTTGCTTCGAGCTGACGTTTATTGTCACTTTAAGACGAAATTTAGGCTTTTGACTATCCCGCAACGGTATAGTATTTCATACTTACAAAATATCCGCTAGTCTAAAATATCAACCGATTATCTTTAATTTTTAAACAAAATCATGACGTTTGAACAGAAAAACTAATCATCAAAAGTTCTCCAGTCATGTTTTTATTAATAAGCGTAATGTTGTATTCCGTCGACAAGTCATCAGCAATCACAGTAATCATGCAAGCAACGTGCCAATTGCTCGGAATTTTATTTAAAATGAATTGTTTTCTAAAAAATGGAAAAGGCCGTCTGAAAGATTTCAGACGGCCTTTGATGAAATGATTTTGAACAATTGCTTGCTTGAATAATTTGTTTTTTGAGCTATCAATAAAATTGGCAATATGCTTTTAATACGTCATAGAAAGAATACGCATATCCCTACTTATACAAACGCGGATGGTTTTACAAACCGAATACGGTAATATCGCCCTTGCCTTGACGAATCAGCTCAGTGCCATCGGTCATATCGATAACCGTCGTCGGCTCAGTACCGCACCAGCCACCATCAATAACCAAATCAACAGCATGCTCAAGACGGTCTCGGATTTCGTATGGATCAGTCAATGGCTCTTCGTCTTCAGGAAGCATAAGGGTGCAACTTAAAATAGGTTCGCCCAATTCTTGCAAAAGCGCCAAGGCAGTAGCGTTGTCGGGAACACGCAGGCCGATGGTTTTGCGCTTGGGGTGAAGCGTGCGATTGGGTACTTCTTTGGTTGCCTGCAGGATAAAGGTGTAGCTGCCGGGCGTAGCTGCTTTAAGCTGGCGGAATTGGGCATTATCTACTTTGGCGTAAGTACCCAATTCGCTCAAATCGGCACACATCAGGGTCAGATGGTGTTTTTGATCGATTTTACGAATCGTGAGAATGCGCTCCATCGCGTTTTTGTCACCGAGTTTGCAACCCAGCGCATAACAGGAATCCGTAGGGTAAACGATGACACCGCCACTACGGACAATATCGGCGGCTTGCTTGATGAGGCGGTCTTGGGGATTATCGGGATGGATGGCGAAAAATTGTGCCATGTTTTTTTCCTTATCATTCTAATGGTTTGTTGTTTGACATTTTAAAACTTATTTGGCCGTCTGAATATTGGATTTCCACCACCATGAATGGATTTAGCCTCAGCTACAACACGGCTGCACCCAGTGATACCTTATATATTATTTTGATTTACCGGCCGATATCGAAAGTCAATTTAATACGCTATATAATGCATTATTTTGTTTGAAAGTCATCTCAATGCCTGCTTCTTCCCTACCTTCCCGCCGCTTGTCTGTCGCACCTATGCTTGATTGGACAGACAGACACTATCGCTTTATGGCGCGACAAATTACACGCAATGCTTGGCTTTATAGCGAAATGGTCAATTCAGGCGCGGTGGTTTACGGAGATAAAGACCGCTTTTTGAGTTTCAACGAAGGCGAGCAACCGGTAGCTTTACAGCTTGGCGGCTCAGATCCGCATGACTTGGCAATCGCTACCAAAGCGGCTGAAGCGTATGGCTATAACGAAGTCAACCTAAATTGCGGCTGCCCCAGCCCACGCGTTCAAAAAGGCGCTTTCGGCGCTTGCCTGATGAATGATGTAGATTTGGTGGCAGATTGTTTGAATGCGATGCAGGATGCAGTTGAAATTCCGGTGACGGTCAAACACCGCATCGGTGTAGACAGACAGACAGAATATCAAGTCGTAGCAGATTTTGTGGGAACACTTCGCGAAAAAACAGCCTGCCGCACATTTATTGTCCATGCACGCAATGCTTGGCTGGACGGTTTATCCCCGAAAGAAAACCGCGAAGTCCCGCCACTCAAATATGAATACGTGTATCGTTTAAAACAAGATTTTCCCGACTTGGAAATTTTGATTAACGGCGGCATCACTACCAACGAAGAAATCGCCGAACATCTGAAATTTGTCGATGGGGTCATGATCGGGCGCGAGGCTTATCACAATCCAATGCTGATGCGCGATTGGGATACAATGTTTTACAACGACGCACACGCACCAATCCAATACGCAGACTTAGCAGCTTGGCTATATGCATACAGTCGCGAACAAATCGCCTTAGGACGAGGCACAATCCTGCGCCATATCGTCCGCCACGCACTAGGCTTAATGCACGGCCTAAAAAATGCCCGCACTTGGCGCCGTATGCTCTCAGATGCTACTTTGCTGAAAGACAACGACGGCAGCCTGATTCTAGACGCATGGAAAGAAGTCGAACGCGCAAATATTTGAGATTAATGGTATATCGTGCGAATAAATGAAAGGCCGTCTGAAACATCCAATGATGTTTCAGACGGCCTTTAAAATTACAACAGACTGCTAAAGATATATTCATTTCTCTTTGGCTACTATTACGATTAACTCATCGAATCAACCCAAAACATAATCTAAGCATAAAAAAATGCGGCCTAAATAGGCCGCATTTACTTTGCTTCGTCTTTTCAGACGACTTTTTCAGGCCGTCTGAAAGTCAGATTACCATTGGTAACCAACTGCTGCGGTAGCACCGAAGTGACCACGTGAGTTGCCGGAAGCAGTACCTTTGATGATCCAATTACCACCATCGGAGATGCTAGAGAAGCCGACAGCGTAACCGGTTTCACCGCGGTAGTGACCGCCACCGATAGCCAGCATGCTCTTACCTGGCAAGTAAGCTTGTGGCAGACCGGCAGTAGCCAGAGCTTGAGCCACACCTGCGCGGGCGTTGTTGTCAACTTTGTTCACATTGCTGTTCACATCGCCGAATTTTTGGTTCAGCTGGTCAACGTTAACCGCATCGGTACCGTTCTTACCTGGAGCAACATTTTTAATAGTAGTGTTGCCGGCATCGATACCACCTTGGTTGATGGTTACAGGACCTGCTTTCAGTTCGTTAGTAGTAACACTGTTAACGGTCAGATCAGGGTTCAAGCTGACTTTCAGCGCATCGCCGTCTTTCTTAACGAAGATGTTTTGAACTTCTTTCTCTGAAGTCTTACCGGTTGCTTTGTCGAATACTTGGACTTTAGTACCCGCATCACCTTTAATCTGAATAGTGTTATTCAGTTTTTTGGAGATAGAGCCGTCAGTAGTACCAGTCTCGTCAACCAGACCGAAGGTGCCGTCAGCATCTTTACCATCTTTACCGTCTTTACCATCTTTCACGGTTGCAGTAGTAGTAGAGATGACTTTACCGTCTTTATCGAAGTTGTTGATAGTGATAGTAGAAGTACCTTTAGCTTCATCACGCTCAACTTTACCTTCAGCAGACTTACCGTTTTCACCTTTAGCACCAGTTGCACCAGTATCACCTTTAGCACCGTCTTTAACAACAGTAGTAGTAGTGTTACCGTTACCGTCTTTGATGGTTACAGTATGAGTACCGTCGCCGTTGTCTTTAACTTCAGCTTCAGCATTCTTACCGTCGGCACCAGTTGCACCGGTTGCACCATCTTTAACGACAGTAGTAGTGGTGTTACCGTTACCGTCTTTGATGGTTACAGTGTGAGTACCGTCGCCGTTGTCTTTAACTTCAGCTTCAGCGTTCTTACCGTCGGCACCAGTTGCACCGGTTGCACCATCTTTAACGACAGTAGTAGTGGTGTTACCGTTACCGTCTTTGATGGTTACAGTGTGAGTACCGTCGCCGTTGTCTTTAACTTCAGCTTCAGCGTTCTTACCGTTTTCACCAGTTGCACCGGTATCGCCTTTGGCACCAGTTGCACCGTCTTTAACGATAGTGGTAGTAGTTTTACCGTCACCGTCAACGATGGTCACTGTATGAGTACCGTCGCCATTGTCTTTAACATCGGCCTTGGCATTCTTACCATCGGCACCAGTTGCACCAGTATTACCAGCTTCACCTTTAGCACCAGTTGCACCGTCTTTAACGATGGTAGTAGTGGTATTACCGTTACCGTCTTTGATGGTTACAGTGTGAGTACCGTCGCCGTTGTCTTTAACTTCAGCTTCAGCATTCTTACCGTCGGCACCAGTGTCACCTTTAGCACCAGTTGCACCGTCTTTAACGATAGTGGTAGTGGTGTTACCGTTACCGTCTTTGATGGTTACAGTGTGAGTACCGTTGCCGTTGTCTTTAACGTCGGCTTCAGCGTTCTTACCGTCTTTAACGATAGTGGTAGTAGTTTTACCGTCACCGTCAACGATGGTCACTGTATGAGTACCGTCGCCATTGTCTTTAACATCGGCCTTGGCATTCTTACCATCGGCACCAGTTGCACCAGTATTACCAGCTTCACCTTTAGCACCAGTTGCACCGTCTTTAACGATGGTAGTAGTGGTGTTACCGTTACCGTCTTTGATGGTTACAGTGTGAGTACCGTTGCCGTTGTCTTTAACGTCGGCTTCAGCGTTCTTACCGTCGGCACCAGTGTCACCTTTAGCACCAGTTGCACCGTCTTTAACGATGGTAGTGGTGGTGTTACCGTTACCGTCTTTGATGGTTACAGTATGAGTACCGTCGCCGTTGTCTTTAACGTCGGCTTCAGCGTTCTTACCGTCGGCACCAGTTGCACCGTCTTTAATGATGGTAGTAGTGGTGTTACCGTTACCGTCTTTGATGGTTACAGTGTGGGTAC
>NZ_JBQCWL010000011.1:0-6411 GCF_051957375.1 Neisseria sp. P0017.S009
GGCGTATAGTTCGGTTCTTCGCTGCTGACGCGGTGAAGAAAACGAAGCAGACAGTATAACACAGTTAGTTAGAATTTTCGATAATTTTAGTTGACATTTGCTAAATGTACTGTATAATTCGATTCGCTCTTTAAAAAACAGATTACCGATAAGTGTGAGTGCATTAGGCCTCACACTGTTTGAAAGACAGACAAGATGATGTTTTAGACATTGTCCTGTCGGTTTCTTTGAAGCAGACCAGAAGTTATAAGTTAGAGATTGAACATAAGAGTTTGATCCTGGCTCAGATTGAACGCTGGCGGCATGCTTTACACATGCAAGTCGGACGGCAGCACAGAGAAGCTTGCTTCTTGGGTGGCGAGTGGCGAACGGGTGAGTAATATATCGGAACGTACCGAGTAATGGGGGATAACTAATCGAAAGATTAGCTAATACCGCATATTCTCTGAGGAGGAAAGCAGGGGACCTTCGGGCCTTGCGTTATTCGAGCGGCCGATATCTGATTAGCTAGTTGGTGGGGTAAAGGCCTACCAAGGCGACGATCAGTAGCGGGTCTGAGAGGATGATCCGCCACACTGGGACTGAGACACGGCCCAGACTCCTACGGGAGGCAGCAGTGGGGAATTTTGGACAATGGGCGCAAGCCTGATCCAGCCATGCCGCGTGTCTGAAGAAGGCCTTCGGGTTGTAAAGGACTTTTGTCAGGGAAGAAAAGGCTGTTGCTAATACCGACAGCTGATGACGGTACCTGAAGAATAAGCACCGGCTAACTACGTGCCAGCAGCCGCGGTAATACGTAGGGTGCGAGCGTTAATCGGAATTACTGGGCGTAAAGCGAGCGCAGACGGTTACTTAAGCAGGATGTGAAATCCCCGGGCTCAACCTGGGAACTGCGTTCTGAACTGGGTGACTAGAGTGTGTCAGAGGGAGGTAGAATTCCACGTGTAGCAGTGAAATGCGTAGAGATGTGGAGGAATACCGATGGCGAAGGCAGCCTCCTGGGATAACACTGACGTTCATGCTCGAAAGCGTGGGTAGCAAACAGGATTAGATACCCTGGTAGTCCACGCCCTAAACGATGTCAATTAGCTGTTGGGCAACTTGATTGCTTAGTAGCGTAGCTAACGCGTGAAATTGACCGCCTGGGGAGTACGGTCGCAAGATTAAAACTCAAAGGAATTGACGGGGACCCGCACAAGCGGTGGATGATGTGGATTAATTCGATGCAACGCGAAGAACCTTACCTGGTCTTGACATGTACGGAATCCTCCAGAGACGGAGGAGTGCCTTCGGGAACCGTAACACAGGTGCTGCATGGCTGTCGTCAGCTCGTGTCGTGAGATGTTGGGTTAAGTCCCGCAACGAGCGCAACCCTTGTCATTAGTTGCCATCATTTAGTTGGGCACTCTAATGAGACTGCCGGTGACAAGCCGGAGGAAGGTGGGGATGACGTCAAGTCCTCATGGCCCTTATGACCAGGGCTTCACACGTCATACAATGGTCGGTACAGAGGGTAGCCAAGCCGCGAGGTGGAGCCAATCTCACAAAACCGATCGTAGTCCGGATTGCACTCTGCAACTCGAGTGCATGAAGTCGGAATCGCTAGTAATCGCAGGTCAGCATACTGCGGTGAATACGTTCCCGGGTCTTGTACACACCGCCCGTCACACCATGGGAGTGGGGGATACCAGAAGTAGGTAGGGTAACCGCAAGGAGCCCGCTTACCACGGTATGCTTCATGACTGGGGTGAAGTCGTAACAAGGTAGCCGTAGGGGAACCTGCGGCTGGATCACCTCCTTTCTAGAGAAAGAAGAGGCCTGATGCATTCACACTTATCGGTAAACTGTAAAAGATGCGGAAGAGAAAAGCTTGAGTGAAGACAAGATTCGCTTAAGAAGAGAATCCGGGTTTGTAGCTCAGCTGGTTAGAGCACACGCTTGATAAGCGTGGGGTCGGAGGTTCAAGTCCTCCCAGACCCACCAAGAACGGGGGCATAGCTCAGTTGGTAGAGCACCTGCTTTGCAAGCAGGGGGTCATCGGTTCGATCCCGTTTGCCTCCACCAAGAACTTTACAAATCAAAGGAAGCCTGCTATACTTAGCAGCTTATTTTGATTTGCGAAGTGAAATATTGACGCATCGATCTTTAACAAATTGGAAAGCCGAAATCAACAAACAAAGACAATGAGTTTGTTTTAATTTTTTGTTCTTTGCAAAGGATGAAAAATCTCTCGCAAGAGAAAAGGAAACAAACACAGTATTTGGGTGATGATTGTATCGACTTAATCCTGAAACACAAAAGGCAGGATTAAGACACAACAAAGCAGTAAGCTTTATCAAAGTAGGAATTTCAAGTTTGCTTCCCTAGTCAACGGGTAGGCAAACGAAGTCAAAGAGGTTCTTGAAATGATAGAGTCAAGTGAATAAGTGCATCAGGTGGATGCCTTGGCGATGATAGGCGACGAAGGACGTGTAAGCCTGCGAAAAGCGTGGGGGAGCTGGCAATAAAGCTATGATCCCGCGGTGTCCGAATGGGGAAACCCACCTCTTAGGAGGTATCCTTATCTGAATACATAGGATAAGCGAAGCGAACCCGGAGAACTGAACCATCTAAGTACCCGGAGGAAAAGAAATCAACCGAGATTCCGCAAGTAGTGGCGAGCGAACGCGGAGGAGCCTGTACGTGATAACTGTCGAGATAGAAGAACAAGCTGGGAAGCTTGACCATAGTGGGTGATAGTCCCGTATTCGAAATCTCAATAGTGGTACTAAGCGTACGAAAAGTAGGGCGGGACACGTGAAATCCTGTCTGAATATGGGGGGACCATCCTCCAAGGCTAAATACTCATCATCGACCGATAGTGAACCAGTACCGTGAGGGAAAGGCGAAAAGAACCCCGGGAGGGGAGTGAAATAGAACCTGAAACCTGATGCATACAAACAGTGGGAGCACCCTTGTGGTGTGACTGCGTACCTTTTGTATAATGGGTCAACGACTTACATTCAGTAGCGAGCTTAACCGAATAGGGGAGGCGTAGGGAAACCGAGTCTTAATAGGGCGAACAGTTGCTGGGTGTAGACCCGAAACCGAGTGATCTATCCATGGCCAGGTTGAAGGTGCCGTAACAGGTACTGGAGGACCGAACCCACGCATGTTGCAAAATGCGGGGATGAGCTGTGGATAGGGGTGAAAGGCTAAACAAACTCGGAGATAGCTGGTTCTCCCCGAAAACTATTTAGGTAGTGCCTCGAGCAAGACACTGATGGGGGTAAAGCACTGTTATGGCTAGGGGGTTATTGCAACTTACCAACCCATGGCAAACTAAGAATACCATCAAGTGGTTCCTCGGGAGACAGACAGCGGGTGCTAACGTCCGTTGTCAAGAGGGAAACAACCCAGACCGCCAGCTAAGGTCCCAAATGATAGATTAAGTGGTAAACGAAGTGGGAAGGCCCAGACAGCCAGGATGTTGGCTTAGAAGCAGCCATCATTTAAAGAAAGCGTAATAGCTCACTGGTCGAGTCGTCCTGCGCGGAAGATGTAACGGGGCTCAAATCTATAACCGAAGCTGCGGATGCCAGTTTACTGGCATGGTAGGGGAGCGTTCTGTAGGCCAATGAAGGTGCATTGTAAAGTGTGCTGGAGGTATCAGAAGTGCGAATGTTGACATGAGTAGCGATAAAGCGGGTGAAAAGCCCGCTCGCCGAAAGCCCAAGGTTTCCTACGCAACGTTCATCGGCGTAGGGTGAGTCGGCCCCTAAGGCGAGGCAGAAATGCGTAGTCGATGGGAAACAGGTTAATATTCCTGTACTTGATTCAAATGCGATGTGGGGACGGAGAAGGTTAGGTTAGCAAGCTGTTGGAATAGCTTGTTTAAGCCGGTAGGTGGAAGACTTAGGCAAATCCGGGTCTTCTTAACACCGAGAAGTGACGACGAGTGTCTACGGACATGAAGTAACCGATACCACGCTTCCAGGAAAAGCCACTAAGCTTCAGTTTGAATCGAACCGTACCGCAAACCGACACAGGTGGGCAGGATGAGAATTCTAAGGCGCTTGAGAGAACTCGGGAGAAGGAACTCGGCAAATTGATACCGTAACTTCGGGAGAAGGTATGCCCTCTAAGGTTAAGGACTTGCTCCGTAAGCCCTGGAGGGTCGCAGAGAATAGGTGGCTGCGACTGTTTATTAAAAACACAGCACTCTGCTAACACGAAAGTGGACGTATAGGGTGTGACGCCTGCCCGGTGCTGGAAGGTTAATTGAAGATGTGCAAGCATCGGATCGAAGCCCCAGTAAACGGCGGCCGTAACTATAACGGTCCTAAGGTAGCGAAATTCCTTGTCGGGTAAGTTCCGACCCGCACGAATGGCGTAACGATGGCCACACTGTCTCCTCCCGAGACTCAGCGAAGTTGAAGTGGTTGTGAAGATGCAATCTACCCGCTGCTAGACGGAAAGACCCCGTGAACCTTTACTGTAGCTTTGCATTGGACTTTGAAGTCACTTGTGTAGGATAGGTGGGAGGCTTTGAAGCAGAGACGCCAGTCTCTGTGGAGCCGTCCTTGAAATACCACCCTGGTGTCTTTGAGGTTCTAACCCAGACCCGTAATCCGGGTCGGGGACCGTGCATGGTAGGCAGTTTGACTGGGGCGGTCTCCTCCCAAAGAGTAACGGAGGAGTTCGAAGGTTACCTAGGTCCGGTCGGAAATCGGACTGATAGTGCAATGGCAAAAGGTAGCTTAACTGCGAGACCGACAAGTCGAGCAGGTGCGAAAGCAGGACATAGTGATCCGGTGGTTCTGTATGGAAGGGCCATCGCTCAACGGATAAAAGGTACTCCGGGGATAACAGGCTGATTCCGCCCAAGAGTTCATATCGACGGCGGAGTTTGGCACCTCGATGTCGGCTCATCACATCCTGGGGCTGTAGTCGGTCCCAAGGGTATGGCTGTTCGCCATTTAAAGTGGTACGTGAGCTGGGTTTAAAACGTCGTGAGACAGTTTGGTCCCTATCTGCAGTGGGCGTTGGAAGTTTGACGGGGGCTGCTCCTAGTACGAGAGGACCGGAGTGGACGAACCTCTGGTGTACCGGTTGTAACGCCAGTTGCATAGCCGGGTAGCTAAGTTCGGAAGAGATAAGCGCTGAAAGCATCTAAGCGCGAAACTCGCCTGAAGATGAGACTTCCCTTGTGGTTTAACCACACTAAAGAGTCGTTCGAGACCAGGACGTTGATAGGTGGGGTGTGGAAGCGCGGTAACGCGTGAAGCTAACCCATACTAATTGCTCGTGAGGCTTGACTCTATCATTTGAAGAACTTCAAGAGATAAAAGCTTACTGACTGATTCAGTCATCACCAAATATATTGATTAAGGCTTTACCGATTTGTAACAGTTTAAGTTTGGCGGCCATAGCGAGTTGGTCCCACGCCTTCCCATCCCGAACAGGACCGTGAAACGACTCAGCGCCGATGATAGTGTGGTTCTTCCATGTGAAAGTAGGTCACCGCCAAACACCCATTCCGAAGCCCCCGACTGATGTCGGGGGCTTTTTACATGCCTGTCGGTTCTGTCGGTTTGATGACTCGTGCATTCTTGTTGTTTAAATTAAAGGATGATAACTATGTTGTTATTCTTGAACATAAAGTGCCGAAAGTTACGGTTAACTGTTTAGAATATTTGAAATCGAACGGTATTTGCGTTATTATGTCGTATGCATTTATATGGAATAGGGCCGTGTTCTACTGTCGTGTGGCAGTGTCTGCGGGGAAGTAAAACTGTCCTGCAGCCGGCCCGGTTGATTCAATCCAACACGTTATAGGAAAACCCTGATGAAGAAATTTTTATTTGGTGTCTTTGCCGCCGTGTGTACGGCATTCTCTTTGGCTGCCGTGAACGTCAATACGGCCTCTTCTGCCGAACTGGAGGCATTGCCGGGTATCGGCCCGGCTAAGGCGAAAGCGATTGTGGAATATCGTCAGAAGAACGGTGCGTTCAAATCGGTGGAGGAGCTGAAAAACGTGAAGGGCATCGGTGATGCGGTGCTGAACAAGTTGAAGGCGGAGGCGACGGTTTCTTCTGCCGCGCCTAAGGCCGCGCAGCCTGCCGTGAAAAAATAAGTCTGACGGACGTTTGTGCCGTATATGCCGCCCCGAGGCCGAACCGTTTGCCGGTTGGGCCACGGGGCGGCTTTGTTTGGGGGTGGGAATAAAACTTGAACCAGTGGAGACTTTACATGGGGTGAAGGGATAAACGGATAGGGTGCCTCTTGTTGGATAGAGATATAGAAGATAAAGGGAAGAAAGATATGTACTTAAAGGCATTTGACAGAAAATGGGATAGGGCAACTGTGCAGAGGGGCTACTCCTTGATACAGCTGCTGGTGGTGATGCTGCTGGTTTCGATCTTGGCAACG
>NZ_JBQCWL010000012.1:0-4898 GCF_051957375.1 Neisseria sp. P0017.S009
TTCGACCCCGCACACAATATCCTGTCCGACAACAACAGCCCTACCGTCCCCGACAACCGCCTGAAAACCTACAACGGCAGCAGCTATTACTACGACTGCTTCGGCAACCTGATCCACCGCGATCTGGCCGACGGTGAAGTACAGAACTATTTCTACGACCTGCATGACCAACTGGTTAAGGCGGAAATCTTCAAAAAAGACGGCACGAAAGAGACTTGGGCCTACACCTACGACGCATTGGGCAGAAGGATAGGCAAAGGCCGTCTGAAAAACGAAGAAGCTTCAGACGGCCTCGAAGAAGAAACCCGCTTCGTTTGGGACGGCAGTCATCTGCTGCAGGAAGTCCAGCCGGACGGCAGGTATACCTATCTCTACACTGATCCTGACAGCTACGAACCCTTGGCACAGGTACGCAACCACACCAATACCGAAGGCGAAAGCAAACAGGAAATCCACTACTTCCATTGCGATCAAATCGGCATCCCGAGAGAAATGACCGATAAGGACGGCAACCTGGTTTGGTTTGGCAACTATACCGGCTGGGTTCGTCTGAAAGAGGAAACTAAGGTAACAGATAGCGCATACCAGCCCTTCCGCTTACAGAACCAGTATGCCGACCGTGAGACGGGGTTGCATTACAATTTCTTTAGGTATTACGAGCCTGATGTGGGTCGGTTTATCAACCAAGACCCGATTAGACTGTGGGGTGGAAACAATTTTTATCAATTTGCGCCGAACGTGCAGGGATGGGTTGATATTTTTGGTTTATATAATGCTCAGAAATGTGCATCAATTGCAGCTAGAATAGAAAATCTTAAATACGAAATATACGTAAAACGTATTCCCGCACTTGAGAGTAATCCAAATAATTTACCGTGGCGAATTGGTCCAGGGGAAGCTCTTAGAGATACTGTCCGAGGTCATGTAAAGCTACTGAATGCTGCGTATAGTAAACTAGCTAAAGCCGAAAAAGAGTGGGTGGATAATGATTGCGACAAACCACCACCTCCTTCTTCTCCCGTAACAAAATGCACTAATTGCTCCACTGAAGACAAAACATCTACTAATAATGATGCTTTAACAGCAATCGCCCTTGTTGGAACTGTTGTGCTAGTTAGTGTTTGTATATATTCAACGGCGGGAGTATGTGGTGCTTTTGTGGCAGGAGGAAGTTTTGTAGGAGCAATGTGAAGTTTAATATTGATATAGGAGCATGATAATTATGCGCAATAGTGATTTTTATATACAAAATATGATTGAAGCTTCTTTAGAACAAGAAGATTTCAGTCAAATAATTATACTACTAGATTCGCTACCATCTAAAAATATACGTAGAGCATTGTATTTATTATCAGAAATATTCCCAAATAAAATAGAAATTACTGAGAATGAATTTAAATTTATTAAATATATATTATCTAATAATAAATTTATAGTAGTTCAAAGCATCTCTGATTTTCTGAGAGCAATATCTATACTCAACTTTAATGACCTACAAAAACAGGAAATTGCTGATTTGATTTTTCAAAATCTAAATATTTTAAGCAAAAATTGTGATTTTGAGTTAAATGTACTAATAACAAAATTAATAGAACCCAATAAATTTTTTATGCAAGTTGAGAAAATTAAAAATAATTTAGATGATTATTCAAGAAAATATTTATTAGATTTTATTTTTTATGAGAAAGAATATCTTGAAAATGGCTTTAATGAAGATGAAATAAATGATTTCATAAAATTTTTGAGCTACCCTAGATAAAATAGCAAGCCGTAGCCCGCACGTAGTATGTGTGCCCAAAGGCATGCACGCGGGTTTTGTTCTTACAATTTAAAAGGCCGTCTGAAAATCTTTCAGACGGCCTAACCAATGGAGAAACAGTCACCGTCGTCAGCCTTTGCTACGGCTACGACTATACCGGCAACCTGATCCACCGCAAACTGCCGGACGGCGAAGTGCAGAACTATTTCTACGATCTGCACGACCAACTGGTTAAAGCGGAAATCTTCAAAAAAGACGGTACGAAAGAGACTTGGGCCTACACCTACGACGCCTTGGGCAGAAGGATAGGCAAAGGCCGTCTGAAAAACGAAGAAGTTTCAGACGGCCTGAAAGAGGAAACCGGATTTGTTTGGGACGGCAGCCACCTCTTGCAGGACGGCAGGTATACCTATCTCTACACCGATCCCGACAGCTACGAACCTTTGGCACAGGAACACAACCACACCAATACCGAGGGCGAAAGCCGCCAACAAATTCTCTACTTCCACTGCGACCAAATCGGCATTCCAAGAGAAATGACCGATAAAGACGGCAACCTCTTGTGGTTCGGCAACTACACCGGCTGGGGTCGTCTGAAAGAGGAAACCAAAGTAACGGATAGCGCATATCACCCCTTCCGCCTGCAGAACCAGTATGCTGACCTTGAGACGGGGTTGCATTACAACTTCTTCAGGTATTATGAGCCTGATGCGGGTCGGTTTGTAAATCAGGACCCGATTGGGTTGATGGGGGGGGGCGAATTTGTATGCTTTTGCGCCTAATACTGGGTCATGGATTGATCCATTGGGATTATTCGGCTTCGCAGGAACTGTTCCCAGTTCTTGTGGCTTTGGCAGTTCAGTAGCGACTACTGGTCATCAGCATGCAGCGGCTGCGATTGTTGCTTCCCGGTCAAAATCGCATATTGCTGTTGGGCGATGCAATAAAGACGAGCAAGACCCTTGTTCACAATTTCCCACAAAAAATGCAGCTAGAACTATTGCCTTAAAAGAAGCTGGTATTCCAACAAGCTCAACCCCGATTGCACAAAATATAACACCTAACTGGGAACAATATATGTATAAAAATCCAAATGGTTCACGAACACCACTCATTGTTTCGCACCATCCCTCTGATGCAAAACATCCTTGTCCACACTGGCATGTAGGTACCGCAAAAATGGATGGAAATCTTGTTCAAAAAAGAAATAATGGGAATGGTACATTTTCTTGGAAATACTATAAAGATAATGTAACTGTACAACATAGGAAATAGTATTATGACTGCTTTAAAAGATAAGATTTTTACTTTAAAACAGAATAATTTAATAAAAAAAATGAAAGAAAATTATTTTTTAAATAGTTTGATTTTGAATTCTGAAAAATTTATTCCATATCCATTTTCGTGTGAAATAATCAATCGTGTTTTCGTATCCTATAAAAGTATAGAATTATCAAAATTAAATTTTAGCTTATCGATAAAAAATGAAATATTAGATTTTTTTATACCAGAAGAAAATGATATTATATATGTATACTTTTATGGTGGAATAAATGATTCAGCTAAAACACCAATAGAATTATTCCCTTTATTTATTATTAAAAGAAAAGATATTAGTAATTGGCTAGAATTGATAAACAAGCCTAATTTTTACTGTTTAAAATTTTTTAATAATAAAATAGATAAAATTATTGATATATCTCTACTCGATAATGAAGAAAATGTGTTATCTGTTTTTATTGGAGTGAAAAAATAACTTTTAAAATAAAAAACAATCTATAAATGGCAAATTATTAAGCAAATGTAGGTTGATTCAAGCCCTAATGCCCCTGCAAGGTCATATGAACGGCAAGTTCAGCAAAAGACTCCCCCCTAAAACCTGTCTGTCCTGTAAGGGGGCGGTAGGTGCCGGCCGTCCGGTCAATCCGATACACGGGTTGAAGTTCCTGACAAATGAAACCGACTTTGCCTTTGAAGGCATTCTGCCGCTGGTATGGAGCCGCAGCTATTATTCCGACCAAGACGGTACCGGCTGGCTTGGCGAGGGTTGGAGCGTACCGGGCTGCCAACGCATCATCCGCGATGCGGCCGGATTGGCCTATATCGACGATCAGGGCCGTTTGTTCCCTTTACCGGAAGTGGATGAAGATGATGAAGAGCCGGTATTGTTCGAGAGCGAACAGATTTGGTTCAGCAAAAATCCGGACGGCCATTACGTCATTGCTTCGCTGGACGGTTCGATAGCGCTGCGTTTTGCCCCTTTAACCGTAGCGGAAGACGGTTCGGACGAAGACTGTACCCTCTTCCCTTTGGTCGCGGTGGAAGACGCTAACAGCAACCATCAGCGTTTCGTCTATCATCCGCTGACCGGTCTGCCGCAATACATTATTGACGGCAACGACCGGGTATTCTCGCTGAACTTCGGCAATGTGGCCGATGAGCAGTCACCCCAAATGCGGCTGCTGTCGGTGTCTCTGTTGGAAGGTTTGCCATCCTTCGGCGAAACAGTCCGGGTCGGCAGTCCGCTGGTCCGCTACGAATACAACGGCAGCGGTGACTTAATCCGCGTCATCGGCCGCGACGGCAACGTCAAACGCAGCTTCGGCTATAAAAACAATCTGATGGTGTCGCATACGGATGCGGCCGGATTGGTATCGGAATACGAATACGACCATTACACCCCGACCGGCAAAGTCATCCGCAACCGGACTTCTTTGGGCGAGGAATGGCGTTTTACCTATCACGAAGGTTACACCGAGGTAACCGACATATTGGGCCGTACCGAGCAATATCATTACGACTACAACAATGAGTTGACCAAACGGGTGTTTGCCGACGGCAGTACCAACCTGATGGAACGCGACGACTTGGGCCGTCTGCTCAGCCATACCGATGCAATGGGACGCGTTACCCGTTATCAATACAGCAACGAAGGCCAGGTAGAAAGCATTATCCGTCCGGACGGCGTCATCCTGCATTTCGACTATGACGACAACTACCGTCTGATCCGTAAAAGCGATGCCGAAAGCTGTTACCACGGCTATACCTATGACGAAGCGGGTAACCTGCTGACCCATACCGACCCGCTGAAACACATCACCCGTTTCGAATATGCCGGCAACGGTCTGTTGCTGTCGGT
>NZ_JBQCWL010000013.1:0-3372 GCF_051957375.1 Neisseria sp. P0017.S009
GGGTATACGGATTTAATGGTTGATGGGGCACCTTCACCCCATCAATCTGATACCACCCTCAGATGGTTGATAGATCGACTCCGTAGTTGAGTTCCTCTGCGAAGTCCGGCAGTCCGTAACCGATGGTTTTCTTGTAGAAAGGAGAGACCTTCGCAGTCGGTGCCTTCTTCTTGTGCTTCGTGGTGTAGAGCATTCGTGCCCGCATCACCTCGAAGGAGTAACCGCGCCCTTCACGGTTCTTGTCCTTGGCCAGTCGGTTGATGGACTCCGTGTAAGCGTTGGTGACGGGCATGTCCATCTCGAAGTAGGTCATGGTCTCTTCACGCCAGTTTCCCACTGCCCTGACCAGATCGCTCCAGACTTCCTTTTGGCCCTTCGGGATGGTGGCTATCCACTCGTCCAGGGCGGCTTCTGCCTGGAGCCGTGTGGTGGCGTCCCAGATGCCGTAGAAGCGCTCCTTGTGCTCGTAGGCGGCCAGCAGTTGCGGGAACGCGCCTGTCCAGGTCTCCATGATGAGGCGCTCCCGGTCTGAGACTTCGTGAGCGCGTTTCAGCAGGATTTTCCGGTCTCCCTTGAGAGTCCGGCTCTGGGACGGTTTCAGCTCCTTTCTGAGGCCCTTGCGCACTCTCTCTAGGGCATCGTTGGCCATGCGCACCACATGGAACTTATCGACCACGATACGGGCCTGGGGCAGTACAGCCTTGACCGCTGCCCGGTAGGGGTTCCACATGTCCATGCTGACGATCTCGACCTTCTGCCGGTCTTTCAGCTTCATCAGGTAGTTGGTCACCACGTCCTGGCGGCGGGTGGCCAGCAGGTCGAGCAGGGTTCGCTCCTCAATGTTGGTCAGAATGCAGCGGTAGCGCTTGTTCAGGTATAGCTCGTCAATGCCCAGGATGCGGGGCGTCTCGAAGCGGTGCCAGCGCCCCAGGAACTCGGCGCGGGCGTTGAAGATGTCGCGCACCGTCTTCTCGTCCAGGCCGGTCTGTGCCGCCACAAAGGTGTAGGGGTGGTTGAAGGATTCCTTCTCCACGTACTCATGCAGCCGCAGTGTCATACGGAATCCGTCCACCATCTCCGGTAGCTGGGGCCTGAATGTTGTCTTGCAGGCCCGGCAGGTGTATCGGCGGCGGACCACCCAGAGAGTGACCCGCTTGCCGTGGATGGGCAGATCACGATAGGGAACGTCACGCTTGCCGAACCGTACGAACTCACCCTGCACGCCGCATTCCTCGCAGGCGATGGGATCGGGCACGTCCACCTGGAAGTGCATTTCGTCGTCGGTTGATTTGCAGCCCAGTACTTGGTATTGCGGCAGGTGAAGGATGTTGTCGGGAAGTTCGGTCATGGTGTTGTATAGGCGTAGGTGTCAGTCAGATCCATCCGACTCGGCATTGGTGTTTGCTTTTTTACCCAACAAGCTGCTGGAAACGAAAAGTAAGGCACCGAGGACAATTGCAATATCAGCCAGGTTGAAGGCCGGCCAATGCCAGTCTCGCCAATAGAAATCAAAGGAATCCACAACATAGCCGCGAAAGACCCGGTCAATCAGGTTGCCCATGGCGCCACCGAGGATAAGACTGTAAGCGATGGCTTCTCCTTTATGACGATTTTCAAGGATCAGCTTGATCAGAAAAATCGAGACCACTACCGCGATTCCGATAAAAAAGTAGCGCTGCCAGCCTCCACCATTCGCAAAAAGACTGAATGCGGCACCGGTGTTCCATAGGTGCACCCAGTTAAAGAACGGGGTCACCGAAACATACTCGCCATAGGCCATTGATTGCTGCACCAGCCACTTTACAGCCTGATCAGACGCTGCCAGCAGGCCCGATATGGACAATAGGGCATACGGCGAGAGCTTTTTGCCAATAATGAGCATTATTTAACCCTTCAACGCCAAAATGCGTCTGGCACCGTTAAGTACAATCACCCCCGTGATGGTGCCGATAATCAGATCTGGATAATTGGAACCGGTCCACGCGACCAGGGCGCCGGCGGTGATGCCCCCCAGGTTGATCACCACGTCGTTGGCCGAGAATATCAAGCTTGCCTTCATGTGCGCCCCGCCTTCCCGATGTTTGGATATGAGCAGCAGACAACTGGTATTGGCAATCAATGCGACGAATGCGATAGCCATCATCACCAGAGATTCAGGCTCACTACCGAATACAAAGCGTCTCACCACCTCTACGAGCACGCCCACAGCCAAGATCAGTTGCAGTACACCAGCAAGATGCGCGGCACGTACCTGCATTTTCACGCTATGTCCAACCGCATAAAGGGCAAGCCCGTACACCGCCGCATCGGAAAAATTGTCCAGGGATTCTCCAATCAGGCCGGTGGACTGGGCGATCAGACCGGCAGTCATTTCCACTACGAACAGAAGTGCATTGATGCCGAGCAACCAGCGCAGGGTCCAGGATTCTTGCTTAGCAGAAGCTGCCGAAAACTCGGCGGCCTTGATGGTCTCTGGATTTGCAGCGACGGTTTCCTGAAGCGAGGCGCCTAGCCCCAAGGTCTTCAGTTTCGAGGTGACGGGCTCGATCTCGCCGTCATGCACGACCTTCAGCCGGCGATTCGACAAGTCGAAGGACAGCGCCCGAATCTCCTCAAAGCCGTTCAGGGCTAGGCGAATCATTCGTTCTTCTGATGGACAGTCCATCTTCGGCACTGCATAAACACTGACCCATCTCCCTGTCGCCTCGGAGGAGGCCTGTATATCGGTATCCGCTGGGGACGTTGCATCACCGCCACAGGCGCCACCACAGGATTTGCTCATAATATGACTCCACTTGAACAATGTTGTGGTACCATTTTAAACTATAAAGCTACTATAAGGTCAATAGAGTAAAGAATCCGTTGGGGAGGAGGCTGATGCGCATTGGTCAGTTGGCGCAGTTGGTAGGGGTCGAAACACAGACGATCCGCTTCTATGAACAGCAGGGCTTATTGCCGCCGCCTGATCGGCAGGACAACGGTTACCGTGTCTATACCGAGAAGCATGGTGAGGGGCTGGCCTTCATCCGTCGCTGCAGAATCCTGGGCCTGTCACTGGCTGAGATTCACGAACTACAGAGCTATCAGGACGACCCTCATCAGCCTTGTACCGCCGTCAACGCCTTGCTCGATGATCACATCTCTCATGTGCGGTCGCAGATAACCGCTCTGCAAGCGCTTGAGAAACAACTCGTTTCACTGAGAGCGAGTTGCAACGATGACCGGGAAGTTGAGGCGTGTGGGGTTCTTGCTGGAATTAGCGAAGGAAACATGCACCAGCAGTAGGTGAAGCATCAACCAGATAATCCGATGAGATGCTAGTCTGTCTCACTCTCATGCAAAGGTAAGATCAACCATTTAATCCGCTTACCC
>NZ_JBQCWL010000014.1:0-2983 GCF_051957375.1 Neisseria sp. P0017.S009
TCGACAGCCAAACCCCGCTGCGGATTACCGAGTTCAAACGCGATATATTGGGACGCTTAATCCATACCCTCGCCCGCGATAACGACAAGGTTCAGGAAACCGTTTACCAATACGACCCGGACGGCAACCTTGTCCGTGCCGCCAACAGCCACAGCATTACCTGCTTCGACTACAACGGCAACGGCCAAATCATCGGCCAGCACCAATGGAAAGTACCGGCTAAGGAAGAGAACGCACAAAACGGTTTGCCCGAAACCGACTGGCGCGATGCGCAGTACGATATGCTGTACCTGCCCGTTACCGAAACCGTCCGCTACCACTACGACTTCAACGGCAACCGTACCGCCACCGTCCTACCCGACGGCAGACAAATCAACTACCTGTATTACGGCAGCGGCCATCTGCACCAAATCAGCCTCGACGACGAAGTCATCACCGACATCGAACGCGATAAGCTGCACCGCGAAATCTACCGCACCCAGGGTAAGCTCGCCAGCCGTTACGAACTCGATCCCTTAGGCCGTCTGAAAAGGCAAATCGCCACCCTCAACGACTTGACGCAGACCGAGACAGGTAAAAACACAGTAACATCGGCTTATGCCGTCAAACGCAGCTACGGCTACGACCGCACCGGCAACCTGACCCACAGCACCGACCAACGGACGGGCACGACGCAGTTCGAGTACGACAAACTGGGCAGGATTACCCAAGCCGGCAACGAACTGTTCGCCTTCGACCCCGCGCACAATATCCTTTCAGACGACCTCAATGCCGTCACCGACAACCGCCTGAAAACCTACAACGGCACGACCTATTACTACGACGACCTCGGCAACCTGATCCACCGCGAGCTGGCTGACGGCGAAGTGCAGAACTATTTCTACGACCTGCACGACCAACTGGTTAAAGCCGAAATCTTCAAAAAAGACGGTACGAAAGAAACTTGGTCCTACACCTACGACGCCTTGGGCAGAAGGATAGGCAAAGGCCGTCTGAAAACCAGTCAGGAAGTTTCAGACGACCTCGAAAACCAAACCCGCTTCGTCTGGGACGGCAGCCATCTGCTGCAAGAAATCCACTTGGACGGTAGGTATACCTATATCTATACCGACCAAGAGTCCTACGAACCGCTGGCGCAAGTCCACGATTGGACGAACGCAGAAGGAGAAAACCAACAACAGACCCGCTACTTCCACTGCGACCAAATCGGCATCCCGCGCGAGATGACTGATAAGGACGGCAACCTCTTATGGTTCGGCAACTACACCGGCTGGGGTCGTCTGAAAGAGGAAACCAAGGTAACGGATAGCGCATACCAGCCGTTCCGCCTGCAAAACCAGTATGCCGACCGTGAAACGGGGCTGCATTACAACTTCTTCAGGTATTACGAGCCTGATGCGGGTAGGTTTGTGAATCAGGATCCGATTGGGTTGATGGGTGGGGATAATCTGTATTGGTTTGCGCCAAATGTTCAAATGTGGTTAGATCCCTTGGGTTTATTAGGAATTCCACATTTTAATGGTAGACGAGGAGAGGCCCGTGCTCTATTTGATGTTGCAAGAAATGGATTCAAAAATATTCGAACACAAGTACCCATGACTGTGAATGGGCAAAATATTATTGCTGATATTGTTGCTGAACGTGGCGGAAAGACTTATGTATTTGAATCAAAATTTGGCTCAGGTAGGCTTACTAAAAATCAACGAGCATCAAACGCGTTTCCAACTGGTCGTTGTGCAAATGCAAATACATCAAGAAAAGGAGGAGGAACTATTTTAACTTCTAAAGGCAAAGTTGTTAATGTAAATGGAAGAGATATAACATTTATTTTATTGAGGTATAAAAAATGAAGAAAAAAATATTAAATAGCTTCTGCTCATATTTGGAAGCTAACCATATTTCATTTAAAAAACACGATTGTATTATTTCACTTTTTTTTAATGACATTTTTTTTGGAAAAATTAACTTCCAATTTAAAAAAGGTAAGCATGTAAAAATTGGGGCATTATGCTCATTTTCTATCGTTTCTTATATAAATGAGCAAAATATTCTAGACCAAAAATTTATAGAATTAAGTACAATTATCCCAAAATTTTATCCTGAAATAAACGATATTTTTGATGAAAATGACACACCAAGTAATTTTAAAGTACATGGTTCAGAACTTGGAAAATTTGATTCTATTTTTAAAGATTTTGGCATTATTTCTTTATATCCAGAAACATCCGAAAATGAAATAAATGAGATAATTATTGCTATATTCGATAATTATGTATTACCAATGAAAAATTATTATTTCGGAAGTAATTTAGCAATAGAGGATATTTTAAAAAATCCTTCCTCATATAAATACCCGCTATCTACAATTTTACTAATAAGTCATTTACATAACTTGGAAATTAATAATTTCTTAAACATAAAAAATCCTAAAAAATTCCCTGACTCAAAGAATATATCTAAAATTTTAGATTTATTATTCACACATAAAAAAAATATTGAGATCAGCGATGATAGCAATGGTAAAAATGACCAACAAGCAGAACTAGATTGAGTTAGCAAGCCGTAGCCCGCATGTAGGGTGCGTATCCCAAGGCACGCACGCGGTTTCTTTTCCAATGATTTATTCAGGCCGTCTGAAAAAACTTTTCAGACGGCCTGAGCAATAATGTTTTTGTTCTTTAACAATTCAATTTTCCTAGGTGCCGCCCATCCCCTTCCCTCTCTTCGCCGACCTGGGCGGCGCCAAGACCGTCGCCAAAGACGTCCGCCTCAACCGCAAGCCCGCCTTCGTCTTCAAGGCCAGTAAAACCAACCGCACTACCGGCGACGAACCCGCCCTTCCGGGCCGCAAGGGTGTGCTTTCCCGCACCGCTACCAAACCCGCCTGGCCGATGATGCATTCTTCTTCGGTTAAAATCCGCAAGCGCTACATCATTCGCGCCGGCGATATGTTCCACATGAACAATAAGTTCAAAAAGAAACT
>NZ_JBQCWL010000015.1:0-785 GCF_051957375.1 Neisseria sp. P0017.S009
GGTGCCGGCCGTCCGGTCAATCCGATACACGGTTTGAAGTTTTTGGAGGGTGAAACCGACTTTGCCTTTGAAGGTATTCTGCCGCTGGTCTGGAGCCGCAGCTATTATTCTGACCAAGACGGTACCGGCTGGCTCGGCGAGGGTTGGAGCGTGCCGGGCTGCCAGCGCATTATCCGCGATGCGGCCGGATTAGCCTATATCGACGATCAGGGCCGTTTGTTCCCTTTGCCGGAAGTCGATGAAGATGACGAAGAACCGGTATTGTTCGAAAGCGAACAGATTTGGTTCAGTAAAAATCCGGACGGGCATTACGTCATTGCTTCGCTGGACGGTTCGATAGCGCTGCGTTTTGCGCCTTTGGTGGTGGCGGAGGACGGTTCTGATGAAGATTCCACCCTCTTCCCTTTGGTCGCGGTGGAAGACGCCAACGGCAACCATCAGCGTTTCGTCTATCATCCGCTGACCGGTCTGCCGCAATACGTCATCGACGGCAACGGCCGGGTGTTCTCGCTGAACTTCGGCAATGTGGCCGATGAGCAGTCGCCTAGAATGCGGCTGCTGTCGGTATCGCTGTTGGAGGGTTTGCCCGCCTTCGGCGAAACGGTCCGGGTCGGCAGTCCGCTGGTCCGCTATGAATACAACGGCAGTGGCGACCTGATCCGCGTCATCGGCTGCGACGGCAACGTCAAACGCAGCTTCGGCTATAAGAACAATCTGATGGTGTCGCATACGGATGCGGCCGGATTGGTATCGGAATACGAATACGACCATTACACCCCGACCGG
>NZ_JBQCWL010000016.1:0-729 GCF_051957375.1 Neisseria sp. P0017.S009
CACATCACCCGTTTCGAATATGCCGGCAACGGTCTGTTGCTGTCGGTAACCGATCCGAACGGCAGCAGTACCGCATACCACTATAACGAAAACTGCCAGCCCGACCGGATTACCGACTGCTCGGGTTACGAAACCAAACTCTCTTACACCCCCGAAGGACAGTTGGCGCGTATTACCGATGCGCTGGGACAGCACACCGAATACCACTACGATGCCAATCAAAACCTCACCCTCGCCCTCTATCCAGACGGCAGCAAAGAGACCTTCGGCTACGATGCCGCAGGTCGTCTGAAAAACCATACCGACGGCGAAGGCCATACTACTGCCTACGAATACGGCCAAGACGGTTTGCCGACCCGACGCACCAATGCCTTGGGCCATACCTTCGGCTACCACTACGACAAAGCCCGCCGCTTGGTCGGTCTCACCAATGAAAACGGTGCGCGCTACCGCTTTGCCTACGATGTCCTCGACCGCCTGATTGCCGAAAGCGGTTTCGACCATAAGCTGACCGGCTACCGCTACAACGCCGGCAACGAGCTGGTCGAGCAGCGCGAATACGGCGACGACGCCTCCCTCGCCACCAAACTGATGGTGCAGCTGGGCGGACAGCCCGTCCCCAAAAAAGAAGCCGCCCCGCTTTCAGACGGCCTCGACAGCCAAACCCCGCTGCGGATTACCGAGTTCAAACGCGATATATTGGGACGCTTAATCCATACCCTCGCCCGC
>NZ_JBQCWL010000017.1:0-713 GCF_051957375.1 Neisseria sp. P0017.S009
TCCAACACTTCGCCCGTCAAGCCTGTGTGCAGGGTCAGCGCGTGGACGTAGGCGACGGCTTCGGGCAGCTTCTCGGCTGGGATGTCTTCGATGGCTTCGACATTGAAGCGTTGGTGAATCATGCTGTACGCGGAGGAGTAGTCTATGCCTTTGCGTCCGACAAGCGCGGCGACGGCTTGGCGCAATCCGGTACGGTCGTCGGCGGTGGTTTTTTGTCCGATTTGGTAGCCGCCTGTTTTGCGGATGGTGGGCAGGACTTCAGATGTTACCCATTTGCGGAAGGGTTTGACTTCAGGTTTGCGGGATTTAAAAGCGGCGTGATAAAAACCACTTTCGTTGATAACCGATACATCTTGGTTTCCGCCTAGGGTACTCACATTATGAGTACCCTTTTCATCGTTATCCAAGATACGGGTCATATTGTATGAATCACGGTAGCCCAGCATAGCGGCAACCTCTGAAGCGATAAACCACGCTTCGCCGTTTTTGTTGATGACTTGGATTTGGTTTTGGTTGAAATTAAAAGATTGAACTGAATTGTTCATGATGGTTTCCTTTGGTTATTTTCGAAATTGCCCGAAACGGGCGGCCGCGAGGTTCGAAAACTCCCAAAGTGAGCCGTGTTTATTCCCTGCTGAAGCAGGTATTGTATTCACAACCCTCGCGGCCATAGGAAACCTTTATCGAAGCAAAACACCAAGGAAACTATGGAC
>NZ_JBQCWL010000018.1:0-651 GCF_051957375.1 Neisseria sp. P0017.S009
TCCTACGAATACGGCCAGGACGGTCTGCCGACCCGACGCACCAATGCGCTGGGCCATACCTTCGGCTACCACTACGACAAAGCCCGCCGCCTGGTCGGCCTTACCAATGAAAACGGTGCGCGCTACCGTTTTGCCTACGACGTCCTCGACCGCCTGATTGCCGAAAGCGGTTTCGACCATAAGCTGACCGGCTACCGCTACAACGCCGGCAACGAACTGGTCGAGCAGCGCGAATTCGGCGACGACGCCTCCCTCGCCGCCAAACTGATGGCGCAACTGGGCGGACAACCCGTTCCTAAAAAAGACGCCTCTCCGCTTTCAGATGACCTCGACAGCCAAATCCCGCTGCGGATTACCGAGTTCAAACGTGATATATTGGGACGCTTAATCCACACCCTTGCCCGCGAGAACGACAAGGTTCAGGAAACCGTTTACCAATACGACTTGGACGGCAACCTCGTCCGCGCCGCCAACAGCCAAAGCATTACCTGCTTCGACTACAACGGCAACGGCCAAATCATCGGCCAGCACCAATGGAAAGTGCCGAGCAAGGAAGAGAACTCACGAAACGGCCTGCCCGAAACCGACTGGCGCGATGCGCAGTACGACATGCTGTACCTGCCCGTTACCGAAAGCATCCGCTACCACTAC
>NZ_JBQCWL010000019.1:0-620 GCF_051957375.1 Neisseria sp. P0017.S009
CCTACTTTCACACCGTCGTTGTTCACGGTGGTGTCGCCGGCTTTGACGCTGTCTACCACCAGGTCTTTGTTCAGCTTGACGGTCACTTTATCGTCTTGGGCTTCAGTGGTGATGTTGTCGTCGCCGGCAACGGTCACGGTGGAGCCGAGTTTTTCGATATTGGTGCTGCCGCTGTCGCCGTTGAAGGTCAGGCCTTTGGTGTCAACGGTGGTTTTGGCATCTACACCTTTTTGGATGTCGTCTTTGGTGTCTTGCGCCAAGTCGATGCTGTAGTCGGTCACGTTGTTCGCGTCTTCTGCTGAAGCAGTGACGGTCACTTTGTCCGAACCTGCGCTCGCAGTCGTGCCTTTGGCGTTGACGGTATAGATGTCTTGGCCGTTGGCGCCGGTCGTTTTCACCACGTCTTTGATGTTGGTGCCGGCTGCAACTTCGGTACGGGCAGCGGCGCTTTGCTGTTTCAGCTGGCTGTAGTTGACGGCGTCGGTGTCATCGGTACCGGCGGCAACATTGGTAATCTTGTTGCCGGCGGCATTGATGCCTGACTTGGTCACACTCGGGCCACCGGTAATGGTGAGGCCGTCTGTATTCAGTTTGCTGTCGCCTGCGGTGACGCTGTCAAC
>NZ_JBQCWL010000020.1:0-487 GCF_051957375.1 Neisseria sp. P0017.S009
CCGTCTTTGATGGTTACAGTGTGAGTACCGTTGCCGTTGTCTTTAACGTCGGCTTCAGCGTTCTTACCGTCGGCACCTGTTGCACCAGTTGCGCCGGTATCGCCTTTGGCACCAGTTGCACCGTCTTTAACGATAGTAGTAGTGGTGTTACCGTTACCGTCCTTGATGGTTACAGTGTGGGTACCGTCGCCGTTGTCTTTAACGTCGGCTTCAGCGTTTTTACCGTCGGCACCAGTTGCACCAGTATCGCCTTTGGCACCAGTTGCACCATCTTTAATGATGGTAGTAGTGGTGTTACCGTTACCGTCTTTGATGGTTACAGTATGAGTACCGTTGCCGTTGTCTTTAACGTCGGCTTCAGCGTTCTTACCGTCGGCACCTGTTGCACCGGTAGCGCCGGTATCACCTTTGGCACCAGTTGCACCGTCTTTAATGATGGTAGTAGTGGTGTTACCGTTACCGTCTTTGATGGTTACAGTGTGGGTAC
>NZ_JBQCWL010000021.1:0-413 GCF_051957375.1 Neisseria sp. P0017.S009
GCCGAGAAGCTGCCCGAAGCCGTCGCCTACGTCCACGCGCTGACCCTGCACACAGGCTTGACGGGCGAAGTGTTGGACGCACCGCCCAAAGCCGAGCCGAAACTACCCATCGACGGCAACTCTTTAGCCGACATTACCGCTATGGTTTATTACGGCGCATGGATGATTGAATTGGGCAAAGACATCTCTGCGCCGCTCAAACAGCTTGGCAACATACAGGCGGTTACGATGTGGACGGTTTGGCACGAAACCCGTTCACGCCTGAAAAGAACCGTCGCAGCCCTCGAAGTGTTGCGGGGATATGCGGACAAAGACACCTCTGACCGCATGGCCTTATGTCTTAAAGGCATTTACAGCAAGGCTACGGCAAGGTAAACAGAAAATGCCGTCTGAACAAGGCTTCAGACGGCTTC
>NZ_JBQCWL010000022.1:0-406 GCF_051957375.1 Neisseria sp. P0017.S009
TACGGCAGCGGCCACCTGCACCAAATCAGCCTCGACGACGAAGTCATCTCCGACATCGAACGCGATAAGCTGCACCGCGAAATCTACCGCACACAGGGTAAACTCGCCAGCCGTTACGAACTCGATCCCTTAGGCCGTCTGAAAAAACAAATTGCCGCACTCAACGAGCTGACGCAGATCGAAACAGCAAAAAATGCAGTAACATCGGCTTATGCCGTCAAACGCAGCTACGGCTACGACCGTACCGGCAACCTGACCCACAGTACCGACCAACGGACAGGAACGACCCGGTTCGAATACGACAAACTGGGCCGGATTACCAAAGCGGGTAGCGAAGTATTCGCCTTCGACCCCGCACACAATATCCTGTCCGACAACAACAGCCCTACCGTCCCCGACAACCGCC
>NZ_JBQCWL010000023.1:149-400 GCF_051957375.1 Neisseria sp. P0017.S009
CCGTCTTTGATGGTTACAGTGTGGGTACCGTCGCCGTTGTCTTTAACGTCGGCTTCAGCGTTCTTACCGTCGGCACCTGTTGCACCGGTAGCGCCGGTAGCGCCGGTATCACCTTTGGCACCAGTTGCACCGTCTTTAACGATAGTGGTAGTAGTGTTACCGTTACCGTCTTTGATGGTTACAGTGTGGGTACCGTCGCCGTTGTCTTTAACGTCGGCTTCAGCGTTCTTACCGTCGGCACCAGTTGCACC
>NZ_JBQCWL010000024.1:0-383 GCF_051957375.1 Neisseria sp. P0017.S009
TAGTTGTCGTCATAGTCGAAATGCAGGATGACGCCGTCCGGACGGATAATGCTTTCTACCTGGCCTTCGTTGCTGTACTGATAACGGGTAACGCGTCCCATTGCATCGGTATGGCTGAGCAGTCGGCCCAAGTCGTCGCGTTCCATCAGGTTGGTGCTGCCGTCGGCAAACACCCGTTTGGTCAACTCATTGTTGTAATCATAATGATATTGCTCGGTACGGCCCAATACGTCGGTTACCTCGGTATAACCGTCGTGATAGGTAAAGCGCCATTCCTCGCCCAAAGACGTCCAGTTGCGCAACACCTTGCCGGTCGGGGTGTAATGGTCGTATTCGTATTCCGATACCAATCCGGCCGCATCCGTATGCGACACCATCAGATT
>NZ_JBQCWL010000025.1:0-365 GCF_051957375.1 Neisseria sp. P0017.S009
GATGCGGCCGGATTGGTATCGGAATACGAATACGACCATTACACCCCGACCGGCAAAGTCATCCGCAACCGGACTTCCTTGGGCGAGGAATGGCGTTTTACCTATCACGAAGGTTACACGGAGGTAACCGACGTATTGGGCCGTACCGAGCAATATCATTACGACTACAACAACGAGTTGACCAAACGGGTGTTTGCCGACGGCAGCACCAACCTGATGGAACGCGACGACTTGGGCCGTCTGCTCAGCCACACCGATGCAATGGGACGCGTTACCCGTTATCAGTACAGCAACGAAGGCCAGGTAGAAAGTATTACTCGTCCGGACGGCGTTATCCTGCATTTCGACTATGACGACAACTACCG
>NZ_JBQCWL010000026.1:0-363 GCF_051957375.1 Neisseria sp. P0017.S009
CGGCGTTAAAGCAGGTGATGTCAAACTGACCAAAGACGGATTGAACAACGCCGGCAACAAAGTGACCAACGTAGCCGCCGGTACCGACGATACCGACGCCGTTAACTACGGTCAGCTGAAAGAAACCAACGCCAACGTGGCCAAAGGTCTGAACATTGCCGCCGACAACGGTAACGACGACAACGTCCAACTGGGCGAAACCGTTGCTTACCGCAGCAGCGACAAAAACATCGTGACCACCGTGTCTGACAACCAGATTGACTTCAAACTGGCCAAAGACATTACCGTTGACAGCGTCACCGCAGGCGACAGCAAACTGAATACAGACGGCCTCACCATTACCGGTGGCCCGAGTGTGACCAA
>NZ_JBQCWL010000027.1:0-332 GCF_051957375.1 Neisseria sp. P0017.S009
TCGTAGTGGTAGCCGAAGGTATGGCCCAGCGCATTGGTGCGTCGGGTCGGCAGACCGTCCTGGCCGTATTCGTAGGAAGTGGTATGGCCTTCGCCGTCGGTATGGGTGGTCAGACGACCTGCGCCATCGTAGCCGAAGGTCTCTTTGCTGCCGTCGGGATAGAGGGCGAGGGTGAGGTTTTGATTGGTGTCGTAGTGGTATTCGGTGTGCTGTCCCAGCGCATCAGTCATACGCGCCAACTGCCCTTCGGGGGTGTAAGAGAGTTTGGTTTCGTAACCCGAGCAGTCGGTAATCCGGTCGGGCTGATGGTTTTCGTTATAGTGATATGCGGT
>NZ_JBQCWL010000028.1:0-331 GCF_051957375.1 Neisseria sp. P0017.S009
GCACGTTAGGATTAGGCAGTTTACTGTTGCGGATTGCACACACTGCGTCGGAAACATCTTTAGCTGTTGCTTCTCGGCCTTGGCTCAGTTCGGCAACCGCTGCCGCCAAATCGCCATAGCCCAAGTTCGGCACAAAATGCTCTTTTAACGCAAATACAACCGAAACAATCACATAACGCCCTTTGCCTTCCTGTTTGAATAGGCTTTCACGATAGGCAAAGTCACAGTCGGCATTGGAAAGCTCGACAAAGGTGTCCGTATCCAAATCAAAGCAGCGTACGCTATGGATAACATCTTTCGCTTCAACGCCGTATGCGCCGATGTTTTGTAC
>NZ_JBQCWL010000029.1:0-319 GCF_051957375.1 Neisseria sp. P0017.S009
TGTCTTAAAGGCATTTACAGCAAGGCTACGGCAAGGTAAACAGAAAATGCCGTCTGAACAAGGCTTCAGACGGCTTCCTATAACTGCAATAATTGCACTAGATTTGTATTGGTGAAACCACTTATCAAAGGATGGGATTATTGAGCAACCGAACCCCTTGCATTTGCAGGGGTTTTGTTTTATATTCCCAATCACGAGGCGTCGAAAACCTCCTAAAGCGGAATCGCACCGTTACTGCGATATTTTTACGTCCATAGTTTCCTTGGTGTTTTGCTTCGATAAAGGTTTCCTATGGCCGCGAGGGTTGTGAATACAATAC
>NZ_JBQCWL010000030.1:0-297 GCF_051957375.1 Neisseria sp. P0017.S009
TGAAGTGGCTGTATGGGCACAATTCCAAAGAAGAAAAATACAATTCGGACACTTTAATCGCGCGCTCGGTTTGCGCACCGGTTTTGTCTAGCAGTTTTTCGATACCGATTGCTTTCAGCAGGGCGATGTCGCCGTCTTACAAGTAAGCGATGCGGCGGGTAAAGGCGATCACGGCGGATACGTCGGAAGCGATAAAGGTTTCTTGGTCGCCAAAGGCCACCAACAACGGGCAGCCCATGCGTGCAACAACCATTTGTTCAGGGTTGTCTTTTGCTATAACGGCAATAGCGTATGCAC
>NZ_JBQCWL010000031.1:0-279 GCF_051957375.1 Neisseria sp. P0017.S009
CAAGTGCAACACGCCTGTCGGACGACATGGTTGAGCGCGGCTGGGTAGAGCGTTATATCAATCAGAAACACCGCCGTCAGATTGTGCTAAAATAGACCCCTTCGGGTGAGACCTTCATCCACGAAGTATGGCCGCAAATTGCCCGTCAGAGCGGCCAGGCGTGGGAATATTTCATGAAAGAGGATTATGATACGCTGCAACAACTGTTGGGTAAACTGTTGAACCGTTTGGGCAATTGACAACAGACGGCCTGATGGTCTGCGGCAGGCACACATAAAC
>NZ_JBQCWL010000032.1:0-272 GCF_051957375.1 Neisseria sp. P0017.S009
TGGCCGTATTCGTAGGAGGTGGTGTGGCCTTCGCCGTCGGTATGGGTGGTCAAACGACCTGCAGCATCGTAGCCGAAAGTCTCTTTGCTGCCGTCTGGATAGAGGGCGAGGGTGAGGTTTTGATTGGCGTCGTAGTGGTATTCGGTGTGCTGCCCCAGCGCATCGGTAATACGCGCCAACTGTCCTTCGGGGGTATAAGAGAGTTTGGTTTCGTAACCCGAGCAGTCGGTAATCCGGTCGGGCTGATGGTTTTCGTTATAGTGATATGCGGT
>NZ_JBQCWL010000033.1:0-270 GCF_051957375.1 Neisseria sp. P0017.S009
CAGCAAGCTTATCTTATCGCCAGCCAGGTGGATAACCAATTGTTTGGCAGTGAAAGTCAAGGCTTGAGCGATCCTATTCATGTTTTGGAACGTATTTCTGACAATTTGACCAAGCATGCGCGTAATGTTTTGGCCAAACAAGTCCAAGAATATCCGTCAATGAAAGTGGCTGCGGACAAGTTGAGCAAAAACAACGTTATTTGCTCTTCAAGCGTAGCGTTTTCAATGCAGCAGCGTTTTGATGAGCAGCATACTTGGGATGCCAATTTG
>NZ_JBQCWL010000034.1:0-265 GCF_051957375.1 Neisseria sp. P0017.S009
CTTCTCGCCTTTGGACGCAACGATGTATTCGAAGCGGATTTCCAGCGTTTTGCCGCCCGAAGTGTCTGAAATTTCGCGGACGGGATAAACCGCTTCTTCGTAAATGTCGCCGTTGTCGTCTTCTTTTTCAATCACTCGCTCTTGTGCCAGCGCAAATACGCGGGCGGCATCGTTGTCTTTGCGGTTGTCTTTGGCGGTGTCGGCTGCGGTCAGGCGGAAAAATACTTCGCGGCCGTCTGAAAGTTTGAAGCGGTAGTTGCTGAAG
>NZ_JBQCWL010000035.1:0-260 GCF_051957375.1 Neisseria sp. P0017.S009
GTTGCTGTAATGTTTATGAGAGTTTATTGGGCTTTTGTGGGAAACAGATTTGCCAATTGGAGACAATTTGTACCTTTTGATAAAAAAGGAAGAGAAAAAATGTGGCACGTAATCAAGTACGATATCTTTTTATTCAACGAAAAAGAATATAAATTTACCAATATTCCTATTGGTCATAATGCACTTGCTGCAGCATCTTATTTGGTAATGTTCATTCTAGCAGTAGTAATGGTGTTTACCGGATTTGCATTGTATGCGCC
>NZ_JBQCWL010000036.1:0-258 GCF_051957375.1 Neisseria sp. P0017.S009
CGTCCCAATCAAAATAGGCAAACTCATCCAAACCTAGCTCATCTGCCACAAACCTCATCCGGCCGGAGTGCTCATGCCCGCGATGGCACAGCACAATGGCTTTGGCGGAAGAACCATCAGCAGCAGGGCGATTGCGGTAGAAAAGCGATGTACCGTCTTGGTTTGAAAATAATTTTTGCTGTTCGGACTTGAGAAACTCCTAATAGTAATTTTTTTTGAACTGTATCATGAAATATCGAATAAATGCAATGACTATCC
>NZ_JBQCWL010000037.1:0-255 GCF_051957375.1 Neisseria sp. P0017.S009
CGCGCCCGCCACACGCCGCGCCAGACAATCTGTGGGCGCCCCCGGCGGTGTGTTTGGTTTTGCGTGCCGCACCACCCCCAAACAACAGGTGGGACGGGGGGGTGTGCGGGATACACCCCAAAACACAAAAACACCCCCCCGCGGAATTACGCTAGGTCACTAGCACGCACAAAAACCCCGAGAGGGACACAAAAACAAACCCAACCGCGTGCGGAACCTCACCGTGGGCAATAAAAAAAAAAAACAACACCGCAT
>NZ_JBQCWL010000038.1:0-251 GCF_051957375.1 Neisseria sp. P0017.S009
ATAAGCGCTGAAAGCATCTTAGCGCGAAACTCGCCTGAAGATGATACTTCCCTTGTGGTTTAACCACACTAAAGAGTCGTTCGAGACCAGGACGTTTATAGGTGGGGTGTGGAAGCGCGGTAACGCGTGAAGCTAACCCATACTTATTGCTCGTGAGGCTTGACTCTATCATTTGAAGAACTTAAAGAGATAAAAGCTTACTGACTGATTCAGTCATCACCAAATATATTGATTAAGGCTTTACCGATTTG
>NZ_JBQCWL010000039.1:0-249 GCF_051957375.1 Neisseria sp. P0017.S009
GTGGGTATTGATGGGCGAAAGGCTTTGTGCAATGCCGCGCTGTATCGGTGTGTCACGTTAATCAGCCAAAGTATCGGGATGTTGCCGCTGAATGTGCTGCATAACGATGACGGGCGTGAGACTGCTACGGAGCATCCTGTTTGGAAACTGCTGAAACGGCAGCCGAATAAGTTTCAGACGGCCTATGAGTTCAAGAGTTTGATGCAAAGCCATGTTTTGCAATATGGCAATGCCTATGCGCTGATTATC
>NZ_JBQCWL010000040.1:0-248 GCF_051957375.1 Neisseria sp. P0017.S009
CATCAGCTCCGCCCACGTCGATTACAGCGAAATGGCCGAACAGCTCAAAAATACCGACCTCATCTTCCGCATCCGCCGCCTGCTCGAAATGCAAGGCCAGGCGTGCCGCAACGTGGCCTCCTCCCTGCGCAACAACAAACCCTACGCATACAGCAAACGCCTCGGCCGCGCCATGGAAGGCTGCCGCCAATCCCTCAGCCATTTTGCCGAGACTCATGCCGACAATGCCAACCTCCACAATATCCGAC
>NZ_JBQCWL010000041.1:0-247 GCF_051957375.1 Neisseria sp. P0017.S009
GGTATATTTCATATAAAAAATCGCCTTACTGCGGAACAATAAGGCGATTTATTTTTAGATAAATAAGTCAGAATATTATTTTGCGTCTTGTGCCGGCGCTGCGACCGGTGCAGGATTAAATTTTTGTTCTAATTCGACACTTTGTTTTTGTAACTCGGCCATTGCTTTTCTTAATACTTCAGCTTTTTCAGCATAAGCTTTTTGTTGCTCCGGTGTTTGTGTCGGGTTAGTGAAACTCATATTAGCT
>NZ_JBQCWL010000042.1:0-243 GCF_051957375.1 Neisseria sp. P0017.S009
GGCGTAACGCCGTGCGCATGGGTGTTGAGTTAAACAGCTATTCCCGTCCTGTGGCGTACTGGCTGCGGACGGCACATCCGGGCGAATCATACGGACAGACGAATACGGGCAATTTACGCGAACGGGTACCGGCAGAGCAAATCAGCCATATTTTCCTGCACGACCGCCCGGAGCAGCGGCGCGGCTTTCCGTGGGTGGCTTCGGCCATCATCGGCCTGCAAAACCTGTCGGGCTATCAGGAAG
>NZ_JBQCWL010000043.1:0-241 GCF_051957375.1 Neisseria sp. P0017.S009
GTGAACACGTTCTTACGCATTGGCCACCAGGTGCGGGCCGATCAGGCCGGTCAGCTCAAACATGCCGGCGCGGTCTTTGCCCAGCACGGCGCGCAGTTTGTCGTCGGCCACGATGGTGCGTTTGTCTTGCGGGTCTTGCAGGTTGTGCGCTTTGATGTAGTCCCACAGTTTTTTCAGTGCCTCGGTGCGGGCCACGGCATCGCTGCCGATGACGGCGGCCAGCGCAGCATCGGGGTGGTAG
>NZ_JBQCWL010000044.1:0-239 GCF_051957375.1 Neisseria sp. P0017.S009
CCCCCCCCGGCTTGTTCATGCGCCGGCGCCCACCGAGCTCTCCACCTGCAGTTACTCGTCGGCAGCGTCAGATCTGTATAAGTGACAGTGATGGCGCGGCGGGCGGGGCTCGAACCCGCGACCCCCGGCGTGACAGGCCGGTACTCTAACCCTGTGTGGTAGCACCGACCCGGCGGGGTCGGGGCCATTGCAACGTTCTGGGGTGGGGGATGCGGGTGGCGAACCGGCGGCGTTCTGGG
>NZ_JBQCWL010000045.1:0-239 GCF_051957375.1 Neisseria sp. P0017.S009
GTCAAACGCTTTGACTTGGTTGACGGCGTTTTGACCGATGTTGGCATCAAGCACGACGATGATTTCATGTGGCGCATCAGGCATGGCTTTTTGCAACACGCGCTTCACTTTTTTGATTTCTTCCATCAAATGAAGCTGCGTCGGCAGACGGCCGGCGGTATCAGCCAGCACGATGTCGATCCCGCGCGCTTTCGCGGCTTGGACAGCATCGAAGCAAACGGCTGCGGAATCGCCCGTAG
>NZ_JBQCWL010000046.1:0-239 GCF_051957375.1 Neisseria sp. P0017.S009
GTTTGAAGGCAATGTCGATTTTTGGGCGGGACACGGGGTGGGCGGTTTGGGGAAGCTACTGGGGGTGGGCGGGCCGCGGGTGAGATCAACCCCCCACCCGCACACGCGGGCGCGGGGCCGCCGCCCCACCGCCACCCAGGTGGGGGCTGAGGGGGTGTTTGGGGGGATGGGGTGGTGAGAGGGTTTTAGGGAGGCGCACAGGGGCGCTGGCCCGCCGGCCCGCGTTGAGCTACCCGGAG
>NZ_JBQCWL010000047.1:0-239 GCF_051957375.1 Neisseria sp. P0017.S009
AAAAAACAACATCCACAGAAAATACGTCATTTTACAAAACAAAACCAAGTACTAAATTAAAATAAACAAACATCAAGAAAAAAAATAAAACGACCAAAAAATCACCGACAAAGACACAAAATAATTAAGATTTAAAAGCCTATCAAAAAAATCCTAATAAAGCACCCAATGAAGATCAGCGAAGACCTACACCTTTGAGTCAATCTCTATCATAGAAAGATTAAGAATAATAATAAAAA
>NZ_JBQCWL010000048.1:0-232 GCF_051957375.1 Neisseria sp. P0017.S009
GGCATCCAAGTAACCGAGCAAGCCCCCGATGCTGAAGACATCCTATTGAGCGACAACGCCGCCGCCATGACCGACGACGATGCTGTTTAAGAAGCCGAAGCAGCACTCTCCAGCGCAGATTAAGAATTCGGCCGCACAACCGACCCTGTGCGTATGTAGATGCGTGAAATGGGGCAAGTCGATCTGATGACGCGTGAAGACGAAATCATCATCGCCAAAAAAATCGAAAATG
>NZ_JBQCWL010000049.1:0-230 GCF_051957375.1 Neisseria sp. P0017.S009
CTTTGTGATTCTGGACATGTGACTGAATATTTTTTGGTTAGTGTTTGGGGTTAGTGTATTGGATTCTTCGTGGTGTCACTGTTGCCTGTGTGCGTGCTGTGTGTGCGTGTGTGGGTGGGTGATATTTTTTCATTGGAGAGTTTGATCCTGGCTCAGGACGAACGCTGGCGGCGTGCTTAACACATGCAAGTCGAACGGAAAGGCCCTGCTTTTGTGGGGTGCTCGAGTGG
>NZ_JBQCWL010000050.1:0-230 GCF_051957375.1 Neisseria sp. P0017.S009
GGCGATGTATCATGCTCGGGAATCATAATGTCTTCTGAAAGACGATACGGCAGGGGTATATCAGACAGGGCTGTCCACAGCGCAAACTCCTCGGGCTTTTCGGCTTTGATTTTTCCGAACGCAGTGCATTGGTCTTGAAAAAGCTGCCAGCAAGCGTGACAGTCGGCGAGTGGGGAATTAATTTCAGAAGAGATGATTTTATGGTTTTTGATTAGTCGGTGATACGGATT
>NZ_JBQCWL010000051.1:0-208 GCF_051957375.1 Neisseria sp. P0017.S009
TCGACAGCCAAACCCCGCTGCGGATTACCGAGTTCAAACGCGATATATTGGGACGCTTAATCCATACCCTCGCCCGCAACAACGACAAGTTTCAGGAAACCGTTTACCAATACGACCCGGACGGCAACCTCGTCCGTGCCGCCAACAGCCACAGCATTACCTGCTTCGACTACAACGGCAACGGCCAAATCATCGGCCAGCACCAATG